>CAINUX010000014.1 GCA_903853895.1 uncultured beta proteobacterium | reverse complement strand
GGCAAGCGGCAATTACGAAAGAACTTTCGGAAATTGTGGCAGGCGCAGCAGCGGTTTAAACGAATTTATTTTTGGAGCAAACGTAATGGCTCAAGCAAATGTGAACGCAGGCGTTCAGGGAAAGATTGTTCAGTGTATTGGCGCCGTGGTCGACGTGGAGTTTCCACGCGATAAGATGCCAAAGATCTATGACGCACTCAAGATGGACGGCTCTGCGCTGACCCTTGAGGTGCAGCAGCAACTGGGCGACGGTATTGTGCGCACGATTGCCTTGGGCTCGTCCGACGGACTGCGCCGCGGCATGATCGTCAAGAACACGGCTCAATCCATCATGGTGCCCGTGGGTACCGCCACGCTGGGTCGCATCATGGACGTGCTGGGTGCGCCCATCGACGAGCGTGGCCCCGTCAGTGCTGAGTTGACAATGTCTATTCACCGCAAGGCCCCCGCATACGACGAACTGAGCCCTTCCCAAGAACTGCTGGAAACCGGCATCAAGGTGATTGACTTGGTGTGTCCGTTTGCCAAGGGCGGCAAGGTGGGTCTGTTCGGTGGTGCCGGCGTGGGCAAGACTGTGAACATGATGGAGCTGATCAACAACATCGCCAAGGCACACAGCGGCTTGTCCGTGTTTGCTGGTGTGGGTGAGCGTACCCGTGAAGGCAACGACTTCTACCACGAGATGGCCGATTCCGGCGTTGTGAATCTTGAGAACCTGCCCGAGTCCAAAGTGGCCATGGTGTACGGTCAGATGAATGAACCCCCAGGCAACCGTCTGCGCGTGGCTCTGACCGGTCTGACCATTGCCGAGTCCTTCCGTGACGAAGGCAAGGACGTGCTGTTCTTCGTGGACAACATCTACCGCTACACACTGGCCGGTACCGAAGTGTCCGCGCTGCTGGGCCGTATGCCCTCCGCCGTGGGTTACCAGCCCACACTGGCCGAAGAAATGGGCCGTCTGCAAGAGCGTATTACGTCGACCAAGGTGGGTTCCATCACATCCATTCAGGCCGTTTACGTGCCAGCGGATGACTTGACTGACCCATCCCCTGCGACCACGTTCGCCCACTTGGACTCCACCGTGGTGCTGTCCCGTGACATCGCTTCGCTGGGTATTTATCCTGCGGTCGACCCACTGGATTCCACCAGCCGCCAGCTGGATCCGCTGGTGGTGGGTGAAGACCACTACAACACCGCACGCGCTGTGCAGGGTACCCTGCAGCGCTACCGCGAACTGCGCGATATTATCGCGATCATGGGCATGGACGACTTGGCCCCTGAAGACAAGCTGGCCGTGGCCCGCGCGCGCAAGATCCAGCGTTTCCTGAGCCAGCCGTTCCACGTGGCTGAGGTGTTTACCGGCTCCCCTGGCAAGTACGTCACCCTGGCTGAGACCATTCGCGGCTTCAAGATGATTGTGAATGGCGAGTGCGATCACTTGCCCGAGCAGGCCTTCTACATGGTCGGCACCATCGACGAAGCGTTCGAAAAAGCCAAGAAAATCTGATCGGCGGTAAACCATGAACACCATCCACGTTGATGTTGTCAGTGCTGAAGAGTCTATCTTCTCGGGCGAGGCCAAGTTTGTGGCGCTGCCCGGTGAAGCCGGAGAACTCGGCATCTATCCCCGCCATACGCCCCTGATTACCCGCATCAAGGCTGGTTCGGTGCGCATCGAAAAGGCCGACGGCACAGAAGAATTCGTCTTTGTGGCTGGCGGCATTTTGGAAGTGCAGCCTAACTGTGTGACCGTTATGTCCGACACGGCCATTCGTGGCAAGGACCTCGACGAAGAAAAAGCCAACGAAGCCAGAGCATTGGCCGAAGAAGCCCTCAAGAACGCCAAAAGCGAAATTGACATGGCCACCGTCCAATCTGAACTCATTGTTATTGCTGCCCAAATTGCAGCGCTACGCAAGTTCCGTCAGAAGAAGTAAGCCGATTTGCACTCGCATTCAAAACCGCCTTCGGGCGGTTTTGTTTTTGGTGTCCGAAATCCCGGCAATCAGGACAGGACGGGCTGATCCGGCAGTTCGTTCGGTCGCACTTGTCGCTCCTGCATTGGAAAGTGCTGCCGCAGTGTCTGTGAAACCTCATCCACCGCTTGTGCCAGGCCATCTTCATATCGACCGTCGCGCAATGCCTCACCCAGTTTCGCCACCATGTTCGACCACTCTTGCGGTGTCACAAACTGGTTGAGTCCGCGGTCTGCCACCAGCTCAATGGAGCGCTCAGCCAGCAACAGGTAGATCAGAACGCCATTGTTGTGCTCGGTATCCCAGACGCGCAGCTTGCCAAACTGGGAGAGTGCGCGCTGGCGGGTAATGGTGCGGATCGCTCCGGGCCGCATCAAGTAGCTGGTGGGCAGACCGCTCTCAATGCAGATACGGACCTCACCGCAGTGCTGAGTCTCGCTATCGGCGACTCTTTGCTTGAGCCTTTGAATGGCCGCGGAGTCCATGAGACGGCTGGAATCCTCCATCCAGCGGTGGCGTACAAGGCGTTTGACACGTTCCAACATCACCAATCCCCCGAGGCTCCACCGCCCCCAAAGTCCCCACCCCCACCTGAACTGAAACCGCCACCCCCGGAATCGCTCCCGGAATTCCAGCCACCACCCGATCCTGACCCACCAAAGCCACCACCTCCCGTACCGCGAAAGCTGCGCCCTACACCGCTGACCAGAGTAAAGACCAAGGCAGCCAGAGCCGCCAAGATGGCCAACAGCAGACTGGCGGTCAAAGAATTGACAAACAGCCCAACCAGGCCGCCAGTCACCAGCGAACCCAGCTTGTTGCCGAGCACCTTGCGGGCGATGCCGCCACCGATCATGACGGCAAAAAACAGGAACGCCAGCATAGGACCCCACTGGAAATCATCCAATGTCATTCCCTCGCCCACCTGCGCTGCGGGGGCAGGCAAAGCCTCACCCCTGATCAAGCCCATGATCCGGTCCACGCCGGCATCAACTCCGCCGGCATAGTCGTCCTGCTTGAAGCGTGGCGTGATGGCGGAGTCGATGATTTGTTTGGCAGCGAGATCCGGAATGGCACCTTCCAGTGACTTGGCAACCTCGACGCGAATCTTGCGGTCATTCTTGGCGATGATTAGCAGCAAACCATCCCCGACGCCTTTGCGTCCAATTTTCCACGCGTCACCGATTCGTTGGGCATAGCTGGCGATGTCCTCTGGCTGGGTGGTGGGCACCATGAGGACGACAACTTGGGCGCCACTGGATGACTCAAATGCCGCCAGCTTGTTATCCAGTGCCTCCCGCTGCGCGCCGCTCAGCGTCGCGGTGCTGTCGATCACGTGGCTTGAAAGCGCCGGAACCGGGAGCACACCCTGTGCGCTGGCGCCCAAGGCAACCAGCCATACGAGCAGCCCGCAAAACCAACGGAGCAACACAGAGACTCGCTACTTCTTGTTGAAATCAACGACGGGAGGGGCCGAGATCGCTGCTTCGTTCTCCACCGCAAACGCTGGCTTGGGTTGGTAGCTGAACGCCATGGCTGTCAGGTTGCTGGGAAAGCTGCGGGCCAGCACGTTGTACTCCTGAACCGACTTGATGTAGCGATTGCGAGCCACGGTTATGCGGTTCTCGGTGCCCTCCAGTTGCACGCGCAGGTCGCTGAAACCCTTGTTGGCCTTGAGGTCGGGGTAGCGTTCACTCACGACCATCAAGCGGCTCAACGCACCACTGAGCTCGCCCTGTGCGGACTGAAACTTCTGGAGCGCCTCGGGGTTGTTCAAAGTATCCGGCGTCACCTGCATTGACGTCGCCTTGGCGCGGGCCTCAACAACCTTGGTCAGCGTCTCCTGCTCAAAGTTCGCCTCTCCCTTAACAGTGGCCACAATATTGGGCACCAGGTCGGCGCGTCGCTGGTACTGGTTCAGCACCTCGCTCCACGCCGATTTAGTCTCTTCGTCCAGTCGTTGAAAGTCGTTGTAGCCGCAGCCCGTCAGTGCGGTCGCTGTCAGCAAAGCCAAAATCCAGGTCTTCATCACGGTCTCCATCAGGTTGACGATGCAAGCATACATGGGGATTGTTGCGAAGGGAAACAAGAGGGCACGCAGCGCTTGCATAAACACGGCAAAATGAAGCCATCTCCCCAACTGCCCCCATCAATGCCCAAAGCACGACAGCGCGCCGCGACACTCGGCGGCTCACCCGATGAGATTGAAGCCGCTTTCTACGAAGCGCTCCAGTCTGCTGACATTGAAAAGCTGATGGCCTGCTGGGCGGATGAGGACGATATTGTCTGCATTCATCCCGGAGGACCCCGGGTGGTGGGTGCGGGCGCCATCCGCGCGGCGTTTGACGCCATCTTCGGTCACGAGGGCTCTATCCATGTCCAGCCCGAGGCCATCCGGCGCATCGATTCGGTCGCCAGTGCCGTGCACAGCGTGCTGGAGCGTATTGACGTCATGACCAGCGAAGGGCCGGTTCATGCCTTTGTATTGGCAACGAACGTCTACCACCACACCCCCCGTGGGTGGCGACTGGTGGCACACCACGCCAGTCCCGGCACACAAGACGAGGTGCAGGAAATAAACCAGGCACCCCAAGTCCTGCATTAGGTCAGATGAGCCGCTAGCCCCGTATTTGCTATGACTTATGCTATGAATTATGTAGCGCCGAGATGGTTGCCTGGTGGCAACCTCCAGACCATCTGGCCAGCCCTTTATGCCCGGCGGGTGGTCGACGACCTTCCCCTGTATCGGCGCGAGCGCTGGACCACGCCCGACACCGACTTCATTGACGTGGACTGGCTCAAGCCCAATCGCCCGCTCGCCGTGGCAAGTCAGGGTCAGCAACCGGCTCCATCCGAATCGACCCTCTTGGTCCTCTTTCATGGACTGGAGGGCTCATCCGGGAGCCACTACGCACAGGCCTTCGCCGACTTTGCGCGCCAGCACGGCATGGCCTTCGCTGTGCCGCACTTTCGTGGTTGTAGCGGTGAGCTCAATCTCGGGCCCAGGGCCTACCATTCCGGGGACCATACCGAGATTGCCTGGGTGTTGCAGCGGTTTCGGGACTTGCATTCGGGACCCATCGTCGCGGTTGGCATCTCACTAGGTGGCAATGCGCTGTTGCGCTGGGCGCAGGAAATGGGGGCGTCCGCAGATCAGTTGGTTTCGGCTGTGGCGGCCATAAGTTCGCCCATAGACCTTGCGGCGGGTGGCCGGGCGATAGGGCAGGGATTCAACCGGCTGGTCTACACCCGTATGTTCCTGAACACCATGAAACCCAAGGCCCTTCGAAAGCTGAAACAGCACCCGGGGCTTTTCGATCGGCAGGCCATGCTCCAGGCCAAAGACCTGTATGACTTTGACAACGTGTTTACTGCACCCGTGCATGGATTCAAAAACACCGAGGACTACTGGTTGCGCGCGTCGGCCAAGCCCCATTTGCGCCAGATCAGGATTCCGGCCTTGGTGGTCAACGCGCGCAACGACCCTTTTGTACCGGCCTGGTGTTTGCCGACACAGCGCGAAGTGGGCTCCCACGTCACTTTGTGGCAACCGGCGCACGGTGGACACGTAGGATTTGCGCACGGCCGCTTTCCCGGTCATGTCCGGCCATTGCCTGAAGTGGTGGGTGGGTGGCTGCAGCAACATACCTGCAGTTCGGCGGGACTCAGCCATGGATGACATCGTCAAACAAGCCATGGCCAAATGGCCCAATGTGCCCGACTGCTATGGCTGGCTGGGACTCGATGCGCGGGGCAACTGGTACATGCGTGATGACCGAGCCCAGGCTCTGGGCGCCTTTACGAACGGGCCGCCTGGTGCCAAGGGCTCCCTGCTGTCGCACGAGAAGCTCATCGCGTTCATCCAGCGCAACTACATGGCCGACAGTCAGGGGAATTGGTTTTTTCAGAACGGGCCGCAACGGGTGTTTGTTGAGCTGGCCGCGACACCCTGGGTTTGGCGTGTTCAGGCGGACTTCTCGCTGCGCACCCATACCGACCTGCCCACCCATTGCATCGGGTGTCTGATGGATGAACACGGCTGGCTCTATCTGGAATCTCCGCTCGGATTTGGACTGGTGCATACGCAAGACGTTGCACTGGCGGCGCAGGCGGTTGAGGACGGTTTGTGGACCGTGCAACCGGTGTCACGGGAGGATCTGCCGATCCTGTACGGCTATGTTGTAAGTCCGGCGTTGAATCACATATCGCTATAAATAGTATAGCGATATGTGCTGAATTCACGTGGGCTAGCGTTGGATTTTTCTAAGCACTTCCTTTGGCAGGCGCAAAAAAGCCGGCTCAAAGGGCCGGCTGGTGACGTGAATCCTGTCGCCGACTATTTGGCTGGCGCAGCAGGCTTCACGGGTTCGGCAAATTTGGCGCCGCTCGCATTGGCCATGTAAACGACGGCACGGGCGATTTCAAAGTCATCAAAATCGCCGCCGCCTTGGGCGCCCATGGCATTTTTGCCTTTCAGTGCGGAATTCAGTAGCGCGTCAAATCCGGTCTTGATGCGCGGGCCCCACGCGGCTGCATCTGCAATCTTGGGTGCGCCGGCTGCACCCGAGGTGTGGCAGGCGGTGCACTGCGCCCCGAAAACCTGTTCACCGGTTTTCATGGCACGGTTGGCATCACGGATCTCCACTGTGCCGACTTTCTGGATGCGCGCCGCCACGGCTTGCTCCGGATCCACCGACCCTGCCTGGGGTTTGTTGGCCGAAGTCACGAAATAAACCAGGCCGATGATCACAAAAATAGGCACCACGAAGGAAAACAAGACCGCCAGCAACAATTGCTTGGGAGTTTTGATCGGGCCGGTGTGGGCCTCGTCGTGAACAGTGGCGTTGCTGTTGTGGCTCATGGGATCCTCAAGTGGTGTCAGGTGCGGGCGCGGAAAGAACGGGCGATTATAGCGGGCGGGGAACCGGAGAGACGTGTCTGGGGTTGGCCCGCCTGCCCGGTATTCGAGCGGAAAAGCCTCTCCACAACTGCTTACGAACTCGTTGACATGTGTCAAATTAGGGGCAAGGCCAGTGACTACAATGGCCACCGTTGCCCCGTTTGTGAGGGGTGTACCAATCATTCTGGCGCGACTGTGCTCACTTTGACTTCCCATTTCGTTTCATGCTGAGCGCACACGGCTTAACCTGCGTGCGCGGTGAACGCCGACTGTTTGCCAAACTGGACCTTGCCGTGGATGTGGGCGAGTGGTTGCACGTGCGCGGGGAAAACGGTGCTGGCAAAACCAGTCTGCTCAGGCTTTTGGCTGGGTTGTCGCATCCGGCGGAAGGGGAAATTCGCTGGTGCGGTCAGCCCATTCAGCATGCGGATTCGCCCTACCGGCAGAACCTGCTGTTCTTTGGACACCATGGCGCCTTGAAGGAAGATCTCACCGCGCTCGAAAACCTGTCGTTCGCAGCGGCAATGGACGGAGCGGAACTGCTCGAGGTCAACGCCCTCGCAGCCCTCTACCGTTTTGGCCTCAAGGGGCGTGAGGAATTGCCGGTACGCGTGCTGTCTGCCGGGCAAAAGCGGCGTGTCATGCTGGCACGGCTGGCCACCCGGCGCGCCAAGTTGTGGGTCTTGGACGAGCCCTTCACCGCACTGGACGTCAAAGCCGTCGACCTCTTGTCCACCTTGATCCAGGAGCACATTGCAGGTGGTGGCATGGCCGTTCTCACCAGCCACCAGACCATGCCGATTTCTGGTGGACGGGTCGTTCAACTATGAATGCCATGTGGGCCATCGTGCGGCGCGACCTACTGATGGTGATGCGGCGCAAAAGTGAAGTCTTGACTGCACTGTTCTTCTTTGTCATTGTCAGCAGTCTCTTTCCGCTGGGTATCGGACCAGAGCCTGCGCTGTTGCGCAAGATTGCGCCGGGCGTGTTGTGGGTTGGCGCATTGCTAGCCACTATGCTGGGGCTGCAGCGCATGTTTGCGGCCGACCATGCAGACGGTACGCTGGAGCAAATGGCCATATCGCCAACGCCTCTGGTATGGTTGGTTGTGGGAAAAGTGGCGGCGCATTGGCTGGTCAGCGGCCTGCCGCTGGTGTTGATGGCGCCCGTGCTGGGTATTCAGTTTGATCTGGATACCGGGGCATTGGGTGTTCTGATGCTGGCGCTGTTGCTGGGCACGCCCTTGCTGTCGATGATTGGGGCCATTGGCGCTGCACTCACTCTGGGTGTGCGGGGAGGCGGGGTATTGCTGAGCCTGCTGGTGTTACCCCTGTATGTGCCAGCCCTTATTTTTGGTGCGGGGGCGGTGGAGTCCCATATTTCGGGACTGGGCGCCGGGGGGCACCTGTCTTTGCTGGCAGCCATTTTGATTCTGGCTGCATTGTTTGCGCCGTGGGCCGCCACGGCTGCTTTGAGGATTGCATTGGAATGAGTAATCGACTGATCAACTGGTTTAAATTCTCCAGCCCGCATGCCTTCTATCCGCTGGCGGGCAAGATGATTCCGTGGTTTTGGGCACTCGCTGCCGCGTTCGGTGCTGCGGGCCTGTGGCTGAGCTTTTTTGTTGCCCCCACCGATGCCACCCAAGGTGAGGGCTACCGCATCATCTTTATCCACGTTCCGACCTCCTGGATGTCGATGTTCATCTACATGGTCATGGCTGGTTGGGCAGCCATGGGTTTATCACTCAATGCCCGGCTGTCGAGCATGATGGCCCAGGCCCTCGCGCCAACTGGAGCCCTGATGGCATTTTTGTCCCTATGGACCGGCGCGTTTTGGGGCAAACCCATGTGGGGCACCTGGTGGGTATGGGACGCCCGATTGACATCCGAACTGATTCTGTTCTTTTTGTACCTCGGCTTCATGTCGCTGCAGGCGTCTATCGACGATCCAAGGCGGGCCGACAAAGCGGGTGCCATAGTGGCGCTGGTGGGCGTGATCAACGTGCCCATCATCTATTTCTCGGTCAAGTGGTGGAACACGTTGCACCAGGGGGCATCCGTTTCCATCAACAAATCACCATCCATGGCCGCGACCATGTTGTGGGGCATGTTGCTGATGGCGCTGTGTCTGTGGATGTACTCAATTGCCATCGCCCTGACAAGGGTGCGCGCCATCATTCTTGAGCGCGAGGCGCACACCGAGTGGGTCAAAAATTTGAAGGAGGTAAACCCATGAACTGGAACTCCCCGGCAGAATTTTTTGCCATGGGCGGTTACGCCCTTTATGTTTGGGGCAGCTTTGGTGCGTGTGCATTTGCCTTTGTGGCGGAACCTTTTCTCATCCGCAAGCGTCATAGCGATATTGTGCGAACTTTGCGTCGGCAAGTGGCGGCTGAAAAACTGGAAATGGAACAGAAGTGAAAAATTGGAAGAAACGCGCTGCCATGATCGGCGGTGGACTCGTCGCAGTGGGCATTGCCTCAGCACTGGTCTTGAATGCACTCAATAGCAACATTGCCCTGTATGTCACGCCCAGCGATGTATTCGCTGGCAAAGCCCCCAAGTCACAGCAATTTCGCATTGGCGGGCTCGTCAAGGAGGGCTCGCTACGCCGTGACAACCTGACCGTGCACTTTGTCATCACGGATATGGCGCAAGACATCCCTGTTGCCTACACCGGCATACTGCCCGATCTGTTCAAGGAAGGCAAAGGCGCCGTGGTTCAGGTCAAGCAAGTAAGCGGCGGCGAATACATTGCCACCGAAGTGCTGGCCAAGCACGACGAAAACTATATGCCGCCCGAAGCCAAAGACGCTTTGGATAAAGCCCAAAAGATGAAAGGCGCTAGCGCACCATGATCCCTGAACTCGGCCAATTTGCACTGATTCTGGCGTTGTGCGTGTCCCTTGTGCAGGGCATTCTTCCGGTTTTTGGCGCTCAGTACGGACGACGCGAGTGGATCGTGCTGGCACGTCCTGCGGCGCAGGTCTCGTTCCTGTTGATGCTGGCATCCTTTGTTGCATTGGCGTGGAGCTTCTACGTCAATGACTTCTCGGTGCAATACGTTGCGGCACATTCCAATTCCCAACTGCCAACCCTTTTTCGCTTTGGCGCAGTCTGGGGCGGCCATGAAGGTTCGTTGTTGTTGTGGGTGTTCATGCTGTCGGGCTGGACGGTCGCTGTGGCGCAGTACTCGCGCACGCTGGACGACGCCATGGTCGCTCGGGTGATTGGTGTCTTGGGGCTTGTCACGTCGGGCCTATTGTTGTTTATTTTGTTCACCTCAAATCCATTTGACCGCCTGCTGCCGGCTGCACAAGATGGACGTGACCTCAACCCCCTGTTGCAGGACCCAGGTCTGATCTTCCATCCCCCCATGCTCTACATGGGCTATGTGGGTTTTGCTGTGGCCTTTGCGTTCGCCATTGCTGCGCTTTTGTCGGGGCGGCTTGACGCTGCCTGGGCGCGCTGGTCGCGTCCCTGGACGACTGCAGCCTGGGTATTCCTGACACTGGGCATTGCACTGGGATCCTGGTGGGCTTATTACGAGCTGGGCTGGGGCGGTTGGTGGTTCTGGGACCCCGTTGAGAACGCCTCATTCATGCCTTGGCTGCTGGGTACGGCGCTGCTGCATTCACTGGCGGTGACCGAGAAGCGCGGCAGTTTCAAGAGCTGGACCGTGCTGCTGGCCATTGGTGCTTTTTCCCTGTCGCTGTTGGGAACCTTCCTGGTGCGCTCGGGGGTGCTGACATCTGTCCATGCCTTTGCAACCGATCCACGACGGGGTGTCTTCATCCTGATCCTGTTGCTCTTGGTGGTCGGTTCTTCGCTCGCACTGTTCGCGTGGCGTGCCCCAAAAGTTGCGCTGGGTGGAAAGTTTGCCCTGGTGTCACGCGAGTCGCTGATGTTGGTTGGAAACGTATTGCTGGTGGTTGCCTGCGCCTCGGTGTTGCTCGGAACCCTGTACCCGCTGCTGATCGACGCCTTGAAGCTGGGCAAGATTTCCGTCGGACCGCCGTATTTCAATGCCGTGTTTGTGCCCCTGATGGCACCAGTGTTATTTCTGATGGCGGCCGTTCCACTGGCTAAATGGAAGAACGCAGACGCCAAGGACATCGCCCTGCGGATGTGGATTCCCGCGGGCCTTGCAATCGTCGCTGCCGTATTGGTGCCGCGCGTGATGGGCGGCTGGACCGTGATGACGGCTGTGGGTGTGGCCCTTTCCGTATGGATTGCTGCATCTGGTGTCATTCAGGTGGCCCGGCGACTGAAGGCGGGCTTCCCGCCAGCATCGTTCTGGGGCATGCACTTGGGCCATTTCGGAATCGCGGTGTTTGTGTTTGGCGTAACCATGGTCGGTGGGTTTCAGGAAGAGCAAGACGTGCGCATGGAGCCAGGCGATACGGTGCTGGTCGGCGGTTACAACTTCAAGATGATTGGGGTCAAAGACGTGACCGGTCCCAACTACAGCGCAGCGCGTGGTGAGTTCGAAGTTACGCATGGCGGCGGTGCTCCCAATATTCTGTATCCCGAGAAGCGGAACTATTTCTCTTCCACCATGCCCATGACCGAGGCCGCCATTGATGCCGGCTTTACACGCGACGTTTACGTCTCCCTGGGAGAACCGCTGGAGGGCAAGGCGTGGGCCGTGCGGGTCTACTTCAAGCCCTTTGTGGACTGGATCTGGGGCGGGTGCGTGCTGATGGCCCTTGGTGGATTGTTTGCAGTCTCTGATCGGCGCTACCGAATGGGGCTTAAGTCCGGCGCTGCGTCGACCGGAGCGTTGCAAGGGGCAAAGCCATGAATGCGAAGGCTTTGATTCCGCTCGTCCTGTTTGCTGTTCTGGTGGGGTTTCTTGCAGTGGGGCTGCGTCTGGATCCACGTGAGGTTCCTTCTCCGCTGGTCAACAAACCTGCACCCGCTTTCAAGATTGCGCAGTTGGAGCAGCCTGAGCTGCAGTTCTCGCCCGAAGACCTCAAAGGGAAAGTATGGATGCTGAATGTGTGGGCCTCGTGGTGTGTGGCCTGCCGACAGGAACACCCCGTTCTGATGGATTTCGCCCGTGCACAGATAGCCCCCCTCATTGGTCTGGACTACAAGGACCAGCGCAAGGACGCACTGGGCGTTCTGAAACGCAGCGGCAATCCCTACGACATTACCGCGTTTGATGCCGATGGGCGTGTCGGCATCGACTACGGCGTGTATGGAGTGCCGGAGAGCTATGTGATAGACAAGGCGGGAGTCATCCGCTACAAGCACATTGGACCGATCACCACCGAGGCGCTCCAGAAAACGATCATCCCCCTCATCAACGAGTTGAAGAAAACGTGAGATATCTTTACGCCCTGGTGTTGGTCTTGCTCGCGTGTGGAGCAGTGACCGCCAAAGAAGCTACTTTGCTGGCTGATGATCCGGTTGTCGAGCAACGCCTGATCGCCATATCTGAAGAGTTGCGCTGTCTGGTGTGCCAAAACGAGTCGCTGGCGGGGTCCCGCTCCGATCTTGCAATGGATTTGCGGCGTGAGTTGCGTACGCTGATCAAGCAGGGCAAGACTGATGCGGAGATCAGGGAGTTCATGGTGAGCCGCTATGGCGATTTTGTGCTGTACCGGCCTCCTGTCAAGCCGACTACATGGCTTTTATGGGCAGGCCCTTTCGGGTTGATGGTCGTGGGAGTGGGTGCCCTGTTTGTGTACTTGCGGCGTCGCAATTCTGAAGTTGCAACCGGCGGTTTGACAGATGAAGAAAGCAAGCGCGTCGAGGCGCTGCTCAAGGAAGGCGAAAAATGACTGGATTTTGGGTTGTGTCAGCACTGGCACTGGTGCTGGTACTGGCGTTGTTGTTTCGGCCGTTCCTGTTGAAGGCATCAGGTTCAAGCATTTCACGGCGCCAGTTGAATACCGCTATTTTTCGCGATCAGTTGGCGCGGCTTGAAAAGGACCGCGTCGACAATATGATTGAGCAGGCTGACTACGAACAGGCCCGCGCCGAATTGCAACGCCGAGTGATTGACGACACCAATGAGGCGGACGACTCGGCGACCCTGCGCGCGCCCCGGAAAACGATGCTGGCCATCGGACTGGTGTTGCCAATTGCGGCTATCGGCCTCTATGCGTTGCTAGGTAGTCCGGCGACGTTGGAGCCAAATGGCCCGCAACACGCAGCCACGGCGCAGGACATGGACCGCCTGGTGGTGGGGCTGGCCCAGAAATTGGAGAAAGAACCGGAAAACCTGCAGGGTTGGGCCATGTTGGCACGTTCCTACAAAATGCTCGGACGCAATGTGGAGGCCGAACAGGCGTTTGTTCGTGCTGGCGCATTTCTGGACAACGATGCACAGCTCCTGGCGATCTACGCCGACTTGGCCGCTACCAACGCCAATGGTGAATTTGCGGGCAAGCCAACGCAGTTGATCGAAAAGGCCCTACGGGTGGACCCTCAAAACGCCATGGCGCTCTGGCTCGCTGGGACCGCTGCTTTCCGTCGCGGCCAGTTTGACTCCGCCATACGCATTTGGGAAAGTTTGACACAACAGGTCGAACCAGACTCGGACGACTCCCGCATGCTGCAGGAATCCATTAATGCTGCCTACGCGGCGCTCGGAAAACCTGCACCCAAAGTGGCGGCGAAGGCGCTCCCTGTTCAAAAGCCTGAAGCCAGCGCCGGTGGTACCAAGGGAAAAGCAGGTGCGGCCTCAAGCGTTAGTGGGCAGGTCGATCTGGATGCTGCTCTGAAGGCCAAGGCTGCTCCCGGTGACACCGTGATGGTGATCGCTCGCGTGCCTGGCACGCGCATGCCCGTGGCTGTGTTGCGCGCCCGTGCCTCCGAATTGCCACTGAAATTCACGCTGGACGATTCCTTGTCCATGAGCCCGCAGGCGCGCATTTCAGCGGCGAGCGAGGTCGAAGTGGAGGCCCGCATCTCCAAGTCGGGCATGGCGCAGGCAGAGCCTGGTGATTTGATGTCATCTGTGCAGACGGTCAAAGTCGGCACGAACGGGATCAAGCTGCAGGTCAGTAAAGTACGCCCCTGAGCACCCTCGCGCGACGCAATCCATGCCAAAAATCCTGCAATCGCGAACCAGACACTTTGCTGTTGCGGTTTTACTGCTGGTGGGTTACTGCACGCAGCCTTTGGCAAGGACGCCAGGCGAAGTCGATGTAGGCGGTGTGTTGCGCGATACCCGTATGCAGGGTCTGGCAGGCGGCCCTTCCAAGCGCTTTTCCGACTTTCGGGGCAAGCCTCTGGTTATCAACGTATGGGCCAGTTGGTGTGGACCTTGCCGACAGGAAATAGGCTCGCTACAAAGGCTGGCGCACAAGTACGGTGGAAAACAGTTCAATGTTGTTGGCGTATCAACAGATGACTACCCGGTCAAGGCCAATGGGTTTTTGAAGGCCTACAAAATTCAATTCAGCAATTTCATTGACCACGAGCTCGTTCTGGAAAACATGCTGGGGGCTGATCGCCTGCCACTCACGCTGCTGGTGGACTCCCGTGGCATGGTGATGGACAAGCACTACGGCGCCAGGGAATGGGACAGTCCAGAGGCATTGACCTTGATTGCGAAGACATTTCAGGTCAAGCTTTAGACCTCCGCCCGTTTCAAGCAGTGCCACCAGGCAACGCGGTTTGATTGCATTGCTTTTACTGTCGGGGGTTGTGCGAAAATACTCGCTGTTGACATATTCAGCCGTGCGGCTGTAGCTCAGTAGATAGAGTATGGGCCTCCGAAGCCTCCGCCCTTGCGGCGATAATTCGAATATCGGTCTTTTTTAAGTGTTGCGACTGTAGCTCAGTGGATAGAGTATTGGCCTCCGAAGCCAAGGGTCGTGGGTTCGATCCCCGCCAGTCGCACCAATCAAGGTAAATCCGCACAGTCAGTGCTCACATGAGCATGAATTCTGTTGAAGACCAATATGCGTTTTGGTACTTGGCCCAAAATTGGACCCATATTCACGAGTGTCAAGCAACGATTTCCGTGGCCCATCTATGGCCCAAGGCTGGCCCACGACACTCCTGGGCATTGTGATTTTGAACATTGGCCTCATGGCCCAACTTTTGGGATCCAACATCCAAGGTCTGCACCCCCAAACATCCAAGGAGTCGCATCGGTATGAGTGATGATGTGCTGGAGCAAATCAAAGCTCAGATCCGGATGCCGATGGCGGGAGACAAGGTCACCATAGACAAAAGGCTCAAAGCAGAAGTTATCCTGATGCGGAGCCACGCCCGCATTGTTGAAGACAAGCCCGGAATCTTTGTGTGTGAAGCCGCCTATGGCAGGGGCGTTGCAGACCAGAAGGAAAGTACCCTGTTCGACATCCTGACCAATACACCCATTCGCTGGCAGCCCTACAAGAGTCATCTGTACGCCGTTCACAGTTCACTGTGCTGGGCTGTCTTGGGCATTTCAGTTGGGTGAAAGGATGAATCCATGATCGTTTTTCTGATTGATGCTGACAACCTGTCCTCAGCCGCCTGGATTGAAGAGGCGTGCGCCAGTCTTGAATCGACCGAAGGCAGCCTGGCAGTGCGCAGGGCCTATGGCAGCGCAGAGAACCTCAAGGGCCTGTCTCAGACTATGCTGGCATGGGCCATACGTCCCTTTGTAAATTTGTCCCTGACCAAGAACACTACAGATGTGGCCCTCGCGGTGGACGCGATGGAACTGGCCTGCCAGTCACCAAAACCAACCGTCATTGCGATTGGCTCGGGTGACGCAGATTTTGTGCCGTTGGTCGTGCGCCTGCGCGAGCGCGGCATCCGCATGATTTGCGTGTCCGAGCGAACCAAGATGGCATCCGAGGCTGTGCACGCGTATGACTCAGTGCTCTTTGTTGGCAAAGAGTTTGTGAAGGGACGGGCAAAGGACGAATTGCCTACGCCGGCGAAAAAAACACCGGTAAAAAAAGCTGTGGCCAAGAAGCCATCCTCAACGGCCGCAGCAGAACCCACCGCAAAGAAAGTCACGTCCAAGAAGGCTCAGTCAGCGGCAAAGAGCGGTGCAAAGACTGAAGTCACTTTGGAGGAAATTCTGCGGGCTGCCCCTGTGCTGGAAGCTGGACAGGTGCAGCCACTCGGTGACATCGTCAAGCAATTGCACAGCGCAAAGTTGATTGGCAAGAATGCCGCTTCAACCAAACTATTCAAGAAGTTCCCGGACCATTTTGAGTTGACACCGGCGAAGCAACCCAATCAGGTTCGCTATCTGGCATCTAAAGCACACAAGTTGTGAACTAATTTGGGGATAGCTGTAGGGCACGTAGATCGAACCTTCGTGCCAATTGGCTTGCGGCCAGCCAAAGAGTATTTGCCGCATCCGGCCAATTTGGATTGGCATGCAAAGCAGGTGTTCAAGAAGCCGGTTCGGGTTGCCTGATGTTCGGCAGGTCGTGTTGAATGAAACTGACCCATAGCCCTCGTCGAATATCCGTATGCAGCTATGATTTATGTAGCAATCGAGGCTTTAGCGCTGCCAACTCGGCGTGACTTGATCCATCAGGTTGCAAGCCTGACCGGCAAAGCGCTATCGGTGCGGGCGGTATCCCAGAATTCTTGCCGGCAAAAACAGAATCGACTTGATCAGTGCCAATATGGCACCCACTCCGATTCCAATCAGTCGCAAAGGAATGGACAGCAACCAGACGAAGGGCCAGGCAACTAGGGCCAATACGGCCACGGGCCAGCTCAACAGAAACAGGATGCACCAGCCGATGAGCAACAGAAGTGCGTTCATGGGGTCAGGACTGGTGTCCAACAACGGTGACCGTGTTTAACGTCACGGCGATGGGGGCCTGGCTGTTTTGGGCCAGTGTGGCTTCTTGTGCAACGCTGTTGAACGACAGCAGCATGGACCCGTTGGTCACAACGGTCAGCAATGCTGCCAGAGCGAAGGACGTCAGGCGTGTTGTGGTGGTGGTGTTCATGTTTCTCTCCTGTTTGGGGCCGCTATGTGTGGCCCGTTGAAGAGAATGTAGAAGGTATCAGATTCAATTGCACGGGGCTTGCGACAGACTGCATGAGGGCGCGAAGAGCCGGGCAATTTCCGTGACGAACGGGGGCACGGCCACAGCAATGGCTGGCCCGGGCTATTGCGGAATCGTAGTCGAGCCTGCCTTGAGGCGTGAAAAACCAGAGAGTACCTGTTGAGCCAGTCGGGTGCTGGTTTGGATAAGGGCCAGTTCATCTGCAAGGATGTTTGCTGCCTCTATCTGGAAGATATCCTTTGCAGCTTTAGAGGCTTGTTCGGCGGCCAACTCTGCGCTGAGGCTGCGCTCGTTGGCTTGCAGCCCGTCGTCCTGAATGTGCGCCTTGGTCGACTTGTCGTCGCCCGCGGCTGAAAGTCGACGCAATGACTCCCGGTCCTTCGCCTTGGCTGCACGCGTGTCGCGCTCTTGACGGCGCACCACCTCATTGAGCGAAGTACTCTTCTTGCTCCTTAGCTGCAAGAACTCACTGATGTCTTCCTTCAGGAATCGAAATTCCAGATCCTTGGCAACACGTTGCTCATGTTTGATTTGCAGCATGGGCAAGATATCGGTCAAGTCGCCCAGACGCTGGTAGTCCGTGGACCTGATTTGTCCCCACGGCAACGCATTGTCAAAGCCTGATTCGCCGCTCTCGGTGTCCACGAAGGTCGGCAACTGGATGTCGGGGGTGACCCCGCGCAGTTGGGTGGTGCCACCATTGACCCGGTAGAACTGGGCGACAGTCATCTTGACTTCACCAAGCTTGGGTTTGTCACTGCGGGCGACGGCGTCCAGGTTGATGACGGTCTGAACAGTGCCCTTTCCAAAACTGGGCTCTCCAATGATGAGCGCGCGACCATAGTCCTGCATGGCAGCGGCAAAAATCTCCGATGCGGATGCCGAACCCCGGTTAATCAACACGCCGAGCTGGCCATCCCACGCTACCGTCGCATTGCTGTTGCCCTCGACACGAATAGCGCCGCGTGAATCGCGCTGTTGCACCACCGGCCCGCTGCCAATGAACAGGTTCGAGAGCTCAACCGCTTCATTGAGAGAGCCCCCGCCGTTGTTGCGCAGATCAATCAACACGCTGTCGACTCCATCCTTCTTCAGCGCGTCCAGCAGGTTGGCGACGTCGCGGGTCGCGCTTTTGAAATCCTTGTCACCCTTCTTTCGGGCCTCATAGTCCTGGTAGAACGCTGGCAGCGAGATCACGCCAATGCGCCGCGTGACGGCACCATCATTAACCTGAATGACAGACTTCTTTGCGGCCTGCTGTTCGAGGGTGACCTTCTTGCGCACCAAGGATACGACCTGCTGTGGTGCATCCAGATTGGCGTCCGCTGGCAATATGCTCATCTTGACCACGGAGTCCTCCGCGCCTCTGATCAACTGGACCACGTCGTCCAGGCGCCAGCCCAGAACGTCGGTCATCGCACTATCGCTGGCTTGACCGACCGCGACAATGCGATCACCCACCTTGAGCTTGCCCGAGCGCGCTGCCGGCCCGCCTGGCACCAGTTCGCGAATGACAGTCATGTCGTCGCGTTCCTGCAGGACTGCGCCAATCCCCACCAGCGAGAGCCGCATGGAGATATCAAAGTCGGCAGTGGCTTTGGGCCCCAGATAGTTGGTGTGTGGCTCGATCGACGTTGCGTAGGCGTTCATGAAGAGTTGAAACACGTCTTCGCTTTTGAGTCGCTTGGTGTTTGCCAGCGCATAGTCGTAGCGTTTGGCCAGTGTCGTGCGTATGGCCGCATCGTCTTTGCCGGTCAACTTCAACCGAAGCCAGTCGTTCTTGACCCTTCGACGCCACAGGTCGCGCACTTCCTCGTCTGATCGCGCCCAGGTTTCATTGCGGCGTTGGTAGGTGTAAATCTCCTGCTGTCCGAAGTCAAATGGCTTGTCCAGCAACGAGCGTCCATAGACCAGTTGCTCCTGCAGTCGCCGCTGGTAGAGGTTGAACATGGCAAACGGTGTCGACAAGTCGCGGCTCTTGATGGCATCGTCCAGTTTGTCGCGTGCCGGAGTGAATTGGTCTATGTCCGACTGCAGAAAGAACAGCCGTTCGGGATCCATTGACTTGACGTATCGGTCGAATGTCTTCTGCGACATGGCGTCGTCCAGTGCCATCGGTGTGTAGTGAAAGCGCGTTAGGAGGTCGGCAGTCATAGCGGCTGCCTGAATCTGCTGCGGCGCGGGTTCCAGGGCGACCGGTGCCACGGTGCTTGGAGCGGCGTGCGAGGCCAGTACGCCCATGGCAAGCACAATGGTTAACAGCAGGTTCTTCATGGGTAGAGTCCAGTGGTTGAGCGGAAAAGACATCAGCAAGATGCCCTTTCGAGTCCGTTGTTCCAGTTCAGTTCCCTATTCTGACAACTTCTCACAACAAAGGAACCTGGCCGCTGAAAAAGGAAAAGGCCCCGAGGGGCCTTTCCTGAAAGAGCGACCGTGTCGCCGAAACCATTACTTCTTAACAGCGGGCTTGGCAGCCTTCTTTGCCGGTGCAGCAACCTTGGCAGTTGCCTTGGGGGCAGCCTTGGCCTTAGCCACCACGGGAGCGGCAGCGGGTGCTGCTACGACCTTCAGCGCGGCGCGTTGGTCGCGCAATGCATTGATCTCGGCGCCGAGCTTGTTCTTGCGCTCAGTCAACTTTGCAATGCTGGCACTGATCTTCGCAATGGCCTTGGCTGTCTTGGATACAGGGGCCTTCTTAGCCGCAACCTTTGCGACTGGCTTCACAGCCTTTGCGGGAGCACTTACCTTCTTGGTGACTGCGACTTTTGAAGCCGCTTTCTTTGCAGTTGCCATTTTGAGTTTCCTTTTTTATTGAGCCAGCACAGGTGTTGTGCTGACCCCTTATTGTCGCAACTTTTTTACACGGCACCATCGGGCACGCCTTGGCCTACCTGCGATACAGTCAACAACGCGAATTGCTCCAATGAAAACCCACAACCACTCTGCACTTCTTGCGTTCATTCTCTTGCCGGGGATGAGCCTTTCGGCGTGGGCCGAAGTGGGGAATCCGCGCGTGAACCAAGTGGGGTATTTGCCAGGCGGCGTCAAGCTCGCAAGCTTGAAGACGGCCGAGACCAGGCCGCAGTACTGGGAGCTCCATCAAGACGGCAAAGTGGTTGCGCGTGGGAAGACTTCGCGCGCAGCGGTCGATGTGGCCAGCGGTGACAGGCTGCAACAGATCGACTTCAGCACGGTGATGGCAACCGGTTCCGGGTTCACTTTGAAAGTGGGTGCCGATACCAGTCACGCCTTCTCGATATCTCGCTCCGTATTTCACGCCCCGCTGTACGACACCCTCAAGTATTTTTATCACAACCGCAGCGGTATCGAGATTGCCACGCAGTTCACCGGAGGCGGCCTCACCTCCTTCGCCTCCCACAGCCGGTGGGCCCGCGCTGCGGGGCATGTCAACCGGGGTGAGAACCAGGGGGATGGCAACGTGCCCTGCTGGGCGGGTACGTGTGCCTACGCACTCGATGTGCCCAAAGGCTGGTACGACGCAGGTGACCACGGCAAGTATGTAGTGAATGGTGGCATCTCTGTATGGACGCTTTTGAACATGGTGGAACGGGGGCTCTACTGGGGCACCGCTTCGCGTTTGGGGGATGGCAAGCTCAACATTCCGGAGAGTGCAAACGGCATCCCGGATGTGCTGGACGAAGTGCGATGGGAGTTGGAGTTCATGCTGGCGATGCAGGTCCCGGTCGGGTATGCCAAGGCAGGCATGGTGCACCACAAGATTCATGACGTCGAGTGGACTGGCTTGCCGCTGGCGCCGGATCAAGACCCCCGAAAACGGGCGCTGGTTCCGCCGTCCACCGCTGCGACGTTGAATCTGGCGGCAACCGCCGCGCAGGCAGCGCGCATCTGGAAAGACCATGACCCGGTCTTCTCTTTGAGGTGCCTGCAAGCGGCACAGTCAGCCTGGGATGCCGCGCTTCTCCACCCGAACGATCTCTACCGGGGCGGCTATGACACGGGCGGTGGTGCGTACGATGATGACGAAGTCAACGATGACTTCTATTGGGCTGCCGTGGAGCTCTACCTCGCCACCGGCGACGGCCGTTACCTGCCCACGATCGATGCCTATTCGCTGACCCGCACGGGCTTCAACTGGGCCAACACGGAGTTGGCGGGCCTGATGTCTTTGGCCACCGTGGTTACGCCCGCCACCGCGAGCAGACGCAAGACCGCTCAGCAAAAAGTCATGTCGATTGCCGACCGGCATTTGGCAACCCAAAATGCGTCTGGCTACGCGACCCCGCTCGCGGTGTCCGAGTACGAATGGGGCTCCAACAATGGGGTTACCAACAAACTGATGTTGATGGGCCTGGCCTACCACTTCAGCAAGAACCGCAAGTACGCCCATGGCGTCACGAAAGGTCTGGACTACCTGTTGGGACGCAATACGTTCTCTACTTCGTTCGTCACCGGCACGGGTACAGCGGCAGTCAAGCATCCGCACCACCGGTTTTGGGCCGGGGTCTTGAGTCCTGATTTTCCTTTCGCGCCGCCGGGTGCGTTGTCGGGTGGCCCCAATGCGGGTTTGCATGACCCGGTTGCGAAGGTCCAGTTGGCCCCATGTGTCGCCAAACCCGCCACGTGCTGGTTGGACGACATCCAGGCCTACTCGGTCAATGAGATCACCATCAACTGGAATGCCCCCTTGGCGTGGCTGCTTGATTTCCAAAATGAAAGGGCCGATGCGGCCACAGCATTGCGTTCGGTCAGTAAGTAGCTGAGCGGGGAATCTCAGTGCCGTGCAGGGCCTGGTTTGCTATCCCCGTCCACCTTGTTCGGGAAGGGTGCAAAGTAGGCGCCGAGCACGGAAGGAATGGACGCTGCCATTACCACCAGGAAGAAGGTCTGAAAGCCCATGTGGTCGGCTAAGAAGCCGCTGGCCATTTGTGTGGGAATGAGGGTCAGATTCATGATCGCCGTGCAGTATGCGTAGTGTGTCATGTGGTACTTGCCGGGCGATATCTGCTGCATCATGTAGAGCATGTTGGCCACAAAGCCGAAGGCATAGCCGGCCTTTTCAATCGTCACCAGGGTGGCGATGACGGGCAGGGAAACCGGGGCATCCGGTGACACCATGCAACTCAGTATGTAGAAAGTGATGTGCGGCAGGTTGAGGCACAAGGCCATGAACACCAGTGTTTTGCGGGTCAGGCCAAACCTAGCGGCGAACAGGCCGCCCAGCAGGCCAAAAGCCAAACTCACGACGGTGCTGATGAAGCCGTCGATGAGGGCCTTGTCCTCCAATAAGTGTGGGCAGGCCGCGCTGATCGCGTTCGTTGCGCACATGCCCAAACCGCCAGTGGTGACGCTGCCTTGCATGAAGAGTGGCGCTTCTAGCAGCAAGAAGCCTTCGCCCATGCGAAAAAGAAACACAAACATCAGCATGCCCAGCAGATGGGGTTTCTTGAGGAAGTCTACAAACTGGTCTTTGAAAGTGTTGACAACGGCTACTGCACTTTTGGGGCGCTGCGGAATAGACCCCGCTGGCAGTACCAAGAAATGGTAGATCGCCAATAGCGCCATGGCACCCATGCTCACCGCCAGCGCCATGGCCCAGGCACTTCTTGCGTCCATACCCTGCTTTTGCAAGTAGCCCGCAGCACCCACGACCACCGCTGTGGCAAAAATGCGGCCCGCATTCCAGAAGGCACCTTGCACCCCCATGAACTTGCCCTGCGCCCGTTGATCCAGCGCCGTGATGTACACCCCGTCGATGCAAATGTCCTGGGTGGCGGACGCAAACGCCAGCAACCACAACAGCAATATTCCCACGACGAAGTAATTGGGGATCGCCAAGGACGAGGCCCACAAGCCCAGCAACCCCGCCATGACCAGCTGCATGGCAATCACCCAGAAGCGCTTGGTCTTGAACATGTCCAGAAATCCGGCGTAGAGTGGTTTCAGTGACCACATGATTCCGACGCTGGCGGTCGATACCGTAATTTCGGTATCGCTGTGCCCCAGGTCCTTGAACATGGTTCCAGCAACCCATATCACCATGGCAAAAGGGATGCCCTCGGCCAGGTAGGCGGTGGGCACCCAGGACAAGGGCGAGCGGTCAGTCTTGGTTGCTTGGGTCATATCCATTAACCTGCCTTTGGTGTCCGACGTGATTTGAACGCGGTGATGAAGTCACGGTACCAGAGGGCGCTGTCCTTGGCTACCCGCTCCTGGGTTGCGTAGTTCACGTGGAAAAGCCCGAAGCGCTTGGTGTAGCCTGAGTTCCACTCAAAGTTGTCGAGCAAACTCCAATAGAAATAGCCGCGTACATCCACACCCAGTGCCACCGCGCGGGCGAGTGCTTTCAAGTGTTCGTTCACGTACTGAATGCGCTCCACGTCGGCGACCCGTCCATCCACTAATTTGTCCGCATTGGCCATCCCGTTTTCTGTAATGAAGATCGGTGGTGGTGCGTACTCACGCGAGAGTCTGACCAAGTGCTGTGTGAGTGCCTCGGGGTAAATCTCCCACCCCATGTCGGTAAAGCCTTGCTTGCCGGGTGCGGGCTTGGGTGGCGTTTGCGTGCTGATGAAGCTGCGTGTGTAGAAGTTGATTCCGAGGAAATCAAGTGGTTGGTGAATCAGGTCCAAGTCGCCATCCTCGACCTTGGGGGCGTCCGCTCCCAGGTGGTCAAGGATATCGGCGGGGTATTGGCCACGAAAGATAGGGTCCATATACCAACGCACATTCAACCCATCATCAATGCGCGCCGCCTTGCGATCCGACTCCAGTGCCTCGGCCGCAAATGCGGGGGTGTGGTTTAGTACCACGCCCAGGGGCACCTGTGTCACTTTGCGCATCGCTTTCACTGCAGCACCGTGCGCCATCATCAAATGGTGAGACACCTGCATGGCCAGGGCGCGGTCCTTCTTTCCGGGTGCAAACTGAGCGATCTCGTAGCCGAGGGTTGCGACACACCAGGGTTCGTTGAGTGTTGCAATGCTGGCAACACGATCTCCAAATCGCCGAGCTACCTCTGCAGCATAGTCGGCAAACAGTGGCACAACTGCGCGCGACTCCCAGCCGCCAAATTCCTCTTGCAGTGCCGCAGGAAGGTCCCAGTGGTATAGCGTGACATGGGGCCGGATTCCGGCCTCGCGCAATGTTTCGAGAAGACGATCGTAAAAAGCAAACCCTGCTTCATTCCATGCGCCTCTGCCCAACGGCTGCACGCGAGCCCAGGCTACCGAGAAACGGTAGGCATCCAACCCAAGTCCCTGCATCAAACCCACGTCCTCGCGGTACCGATGGTAGTGATCGCATGCGACGCGAATGTCCGATGCATCCGTGATGCGCCCTGGCTCGGCGCAGAAGCTGTCCCAAATAGAGAGTCCCTTGCCGTCTTCGTCGTAGGCACCTTCGATTTGTGCGGCACTCGTCGCCGCTCCCCACTGAAAATCGGGGTGAAGATTTTGGGATAGTTCCAAAAGAGTGGAGTTGGAATAGGTTTCTATTTTCATGGGTTTGTTCGAGAAATTGGGGCAATGAAAAAAGGGTGTCGCCGGCTTTCAATGGCGACACCCAACCGACCCGCCCCGAATCGGACCCTCATTGCATTTTTTTGGGTGACTTAGAAGTTGTACCCAATATTCACACCCAGTGTGCGCGGTGCCATGTACTGCGCCACAGAGCGAGCGAGTGTTGGCCCACCCGCGGCACTGGTCTTGATGTTGGCATCTTCCAGATTGCGAATGAATCCGTCGACATACCATGACTTTCCGGAGTTGTAACGCAGACCCAGATCCGTACGGGTGTAGGCCTTTTGTGTGTCCATCTCGCCGTAGTTGAAGATGCTCAGGAAGCTCTCGGTCTCGTAGTGCAGGCTGATACGCGGCGTGAGCGTTGCACCATCTGCCAAGTTGAACGCATGCTCATACTGGAAGGTTGCCTGAAAGGTTGGTGCATGGGCCATCTTGTTGCCCGTGACGAGCACGCAACCGTTTCCGATATTGACCAATTTGCAAGGGCCAGGCAGGTTGTAGTCATTGCTCAAACCGACCAAATAGCCCAGTTTGGTGTCTGTGAACGCCATGGTTGCCTGGAAACGGTCAACCGGCGTGATCTTCCATGCCAGTTCAGACTCGAAGCCTTGAACTTTTGCGCCCTCGACGTTGTCGGTCAGGAACGCACGGCTTCCGTCAGCCTGCAGCACCGGTGCCGAGAACTGGAAGTCCTTGAAGTCAGAGAAATAGATCGAGTTGTTGAACTTGATCGAACCGCCGCCCAGCGTTTGCTTGGTTCCGAATTCCACTGTGGTGAGTGTTTCTGGCTTGTAGGTGTTGCCACCGTCCTGTACGCTGCCCGACTTGTAGCCTGTTGCGACACTGCCGTACACCATCAGTTGCTTGCTCACGTCATAGTTGGCGCGCAACAGCCCCGTTGTTTTGCCACCGGTGTACTTGCCATCGTTGCAGCAACCATTGTTAAAGCCGGATGCTGGATCGGCAGGGTTTGTGCCCGGATCGATTGGGCGTCCTGGAACGGTCGCGCTATAGGCCCAGCCGTGTCCACGGCCGCCAATGTTTTCACGTTCGTCATTGGTGAAGCGCAGTCCACCGGTCAAGTGCAGGGCACCCATGTTGTAGGTGGCTTGGCCAAAGATTGCGGTGGACTTGTTGGTCTCTTTAGGTTGGATGAAAGAACCCTGCCAACCTACCGTTCCCTGCTGGGTGCCGTTCATGATGGGAATATCAAAGCGGATGCCGTTGTCCTCAGCGGCATAGTAGGCGCCCAAGATCCAGTCGACGTCGCGCTTGCCGGTGGACTGCACAGTCACTTCGTGGCTGAAGTTGCGGTAGTCAGACCAGTTGGTACGGTCTTCCTGATAGGAGCCGTTGGTTGTGAAGCTGGTGGGCACGTCCATGCCGCGGTCCTGGTCAAACGTACCAGACCCAGTCGCATGGGAATAGCCAGCCGTGTAGGCCAGGGCCATGCCATTGCCCATATCCCAATCCACGCGGCTGCGAATGGTGTCGACGTCGCGGTTCAGGTAGGGGGCAGTGTCAACCAGGGCAGACCACAGTTTCTGACCGCTACGGGGCACTTGCATCAAGTCCATGCTTGGCGTGCCGCGATCCGCAAACTTTTCGTAGGAAACGTTCCAGCTCAAGTTATTGGAAGGCTTCACCAGCAGACTCACCCGCGCTGCACTTTGATTTTGCGAGTTGTACTTCGGGCCACCCTGTGTAAACAGGTTGTAGTTGATGGGCTGGAAGTCTGCGATCTTGCCGCCACCTGCCAGAAACGCAGACTGCTGCTGCGCCACGGAGTACCGTGTGGGGTTCTGGAAGTCGACATAGCCATCGTGGGACTCGTGCACCAACGCGACGCGCAATGCCATGGTGTCATTGATCGGGGCATTGAAATTGGCACGGGTGGACAGCTTGTTGTAGTCGCCAAAGCCACCGCTCACGCTGCCAAACGCTTCGCCCAGAACCGGCTTGGCGGTTTGCATGTTGACCGCGCCGACCGTTGAATTTTTGCCCCACAAGGTGCCCTGGGGACCACGCAAGACCTCAATATTCTCCATGTCGAATAGCAGCACGGCAGCGCCTTCGGCACGTGGGCTGTAGACACCATCCACAAAAATAGCGATCTCGGGGTCGGCGTACTCGGTCTTTGCACTGTCGTTGCCGATGCCGCGCAGCGTCATGGTGATGACACCATGGTCACCCTGGGTGGTGCCGGAAAAGCTGGGCACCAAGGCTGCAATATCTTGCACCGTTTGCACGTGGTGTTTTTCCAGATCCTGGGCGTTTAGGGATGTCACAGCCAACGGTGTGCTTTGCAGCGAGGTTGTGCGTTTGGTTGCGGTAACGACAACTTCAGGGAGTACGGCTGATGCAGCTTCCGCCTTTTGCGCAGCGGTCTGTGCGTAGCCCGCGCCGGAGCCCGCCAACAGCGCCAAGACCGCCAGTTGCACGGGTGAACCCAACATCTTTCGGTATTTGGGGGTGTGAGTCTTCATAGTGTCTCTTTCATGTTTGGTTTGGATCGGCAGTCACTCAGCGTCAACTCGCAGTGCAATTCGTCGTTATCGCTCGAGTTACCGTATCATGCGCAAAAATGACAGCGTTGTCTATTCAAAATGACAGCGTTGTCATAAATTTCGCACAGGGATAAACCCTAGGGTCTCAAAAGTTTGGAAATTGGAAAATCACGCATGACCGCTATCAAAAATGTACTTATCGTGGGCGGCGGCACAGCTGGCTGGTTGACCGCCGGATTCCTAGCGCGCACGCTGGGCACAGGGGGCCACGGCAGTGTGGTGATCACGGTTGTGGAGTCCAGCGATATCGGCATCATTGGAGTGGGGGAGGGCACCTTTCCCTCTATCCGGGGGACGCTGTCGACGCTGGGCATTGACGAGGCCACGTTCGTGCGCGAATGCAGTGCCACCTTCAAGCAGGGGATCCAGTTTGTGGACTGGGTGCGTCCGCCGGATGCGCCGGGCAAGTCCGAATACTTTCATCCCTTCAGCCAGCCCAGTCAGCGCCCAGGAGGGCCAGAGTTATTGCCCTACTGGTTGCTGGGTATGGCGGGTAAGGATGCCGCTTTTGCAGAGGCGGCCACGATGCAAAAGCGGGTTGCAGATGCACGCCATGGCCCCAAGCGGTTGACCGATGGAGACTACCTGGGGGCAATGAACTATGCCTACCACTTTGATGCAGGCAAGTTCGCGTCCCTGCTGGCACGCCACGCCAAATCACTGGGCGTGCAGCACCGGATTGCAACTGTGGAACGGGTGACGCTCGATGCATCCGGCGCCATCGCGGCGGTCGTTACTGCTGAGTTGGGCACACTCCACGCAGACCTCTATGTCGATTGCACCGGATTTCGGGCCGAACTGATTGGCAAGGCGCTGGGGTCACCTTTTCACAGCATCAAGGACAGTCTCTTTGTCGACCGTGCATTGGCCATGCAGGTCCCCTATCCAACAGCGGACGCGCCCATTGCGTCCTATACCATCTCCACCGCCCATGAAGCGGGGTGGACCTGGGATATCGGCCTGCAGGAGCGACGCGGTGTCGGTTACGTGTACTCCAGTCAGCACACCGACGACACGCGTGCGGAAGAAGTGCTGCGCGCCTACATTGGGCAGGCCTGCGCCGACTTGACCCCCCGTGCACTCAAGCTCGACCTCGGATACCGTGAGGTCCACTGGATCAAGAACTGTGTCGCGGTCGGCCTGTCAGGCGGCTTCATCGAACCCCTGGAGGCATCCGGCATTGGCCTCATAGAAACGGCGGCCTATCTCCTGTCGTTCCTGTTCCCAGCGGATGGCAACACCGAGCCGGTCGCCAGGCATTTCAACCATTTCATGCGCCAACGCTACGAACGCGTCGTGGACTTTGTCAAGATGCACTACTGCCTGACACAGCGCACGGACCACGCGTTCTGGCGCGACAACACCAACGCTTCGTCTATCTCGGACACGCTTAGGGAACAGCTGAGCATGTGGCGCTGCCGCCCCCCGCATCGACTGGACTTTGTGACCGACTTGGAGATGTACCCTCCATCGAGTTGGCAGTACGTGTTGTATGGCATGGAGTTCAAGACGGATCTCAGTCACGCCCGTGGCGCCTATCCCCGAATGGACGATGCACGCAAGGAGTTCGCCATGATTCAAGCCATGGGGCAGCGAGCCGTTGCGGACCTTCCAACCCACCGCGCCCTGGTTGAAAAGATGCGCGCACGCTAGGTCACTTGCGTTTGCCGTGGCTACCCGCTCTTGCCATCGGCGTGCTGGTGGAGTCACGAACCACCAACTCGTGTGGCAACACCCGGTGCAACCGATCTTCGGTCACGGCCGGCGCATCGCTGCGATTGGCCGCAATCAGCATCTCCACGGCGACGCGTGCCATTTCGTTCTTGGGCTGCCGCACGGTGGTCAATGGTGGCCACACCAGGCGCGCTGCTGGCGAATCATCAAAGCCCGCAATGGAAAGATCACCGGGGACAGCAAGACCCAGACGCTGTGCAGCAACCAGCACGCCCAGCGCCATGTCGTCGTTGCCTGCAAACACGGCCGTAGGGCGTACGCGTCGGCTCAACAGCTTGTTTGCGGCCTCCACTCCGGAGGCAAAGACGAAGTCACCCTCGCACACCAAATCCTGGTCGACGGCAACCCCGTGGGATTTCATCGCACGCAGGTAGCCCTGGTAGCGCAGCCCTGAAGCGGCCTGATCCGGCGGCCCCTTGATGAACGCAATCCGCTCATGTCCCAGCCCGATCAGCAGGTTGGTGATCTCTTCGGAGGCCTTGGTATCGTCCATGCGCACGCTGGCCATGCCTTTGACATCCCGCGCCGGGGACACCAATACACAGGGCGTATGGTTCTCGCGCAAAGCTTTCAAGACAGCCGGGTTGTCACACAAGGGCGGAGTCAGAATCATCCCGTCGGGCTGAAGGGCGCTAACCATCCGTGACACCTGCTGGGCTAGATCGGGTGCGTCATTGTGGAGTGACTCCACCACCAGGTGGTAACCCGCCTCGCGACACCGCAGCGTCGCCCCTTGCTGCACATCACCCACAAAAGCAGCGCTGGGGTCGTAATACAACAGGCCGATCAAGAACGAACGGGCCCCGGCCAGACTGCGCGCCGACAGCTTGGGTCGGTATTTCAATTCAGCAACCACTTTGAGCACATGGTCGCGGGTCTCGGGGTGAACACCGGCTTCCTGGTTGATGACCCGTGACACGGTCTTGATCGAAACGCCGGAACGGTTTGCGACGTCGGTAATCGTTGCTGCCGAGCCGGTTCTGCCAATGGTGGTCATCTAGTCGACTTGTCTTTTGAGAAGAGCCGGTGGTGACCGGCTGAGTAAAGAGACTATACAGACAAGGGCTGCGTACCCGTTGCAATCCGTTGAATCGATAGCCTTCATGGCCGCCGAAACGCAATCTGCTGAGCGGCCCAGTAGTTGGAGCCCAGGGAATCCAGCCGGACCTCACCGCCCGTGGATGGGGCATGCACAAAACGTCCGCTACCGACGTAAATGCCGGCGTGGGTCACCACGTCGCGCTGGGAAAAAAGCACCAGGTCGCCGGAGCGCACGTTCTCCGTCGCAACCGCGTTTCCCCAACCACTGAGCTTGGCAACGGTTCGCGGGGCGGCAACCCGCGCGCGGGTCTGGTACACGTGGCCAATCAGCCCACTGCAGTCAAATCCTGATTGTGGTGTGTTGCCTCCGTATCGGTAGGGCGTGCCCACCAGTCCAATCGCATAGATGGTGACATCACCGGCCTGGTCTGCGGTGAGGCGTGAGGGTAAGTCCATCCTCTCGGGTGAACCCAAACTTCCGCGCGGGGATTGCGGTGTTCCGCATCCCGCCAGCGCAACCAGCGCAAGGGGAGCAACCCAAAAGACGATAGTGTTGGCGGATCTCATTGGGTTCTAGGAGCAGAGTGTGTGTCGCGTGGAGGAGTCTCATGCGTGTGATGGCATAGGTGGCAATAATGACAAAGTTGCTATCATAAATATAGCGCAATACCTTTATTAGACGTGGGCTAGTGGCCTATTTTACCAATGAGACTTCGACCAGACAGTCGTAAAACGTAGGCCCGGCGCCCATATCCGTCAGGTTCTGGCTGGTGAGCTGGTTGACATTGGTGCCCGCCAGCCCGAGCTTGCGCCACCAGACGCCCAGCCCGTTGACGACACCCGGGCGCGCCCGGGTCGAAACCTTGGCCTTGCAGCGGTACACGCCGCGCTGGTTGAACACCCGCACCACATCGCCCGACTGGATGCCCCGGGCTTGCGCGTCATCCGCATGCAGTTCCACGATGGGTTCGCCCTCCATGTCGCGCAGGCTCTTCACGTTGACGAAGCTGGAATTCAAAAAATTGCGTGCTGGGGGAGAAATCATGGCCAACGGAAATTCAGTCGAGCTGCCCACCGCTTCGTAATTGGCAATGTAGGTGGGCAAGCCGTCAAGCCCCTGGGCCTGCAGGCTGGCGCTGAAGAATTCGCAGCGACCGGATGGCGTCGGAAATCCGCCACTGGCAAACGGCGCCTCGACCATGGGTAAAGTGGCAAAACCCTGGCGCAGCAGCAGCTCAAAGTCCACGGCCGAGCCATACGCGGCACGGCACAGGCTCTCATCGCTCTCCGTAAAACAGGGATCGAGAAAACCGGGGTCGTGCAGGCCCATGTGGGCCGCCAGTTCGCGGAAGACCTGGGTGTTGGGCTTGGCCTCGCCCACCGGGGCAATGGCTGGGCGGTTCAGCAGCGCGTCGGTGTGGCCGTAGCTCAGGTGCACATCCCAGTGTTCCAGCTGCGTGGTTGCGGGCAGGATGTAGTCGGCGTAGTCGGCCGTGTCGGTCTGGAAATGCTCCAGCACCACGGTGAACAGGTCCTCGCGGGCAAAGCCCTGTACCACCTTGGATGAATCTGGCGCCACGGCCACCGGGTTGCTGTTGTACACCACCATGGCTTCAATGGCCGGGCCAAACTCCGGGGACGCCGGGCGCAGCAGGTCGTTGCCAATGGTCACCATATTGATGGTGCGCGGCGTGCGGCCGGCCAACAGGTCGGGCCGCTCCAAGGCGGAGCGTGCCACCGGAAAGGCCCCGGAGCACGACAGCAACACACCCCCGGCGCGGTGGCGCCAGGCACCAATCAGCGCCGGCAGGCTGGCAATGGCGCGCACCGCATTGCCGCCACCGCGCACGCGTTGCAGGCCGTAGTTCATGCGGATGGCGGCCGGCTCACCACGTTGCAGGCAGCCCCCGTAGTCGCGAGCCAGCGCCTTGATCTGCTCAGGCGTGACGCCGCAAATGGCGGCGGCCCGATCAGGCGTCCACTCCAGTGCGCGGGCGCGCAGGGCCTCCCAGCCCAGCGTGTACTGCGCCAGGTAGTCGTGGTCCAGCCAATTGTTGACAATCAGTTCATACATCAACGCCAGTGCCAGCGCCGCATCGGTGCCGGGGCGCAGCGCAATGTGCTCGTGGCATTTGTCAGCGGTCTCGGTCTTGCGTGGGTCAATGCAAATCAGCTTGGCGCCATTGCGTTTGGCCACTTGCGCGTAGCGCCAGAAGTGCAGGTTGCTGGCGATCGAGTTGCTGCCCCAGATGATGATCAACTTGGATTCGGCAAAGAACTCCACCCGCATGCCGACCTTGCGCCCCAGCGTCTGCGCCAGGCCTTCGCCGCCAGCAGTTGCGCAAATGGTGCGGTTCAGGAACGATGCGCCGAGTTTGTGGAAGAAGCGTGCTGCCATGCTTTCGCCCTGCACCAGACCCATGGTGCCGGCATAGCTGTAGGGCTGAATGGCCTGGGCCGTGTCGGGCCCCCGGCTGGCAATGGCGGTGAGCCGCTTTGCAATGTCGCCCAGTGCGGACTCCCAGCTGACCCGTTCAAACTGGCCGGAGCCCTTGGGCCCCGTGCGCTTGAGCGGGTGCAGGATGCGCTCGGGGTGGTAGGTGCGCTCGGTGTAGCGCGACACCTTGGTGCACAGGGCGCCGTCCGTGTGGGGGTGGGCCGGGTTGCCGTGCACCTGGGTGGCAATGCCGTCCTGCACGGTGGTGATCAGAGAGCAAGTGTCCGGGCAGTCGTGGGGGCAGGCGCCGACGATCTGCTGAACGGGGCGGATGGGGATGGAAGTGGATGAATCACGCATGTTCGCCATGGTAAAGCCAGCGGCGTAATATTGCGTCTTTGACCCCACCAGCAAGAATACATCTCCTATGAAACTCATTGACGCCTTGGTTTCTGCCGCGCCGGCCATCGCAAGCATCCGTCGCGACCTGCACGCCCACCCCGAACTGTGTTTCCACGAGCAACGCACGGCCGATGTGGTGGCGGCCCAGCTGACGCAGTGGGGTATTGCCGTGCACCGTGGCATGGGCACTACGGGTGTGGTGGGCATCGTCAAGGCCGGTACCTCTGACCGTGCCATTGGCCTGCGGGCCGACATGGACGCCTTGCCGATGCAGGAGTTCAACACCTTTGCCCACGCCAGCCAATATGCCGGCAAGATGCACGCCTGCGGCCACGATGGCCATACCGCCATGCTGCTGGCCGCGGCGCAGCACTTTGCGACCCAGCGCAACTTTGACGGCACGGTGTATCTGATCTTCCAGCCGGCCGAAGAGGGCGGCGGCGGTGCCCGGGAGATGATCAAGGACGGGCTGTTCGAGAAATTTCCCATGGAGGCAGTGTTTGGCATGCACAACTGGCCCGGCTCCGAGGTCGGAAAATTTGCGGTCAGCGCCGGGCCGGTCATGGCGTCCAGCAACGAGTTCAAGATCACCATTCGCGGCAAGGGTGGTCACGCCGCCATGCCCCACAACGCGCTGGACCCGGTGCCAGTAGCCTGCCAGATGGTGCAGGCCTTTCAGACCATCATCAGCCGCAACAAGAAGCCGATTGACGCGGGCGTGATCTCGGTCACCATGATCCACGCCGGTGAGGCCACCAATGTCATTCCCGACAGCTGCGAATTGCAGGGCACGGTGCGTACGTTCAGCATCGCGGTGCTGGACATGATCGAGCAGCGCATGGAGGAGATCGCCCGTCACACGGCCGCCGCCTTTGGCATGGAGTGCAGCTTTGAATTGGTGCGCAACTACCCGCCCACCATCAACTCGGCCCGGGAGGCCGAGTTTGCCCGTCAGGTCATGGCCAGCATCGTCGGCGAGGCAAACGTGGGTGCCCAGGAACCCACCATGGGTGCCGAGGATTTTTCCTACATGCTGATGGCCAAGCCCGGCTGCTACGCGTTCATCGCCAATGGAGACGGCGCGCACCGCGAGATGGGACATGGCGGGGGGCCGTGTATGCTGCACAACCCAAGCTACGACTTCAATGACACCCTGATTCCCCTGGGCGCAACCTACTGGGTGCGGCTGACCGAGGCCTGGTTTGGCTCGGGCGAGAAATCAGTATGATGGCGCATAAAGTGGAATAGGGGGAAAACCGTGACCTACTGGAGTGAACTCACTTCCCGCGAGAAGCCGCAGGATTTGCCAGCCGCCATCAAGCGTCAGATCGCTCCGGGGGTTATGCGTTACGTCTTTGTCCATGAAGACCTGGAGATGGACGATCCTGCGGTAGACGCCACGGGCCGTTTCTTCGTTTCTCCGCGTGAGTACGGTTTTACGATCCGCGGCTTCAAGGGCGGCAGAACCGCCTGGGCCCGGGATTTTGCCAACGGCGCAATGCTGGTGGTCAATGCCGAAGGTACCTCCCATGTGCTGTCACCCAAGGTTCCGGCACGCATCCTGTTTGTTGCCGATGACGGAACGGTATTGCAGGATACCGGTGTGGCACAGCAAGTTGCGCAGCGTATTCCTGATCTGACAACGGTGCGACTCACGGTCAATGCCACGTTTGACTTGCATGGCGAAAGCCCCGAAACTGCACGCACGATCCTGATGCGCTTGTTGGACCGTGCCTTGCTCAGCGGCCCACGGCCTGGCGAGACCGAGGCCACGATCGTAGACCACATGTTTGAATCCAGTTCGGTGGTCGGCAGAGCCGCACCCCGCACCTCGGACACCGATTTCTCCCAGTTGCTCGATATCTGACGGAGTTCAGGCCGGAAAACGTACCGCGGCCAGCTGCAGCAAGCCGTCAAAGATCAGGTTATCGACCAGCTCAAAAGGTACCGACATGCTCGGTGCCATCTTCCAGCCCGCGCCGCCTGTCATGACACATTTTGGCTCGGCGCCACAGTGCATTCGCACATGCTGAACCATGCGCTCCACTGCCCCGGCAATGGCATAGGTGCCCCCATAGCGTACCCATCGACACCGTTACTTTGGTGTGCTGGCACTGAATTCACCGATCAGGGCTGCGGTGACAACTCTGGCAGCACCGGTGAAAGCGGCGCTGCACAATGAGATCGACCAGCGCGACGGTACATAGGTAAAGAAGATTTTGAAGCACGTCGTTGCGCCTTCAGGCTGACTTAGCGCGATGCATGCGGATCGTGTGGTTGATATGTCTATCCGTATTCCATTCGACCAACTATCTGCCATAAAATGCCTCTGACAGCAGGAAAGAGATTTTCATAAAGCATAAAAACACTATTGCAACGTCGCGTTGGAAGCGATTTTTAAACCGTGGCACTGACAACGGACAATAGGTTTAAGAAGCCAACCATGTCGCAAGTACTCGTTTCAACCATTCACCCTGAGTTGTTTCATTACACGACCGAAAGCGGTTTGCGTGGCATTCTCCAGTCCCAGTTTCTGCGAGCCACGCATTGGCAACACCTCAATGACACTCAAGAGCTCATACACTTGGGTGAGACGCTTGCCGAACATATTCAACCGGACTTGTTGTTGGAAACGTCTGCCAGAGCACACAACAGCTCAGAGTTCCGGCAGTTGGTAACGGAACGGGGTGGCGAAATTGCTTTCGTACGGAGCTTGGCGCAACAATTGACTGGCTTAATGAACCAAACCTTGTTGAATGGCGACCCTCAGAGTCAGATCTTCGACTTTTTCGTTACATCCTTTTGTACTCCACCCGGATACAGTGAATATGTTCGTGAGCACGGCTTGCTCAGCCAATGGCGTTCATACGGCAGCAATGGTGGGTACGCCATCGTCTTTGACACCGCGAGACTCGAAACACTGATGGAAGCCGAAGCATCGCGTTGGTCAAGTCTCCTGAGCTTGGGCGATGTCGGTTACTCGGCTGATTCCCGAGAAGTTCTGTTTCAACGTTTGGATGTATTGCCCCATCTCGTGCAGACATTGGTGAGTTTTGCAATCGAACCTACAGCAGAGTCGTCAGAAGCAGTGTTGCGGCCATTTCTTGAGTGCGCTACCCGTTTCAAACATTGGGCCTTCAGTGAAGAGCATGAAGTCCGTCTGGTAGTGATTCTTGATGGAACATTGATGCACCAGGAAAACGCATTCGATGGAGTCACCGTCAAAGAGCCCCCACGCGCGAGCTTTGATCGATGCAGCATGTCGGTGCCATGCCTAAACCTCTTTGATGGAATCGAAACGCATCGCTCACCACGGTTGCCCATTCAGCGAATAATCGTGGGGCCAGGTCCTAGTCAAGCAGAGCGGGTAATTGTGCTTAAAGAGCTATTGAATCAGTACGGCCAAGCAATTTCAGTGACCCGATCTGAAATTCCACTGCGATTTTGAAAATTGTTGTCACTTCTGGAAGATACAAAAATGACTATGGACAAGCATAAAAAGGTAAATTGTCTTTTTGCGCCGAGACGACAACTGCGTACTTTGATTTCGGAAACGCACGGTGTGCAATGTTTACAGTCAGTTAAGCGGGGTGCGCATGATTGATTTAGGCGACATATTTCTATCCACTGTTGCTGTGGTAGGTGCATCTGGAATCGTTGGCTACGTAATCTATCGGTTGGCAGCACCCAGAGGAACTGCAAGAACACCGGTAGGTCTTGGTAGGAAATGGTTTGCATGGATGGCCATGGCAATGGCTTTCGCAAATCTCCCAAAGTTCTTTCGCAACATAGGGTCAAACCCAGACGCAGGCGCAGATGCTCTCGCGATATTCGCAATCAGTATTGTTTTTGCAGGCGGTCTTGCATTCTTATTTGGATGGGCATACGGCAAGTTTTTTAGACGAAACGGAAGTGCCTCCGATCGAGTGAAAATGGCAACCGACGATCCAATAAAAGTCAAAAAACAAGTAGCGATGCATGAGCCGCAGAGATTGCCCCAACCAGCGCATGCTATTCAAACTACGAGTACCGCAGCCACGCTGTCCATTCAGTCCAACACTCAATTCCACCTGCCACAGCTATACCACCAGGATCCTCTATTGAAGAAGATTTTTGGGCCACTGCAATGAACGAGGTGGAAACTGGACAGCGCCGACCTGGCGTGTGGGCCAAGGCTTTCGCGGAATGCGACGGCGACGAGACCAGGGCAAAGGTCGCCTATTTGAAGGCCCGGGTGCAACAACTGACGGATGCCGCATTGGAACAGGAGTCCCAACGCGAAATTTGGCTGCGCCAGCAAGCTTTAGAAGCTTCCGTGTTGGAAAAAGAACTTCCTGAACTGGTTGACCGGACCCTGGATGGGTACGTGCCAATTGCTGGGCATGAATGGCATGGAATTAAGGTTCGTGAACTTAAGAATGGCATCTTTGCGGTGGAGACCAGCCGTCAGCAACGCTGTTATAAAGGTATCAACGCGGCAAAAGATGCGGTGCAGGAGTTTGTAAAGCACGGAAGGTGGACTTTAAAGAACCTCGATTTCGCAGTGGATCGACAGCTATTGGCGAACGCTGATCGACTGTAACTCGCGAGTTCGGTGACCGATTGGAAGGCTTTCAAAGCTGCAAACACATGGTTCTGCGCGATAGCACTTCGCGCATGCAAAACGACTTGGCGCACTGCGCAACAGGTTTGGAAGATGCTGTTTATGCAAGGCCGTCACAAATTGATAGCGCCCTACGCATTCCAGACGAGGGCTAGCAGATGATTTGGCGTATGAATATAAATCGTTGAAGGTACCTTTATGACACAACTGGCAATGGAACTACCCGAAGGTATTTTTTCGGCATTGCGCTTGGCACCGCAGGCATTTGCCGCTGAAATGCGCATTGCCAGCGCGGTGCAGTGGTATGCCGAGCGGCGCATCTCGCAGGCCAAGGCGGCTGAGGCGGCGGGTTTGAGCCGCGTGGCGTTTCTGGACGAGTTGCGTCGACGCGGCGTGGCGGCAATTCAACTGGATGCCGACGAGTTGGACGCGGAGCTGGGCTTGTGAATACCCCAGTTTGGGTCATCAATGCCTCGCCCTTGATTCTGTTGGGCAAGCTGGGGCGCACCGATCTACTCGAAGGCCTGGCGCAACAGATTTGGGTGCCCGATGCGGTTTACGACGAAGTGGCGGCGGGTTTGGCTGAAGCTGGCGCAGCCGCTTCCTTGTTATGGGCGCAAGACCGGCGGGTACGTGATGTTGTGGTGCCAAGCTCTATCCTTGGCTGGGATTTGGGCGCTGGCGAGTCGCAGGTTTTAGCGCAATGCATGTTGGGCGGCCATTTGGCTGTCTTGGACGACGGTGAGGCCCGGGCGGCAGCCAAGGTGCATGGGTTACCACTGGTTGGGACTCTGGGCGTGATTTTGCGCGCCCGACAAGCCGGGCTGATCCCCGTCGCCCGTCCTCTGGTTGAGCGTCTACTGGAGTCTGGCTCGTATCTGGCTGCCGACCTAGTTCGCCAAGCGTTGGCAAAAGTTGGTGAATAGCGGATTAAGCAAACCGCCGTTATTGCTCCGCCGTCAGTTTTGTAATCAAGCCGGGAACCGGACCGCGGCCAGCTGCAGAAGGCCGTCAAAGATCAGGTTGTCGACCAACTCAAACGGCACCGACATGCTGGGCGCCATTTTCCAACCTGCACCACCCGTCATCACACACTGGGGCTCGGCGCCACAGTGCATTCGCACATGCTGCACCATGCGCTCCACGGCACCGGCAATGGCGTAGGTGCCGCCGCTGGTCAGGGCGTCGCTGGTGTTGGTGGGGAATTCTCGCACTTCGCCCGTTGGCACGTGCAGGCCCGCCGTGCCGGACTCCAGCGCGCGCAGCATGATGCCGTGGCCCGGCAGGATCAGACCACCCAAAAACTTGCCACTGGCGTCTACCGCTTCCACCGTAACGGCCGTTCCCACCATCACCACCACCATGGGGCGCGGCGCGCCTTGGGAGAGCATGCGATGGTAGGCGCCAATCATGGCGATCCAGCGGTCCGAGCCCAGCCGCGTGGGGTGGTCGTAGCCGTTGCGCAGTCCGGCCTCGGCCTCGCTGGCCACGACCCACTGCGGTGCCACGTCCCACAGGTCCATTTGCTCTTGCAGGCGGCGTTTCACCGCATCGGCAGCCACGGCGCAGCCCAGAATATGGGCAGGCGCCACCAGCCCGCGCCAGGCACCGTCGGCCAGTTTTTCTATGTTTTCCAGAAATTCCGCGCCTTGGGCCAGCAGGGCGGCGTTGGGTCGGGGGGATGCGTATTGTGCCCACTTGAGCCGCGTGTTGCCAATGTCCAGAGCAAGAAAAGTCATGCGCGATTATCCTTGGCGCCAGGGCAAGCCCTGCAGGCGCCACCCACCTTTTTTGCCGCGCTGGGCATTGGTGTCGGGGTCGCCTTCAAACCCTTCCAGGATGTTGTAGGCCTCCAGGCCCAGCTCTGTGGCACGCTTTGCGGCGGCTACAGACCGCACACCGCTGCGGCACAGCAACACCACTTTCTTGTCCGCCGGCACGGCGGCACGCAGGTCATCGTCAAAGCCGGGGTTCATGGCCATTCCGGGCCATTGCTTCCAGGCCAGGGCCACGGCGCCGGGCACAAAGCCCACCCATTCGCGTTCGGCATCGGTGCGCACATCCACCAGCACCGCCTCGCCCTGCTGCCACCAGCTGTGGGCCAAGGTCGCGCTGACGTCCCCGGCGTAGCCGGGTGCCGGGCGAACGACGTGTGCGTCCATGCTGTCCGCATCGTGGCGAATGCCGGAACTCAGGTTGGCCGGCACGGCCTCATCTATGCGTTTGGGCCGGGGCAGGTGGAGCCCGGCCATGATGGCGGTGAATTCCTCCAGCGTTTTGCCCGCCACGCGGGCGTTGCCCGTGCGCTCCGCGGCTATGCTGCTGTGCGTGCGGCCCTGGTAGTCATGGCCGGGCCAGACCGTGGTCGCGTCCGGCAGCTTGAACAGCACCTGGGTCAGCGAGTGGTACATGGCCTCTGCGCTGCCGGACTGAAAATCGGTACGGCCACAGCCGTTGATGAGCAGGGCGTCGCCGGTGAACGCGTGGTCGCGCCACACAAAACTCATGCTGCCCGCGGTGTGGCCGGGGGTGTTCAGGGCCCTCATGGACTCGCCGCCAAAGCGCAGCAGCTGGCCGTCGGTCAGTTGCAGGGCGGCAGTGGCGATGCCGCAGGCCTGTGGCGCGGCCGTCTGCGCACCGGTGTGCTCAGCCAGCAAGCCGGCGCTGGTGATGTGATCGGCATGCGCATGGGTCTCCACCGTCCACAGCAGTTTGAGCCCGTATTGGCGCAACAGAGCCAGGTCGCGTTCCACTTGCTCGTCCACAGGGTCGATGATGACGGCGTCGCGGGTGGTCTCGTCGAAGATGATATAGGTATAGGTGCTCGACGCGGGGTCAAAAAGTTGTATCGGTTGCATGGCGTTCTTTCTGGCGGCTGGGCTGGACAGGCGGGCGGGGCATTGTGCGCATCGGCCCCGACTTTAATGGATTTGGACGGGTGGCAACGCACTGCCCGGCTGCGGCGTAAGCCAATGTTGGCACAAATGGTTTACAGTTGACGTTTACGTAAACGTCAACCGTGCCAAACATAGACCCGGTGATTTAGGAGCATTCCCATGTCCGATTTGTCCGCTGAATTCAAGGCCCTGGCCAATTACCGCCCCACGCACAAGGTGCGCTTCGTCACGGCGGCCAGCCTGTTTGACGGGCACGATGCGGCCATCAACATCATGCGCCGCATCCTGCAGGGCATGGGCGCCGAGGTCATCCACCTGGGCCACAACCGCAGCGTGGACGAGGTCGTCACCGCCGCCTTGCAGGAAGACGCGCAGGGCATTGCCATCAGCTCCTACCAGGGCGGGCATGTCGAATACTTCAAGTACATGGTGGATTTGCTGAAGGCCCGTGGCGGCGCCCACATCCAGGTGTTTGGCGGCGGTGGAGGGGTGATTGTGCCCAGCGAAATTGCCGAGCTGCAGGCCTATGGCGTCACCCGTATCTACAGCCCCGAAGACGGCCAGCGCATGGGCCTGGCCGGGATGATTGGTGAGATGGTCATGCGATGCGACAAGGACCTGACGGGCTTGGCCCCCGCCACACTCGATTCCATTCAGGGTCATACCATTCAGGCTTGGAGGGCACTCGCTCAACTCATCACCGGGCTGGAAGGTTCTGAAGGAAAACACCACCTAGCCCCCGAATTAAGGGCGCAGGCTGCTATAAAAAAGATACCAGTACTGGGCATCACCGGAACCGGCGGTGCGGGCAAATCATCGCTCACCGACGAGTTGATCCGCCGTCTGCGGCTAGACCTGGGCGACACGTTACGCGTGGCACTGATCAGCATTGACCCGTCGCGGCGCAAGAGCGGAGGTGCCCTGCTGGGCGACCGCATCCGCATGAATGCGATCAGTCCTTGGCAAAACGGCGAGCGCGTCTTCATGCGCAGTCTGGCCACACGCGACTTTGGTTCCGAGATCAGCCAGGCTTTGCCCGACGTGATCGCCGCCTGCAAGGTGGCCGGCTTTGACGCCATCGTGGTCGAGACGTCCGGCATAGGCCAGGGCGACGCGGCGATCGTGCCGCTGGTCGATATCCCTATGTATGTCATGACGCCGGAGTTCGGCGCGGCCAGCCAGCTGGAAAAAATCGACATGCTGGACTTTGCCGAGTTCGTCGCTATCAACAAGTTCGACCGCAAGGGCGCCAGCGATGCACTGCGCGATGTGGCCAAGCAGGTGCAGCGCAACAAGGAAGCCTGGACCACGCCACCGGATCAGATGCCGGTGTTTGGCACCATGGCCGCGCGATTTAACGACGACGGCGTGACCGCGCTCTACCAGGCTCTGTTGCCACGCCTGCAGGAGCTGGGCTTGCCAGTGACCGGCGGTGGTGTGCTGCCCAAGGTTAGCGTGCGGCACAGCAGCAACCAGACACCCGTGGTGCCCGCCGCCCGCACCCGTTACCTGGCCGAGATCACCGATACCGTGCGCGGCTACAAGCAACAGGCCCGCGCCCAGGCGCGTCTGGCGCGCGAGATCCAGCAATTGAGCGAGACGGCCCGCATGCTGCGGGACGACGATGCCACGCGCGACGGTGCCAAAAACACGGTGCTGCGTTTGGCCTCCGAGCGTACCGAGCGCCAGGATCCGTCAGCCCGCAAGCTGGTGGCCCAGTGGCCCGAAATGCAAAAGGCCTATGCCGGCGACGAATACGTCGTCAAGATCCGCGATAAGGAACTGCGCACCGCCCTCACCACCAAGTCCCTGAGTGGCACCACCATCCGCAAGGTCGCCCTGCCCACCTACGAGGACCACGGCGAAATCCTGAAGTGGCTGATGCTCGACAACGTGCCCGGCAGCTACCCCTATACCGCCGGCACCTTTGCATTCAAGCGCGAGGGCGAGGACCCGACCCGCATGTTCGCCGGCGAAGGTGATGCATTCCGCACCAACCGCCGCTTCAAGCTGCTGTCCAGTGGCATGGCCGCCAAGCGCCTGTCCACCGCGTTTGACTCGGTCACGCTCTATGGCAACGACCCCGGCCCGCGCCCGGACATCTACGGCAAGGTCGGTAACAGCGGCGTCAGCATTGCCACGCTGGATGACCTGAAAGTCTTGTACGGCGGCTTTGATCTGTGCAACCCGGCCACCAGCGTGTCCATGACCATCAATGGCCCGGCACCCAGCATTTTGGCCATGTTCATGAATGCGGCCATCGACCAGAATCTGGAAAAGTTTCAGGCGGACAACGGCCGCGAACCCACCGACACCGAAACCGAAAAAATCCGCGAATGGGTGCTGGCGAATGTGCGCGGCACAGTGCAGGCAGACATCCTGAAGGAAGACCAGGGCCAAAACACCTGCATCTTCTCGACCGAATTCAGCCTCAAGGTGATGGGCGACATTGCCGAATACTTTGTGCACCATAACGTGCGCAACTTCTACTCGGTTTCCATCTCGGGTTACCACATAGCCGAAGCAGGCGCCAACCCCATCAGCCAGCTGGCGTTCACGCTGTCTAATGGCTTTACGCTGGTTGAAGCCTATCTGGCGCGGGGCATGCACATTGATGACTTTGCGCCCAACCTGAGCTTCTTCTTCAGCAACGGCATGGACCCCGAGTACACGGTCATGGGCCGCGTGGCCCGGCGCATCTGGGCGGTTGCCATGAAGGAGAAATACGGCGCCAACGAGCGCAGCCAGAAGCTCAAATACCACATCCAGACGAGCGGGCGCAGCCTGCACGCGCAAGAAATCCAGTTCAACGACATCCGCACCACGCTGCAAGCCCTGATCGCCATTTACGACAACTGCAACAGCCTGCACACCAACGCGTTCGACGAGGCCATCACCACGCCTACGGAAGATTCCGTGCGCCGCGCCATGGCCATCCAGTTGATCATCAACCGCGAGTGGGGCCTGGCCAAGAACGAGAACCCGAACCAGGGCGCCTTCATCATCGAGGAACTGACCGAACTGGTCGAGGAAGCCGTGCTGTCCGAGTTCACGGCCATTGCCGACCGCGGCGGCGTGCTGGGGGCGATGGAGACCGGCTACCAGCGCGGCAAGATCCAGGACGAAAGCATGACCTACGAAATGCTTAAGCACACCGGCGAGCTGCCCATCATCGGCGTCAACACCTTCCGCAACCCGCATGGCGACCCGGTGAACGACAAGCTGGAGTTGGCGCGCAGTACCGATGAAGAAAAACAGAGCCAGTTGAAACGCCTGGCCGACTTCCACGCCACGCACGCAGCCGAATCACCCGCTGCCCTCAAGCGCCTGCAGGAGGCCGTCATAGCCAACAAGAATGTGTTTGAAGTGTTGATGGACGCCGTGCGTGTGTGTTCGCTGGGGCAGATCACCAACTCCCTGTTTGAGGTGGGTGGGCAGTACCGGCGCAACATGTAGTTCGGCTGTACACGTTGCCTGACCAATGGGGTAGAGTCACACGATCGAAGCTGCAAGAATGCGCGGCGGTCGTTTGCAGGAGGAGTTCACAATGTCTGGCAGGTACTGGAAATCAAGCATGCGTGTTTCCACACGTTTGCTTTGCGGTGCCGCTGCATGGTTCATGGCGGCCAGCGGCGTGCCAGCAGCCCAACCCGTTCGCATCGCGACCCATGACCAGGCACCCTATGGGACCTACCTGGCTGACAGGCGGTTTGATGGCGTGGCAGTGCGGGTCATGGAATGTGTATTGCAGAGAATGGGGCGAACCTACTCTGTGGAGGTGTATCCGTGGGAGCGCGCCCAGAAGCTCGCGGAGAAGGGGGACGTGGATGGATTCTTCCCCGCGACCATCAAGCCCGAAAGGCTGGTTTGGGCTGAGGCATCCGGGGCAATTGCCGATCAAAAATGGGTCTGGTACTTGCCACTGGACAGCAAACTTGACCCACTTTCTCCTGCATTCAAAACCACGGCCAGAGTTGGCGCCCACTTTGGTTCTAACCGTTTGAAAATGTTGGAAGCTGAAAATTACAACGTGGTCTTCAAGCCACAGACTGACGAATTGCTGTTGACCGGCCTTGTCCGCGGCCGCGCGGATGCGATCTTGGGCGGCAACCTTGCCGTCGCCGCTGCCATGAAAGAACAAGGTGTTGATCCAAAACGCTACCGGATGGTTGTTGCGCAGGACAACCCCTTGCACGCCTACTTTGGGCGCCAGTTCCTGGCGGCAAATCCCGGGTTTATGAAGCAATTTGATGCGCGGATTCCGTCCTGTCGGTGATTCAAACGACGAGAGGCCGCATTTTTTTGCCATAAAGGCGCGGCAGCGCCGTCAGCCGCGGTATGCTCCCCACCGCATGCAAACCCCATGGCGATCCCGTGGGGTTTGCGGTATTGTCAGACTGAGCTTGGCTACCCGCCAAACGGCCAGTCCATCTTGAAACCTGCTGCAGGACACGACCCTGCAAGGAGTAAATGCCTATGCCAACGTATGAGCCACTGCGTCTGCATGTGCCCGAGCCCACTGGGCGACCGGGCCATGACACCGACTTTTCCTACCTCCCCCTATCTGAAGCCGGCGCCGTGCGACGCCCCCCGGTCGATGTGGCGGCCGCGCAAACCAGCGACCTGGCCTTTACGCTGATCCGCGTGCTGGACAAGGACGGCAACGCCGTCGGCCCCTGGGCCCCGGACCTGGACGTGGCCACACTGCGCAAGGGTTTGCGCGCCATGGTCAAGACGCGTGCTTTTGATGCCCGCATGCAGATTGCGCAGCGGCAAAAGAAGATGTCCTTTTACATGCTTTCGTTGGGCGAAGAGGCCATTGCCTGCGCCCACGCCATGGCGCTGAGCGAAGGCGACATGTGCTTCCCCACCTACCGCCAGCAGGGTCTGTTGCTGGCGCGCGACGACTGCAACATGGTCGACATGATCTGCCAGTTGTTCTCCAACCAGAATGACCCGCTCAAAGGTAGGCAACTGCCGGTCATGTATTCCAGCAAGAAACAGGGCTTCTTCTCCATCTCCGGCAACCTGGCCACGCAAGTGATCCAGGCCGTGGGCTGGGCCATGGCGTCGGCCATCAAGGGCGACACCAAGGTTGCATCCAGTTGGATTGGCGACGGCGCCACCGCCGAGGCCGACTTCCACACCGGCGTCACTTTTGCCCACGTGTACCGTGCACCGGTCATCCTGAACGTGGTCAACAACCAGTGGGCGATATCCACCTTTCAGGCGATTGCCGGCGGAGAGGGAACGACCTTTGCTGCGCGCGGAGTGGGCAGTGGAATTGCGTCGTTGCGGGTTGATGGCAATGACTTCCTGGCCGTGTACGCCGCGTCCCAATGGGCGTTGGAGCGAGCACGCCGCAATTTCGGCCCGACGCTGATTGAATGGGTGACCTACCGAGCAGGGCCGCATTCCACGTCGGATGACCCCAGCAAATACCGCCCGGCCAACGACCCGGCCCGCTTTCCATTGGGCGACCCGATTGTTCGCCTCAAGCAGCATTTGATCAAGCTGGGTGCCTGGTCCGATGCTGAGCACGAAGCCATGCAAAAGGAACAGGAAGCCGAAGTGACAGCCGCACAGAAAGAAGCCGAACGCTACGGCACGCTGGCCGATGGCATGGTGCGCAGCCCGGCAGAGATGTTTGAAGATGTTTACAAAGTCATGCCAGCGCACCTGCGTCAGCAGCGTCAGGAGTTGGGAATATGAGTACGGACACCACCACTACCCCCATGACGATGATCCAGGCGCTTCGCAGTGCCATGGATGTGATGCTGGAGCGCGACGACAACGTGGTTGTCTACGGTCAGGACGTGGGTTACTTCGGCGGCGTGTTCCGCTGCACCGAAGGCTTGCAAAAGAAGTACGGCACCTCGCGCGTGTTTGACGCCCCCATCTCCGAGGGCGGCATTGTCGGCACAGCAGTGGGCATGGGCGCCTATGGGCTGAGGCCCGTGATCGAGATCCAGTTTGCGGATTACGTCTACCCCGCAACCGACCAGATCGTGTCCGAGGCGGCGCGCCTGCGCTACCGTTCGGCGGGCGACTTCACGGCCCCCATCACGATCCGCATGCCCTGCGGCGGTGGCATCTACGGCGGGCAAACCCACAGCCAAAGCCCGGAGGCCATGTTCACCCAGGTCTGCGGGCTGCGCACGGTGATGCCGTCCAACCCGTATGACGCCAAGGGCCTGCTGATTGCGTCCAT
>CAINUX010000013.1 GCA_903853895.1 uncultured beta proteobacterium | reverse complement strand
TGTGCGGGTCAATATCGAGGCCGACAGTGTGAACTCGGCCTTGCTCTTGCCCGACGCGGCACCCGGCAGTGAAGCCTTCGACTTGCTGGCCAAGGAAGTGGCACGCGAGATGACGGTCAAGTCCGGGCAAAAGTGCACGGCTATCCGCCGCATCTTGGTGCCCGAGGCCAGTTTTAATGCAGCCGCGCAAGCTATTTCCGCCCGGTTGGCCAAGACCACGGTGGGCAATCCGCGCAATGAGGCGGTGCGCATGGGCGCCCTGGTAAACCGGGCCCAACTGGTGAGCGTGCGCGAAGGCCTCGCCTATCTGCAGCAACAGGCGCAAACACTGCACGACGGCGCCACGCACACCTTGATGGATGCCGACCCGGCCATCGGCTGTTGCGTTGGTCCCACGCTGCTGGGCGCGCGCGATGCCGATGGTGCGGACCGGGTGCACGAAACCGAAGTGTTTGGCCCCGTCGCCACCTTGCTGCCGTACCGCAACACGTCCCACGCCTTGGCCCTGGTGCGTCGTGGCCAGGGCTCACTGGTGGCCTCGTTGTATGGTGGCGACCCGGCAACGCTGGCCGCCACTGCGCTGCAACTTGCCGACAGCCATGGCCGCGTGCATGTGATTTCGCCCGACGTGGCGCAGCTGCACACCGGCCATGGCAATGTGATGCCGCAGTCGCTGCACGGCGGCCCCGGCCGCGCGGGTGGCGGCGAAGAACTGGGCGGGCTGCGTGCGCTGGGCTTCTACCACCGGCGCAGTGCCGTGCAGGCCAGCACGGTTGTACTGGCGGCGATGGGCAGCCATCAGCCCGTGTAGGCCGCGACAGACCGCAACACCCACGCTGAGTCCTATAAAAACGAGCGAGACAGCACAATGCAGACAACCACACCCACAACCGAGGCACCCGTGGTGCCGCCACCGGGCGACGTATTCAACTTCGCCCAGCATCTGCTGGCCTGCAACACCGGGCGCGCTGCCAAAGCCGCCTTCATCGATGACCAGGGCACGCTAACCTACGGCCGGCTTGACGAGCGGGTACGCCGCGTGGCGGCAGGCTTGCGCGCACTGGGCATCAAGCGCGAGGAGCGCGTGCTGCTCCTGATGCACGACTGCAACGACTGGCCGGTGAGCTTTCTCGGCGCCATGTACGCCGGGCTGGTGCCCGTGGCTGTGAACACGCTACTGACGGCCGATGATTACACCTATATGCTGGAGCACTCCCGTGCACAGGCGGTGCTGGTGTCGGGTGCGCTGTTGCCCGCATTGACGGCGGCCATGGTCAAGTCGGACCACGAGGTGGGCAAGGTCATCGTCTCGCGCCCCATGGCGCCGCTGCACCCGGCCGAAGTGGAGTTTGAAACCTTTGTACAGACCTGCTCGCCGCTGCACAAGCCGGCAGCCACCGGTCCCGACGATCCGGGCTTCTGGCTCTACTCGTCCGGCTCCACCGGTCGGCCAAAAGGCACCGTGCATTCGCATGGAAACCCCTACTGGACAGTCGAGCTGTACGGCAAGGGTGTGCTGGCCCTGACTGAAAACGACACCTGCTTTTCGGCCGCCAAGCTGTTCTTTGCCTACGGCCTGGGCAATGCGCTGACCTTTCCGATGAGCGTGGGTGCCACGACGATTCTGATGGCCGAGCGCGCCACGCCCGACGCCACGTTCAAGCGCTGGTTGGGTCACTTGGGGGGCCTGAAGCCCACGGTGTTCTACGGCGCCCCCACCGGCTTTGCCGGCATGCTGGCGGCACCTAATCTACCGGCGCGCGGTGATGTGGCCTTGCGCTTGGTGTCGTCGGCGGGCGAGGCCTTGCCGGCCGAGCTGGGCGAGCGCTTCAAGCGCCACTTTGGCGTCGACATCGTGGACGGCATTGGCTCCACCGAGATGCTACACATCTTCCTGTCCAACTTCCCCGAGAGGGTGCGTTATGGCACCACCGGCTGGCCGGTGCCCGGCTACGACATTGAACTGCGTGGCGAAGATGGCGGCTCTGTGCCCGATGGCGAGTCCGGCGACCTGTTTATCCGCGGCCCGTCTGCGGCGATGATGTACTGGGGCAACCGCGCCAAGACCCGCGAGACCTTTCAGGGCGGCTGGACCAAGAGCGGTGACAAATACGTGCGCAACGCAGACGGCAGCTACACCTATGGCGGGCGCAGCGACGACATGCTCAAGGTCAGCGGTATCTACGTCAGTCCCTTTGAAGTCGAGGCCACGCTGGTGCAGCATCCGTCGGTATTGGAAGCCGCCGTCATCGGCGTACCCGATGCCCAGGGCCTGACCAAGACCAAGGCCTTCGTCGTGCTGATAGCGGGTGCGCACGTCACCGAAGCCGAGCTGCAGACCTTTGTCAAGGACAAGCTGGCGCCCTACAAGTACCCGCGCCATATTGCGTTCGTCACTGATCTGCCCAAGACGGCCACCGGCAAGATCCAGCGTTACAAGTTGCGCGAACTGGAGGCTGCGGGCGCATGAGTGAGGCCGTGGCCTTTGTCGACATAGTCTGGGGCGGGCGCAGTGTGCGCATCGAGCACCAGTGGATCGCGCCCGAGCGCACGCAGGCACCCTTGATCGTGTTCCTGCACGAAGGCTTGGGCTCGCTGGCCATGTGGAAGGATTTTCCGCAGCGCCTGTGCGATGCGGCTGGGTTTCGGGGCCTGGTGTATTCACGCCCGGGTTATGGCCGCTCCACGCCGCGCGCGGCAGAAGAGGCTTGGGGCCTGGACTTTATGCACCAACAGGCCTACGTGGTGCTGCCGGTCTTGCTCAGGGCATTGGCTATCGACGCCGCGCTTCAACAGCCCTGGCTGTTTGGCCACAGCGACGGTGCCTCGATTGCCTTGTTGTATGCCGCCCGGTTCCCGCAGGCCATTGCCGGCGCGGTGGTCGTTGCGCCGCACATTCTGGTCGAAGATCTGTCGGTGTCCAGCATCGCTGGGGCCCGCACAGCCTACTTGGAAACCGACCTGCGCCAGCGTCTGACCAAATACCACGACGACCCCGATTCGGCCTTTTGGGGCTGGAACGACATCTGGCTGCACCCGTCGTTTCGCGAGTGGTCCATAGCGTCTGAAATCGCAGCCATCCGGTGCCCATTACTGGCCGTTCAAGGACTGGACGACGAATACGGTACGCTAGAGCAAATACGTGGCATTGCGCGGTGCGTGCCACAGGCCCAGTTGATTGAGTTGAGCGACTGTGGCCATTCCCCGCATCGTGACCAGGCGGACCGCCTGATCACCCGTGCCAGCGCTTTTATGAAACAACAAACAGGAGACAAACCATGATGAGCCCTTCCCGCAAAAACCTGATCAGCACCGCAGTCGCAGCGCTGGCCCTAACGGCAGTCGCCACCCTCCCGGTACAGGCTCAGGGCCAGCCGGCACTGAAGGTCGGACTGATGTTGCCTGCCACCGGCACCTTTGCAGCGCTGGGCACGGCCATCGAGAACGGCTTCAAGCTCTACGTCGCCGAGCAAGGCGGCAAGCTTGGTGGCCGCGAGATCCAGTATTTCAAGGTCGATGATGAGAGCGACCCATCCAAGGCCACTGACAATGTGAACAAGCTCATCAAGCGCGACAACGTGGACGTCATTGTCGGCACCGTGCACAGCGGCGTAGCGTTGGCCATGGCGCGCGCGGTCAAGGAAAGCAACACGTTGCTGATCGTGCCCAACGCTGGCGCTGACGCCATCACCGGCCCTCTGTGTGCTCCCAACATCGTGCGCTCGAGTTTTAGCAATTGGCAACCGGGCTACGCCACCGGCGTGATCGCCGCACAGAAAGGCTACAAGAAGGCCATGACCATCACCTGGGGCTACGCGGCCGGTCAGGAAACGGTAAAGGGCTTCAGCGAGGCATTCGAAAAGGGCGGCGGCAAGGTCATCAAGGACCTCAGTCTGCCTTTCCCGAACGTGGAGTTCCAGGCGCTGCTGACCGAGATCGCGGCGCAGAAGCCCGACGTGGTGTTCGCCTTCTTTGCCGGCGGTGGCGCTGTGAAGTTCGTCAAGGACTATGACGCCGCGGGCCTGAAGAAGAGCATCCCGCTGATGGGCTCGGGCTTCCTGACCGACGGTACGCTCGAGGCGCAAGGCGCCTCGGCCCAGGGCCTGCTGACCTCATTGCACTACGCCGACAGCCTGAATACACCGCGCGACAACGCGTTTCGTAATAAGTACGCCGTGACCTACAAGGCTCAGCCAGACGTTTATGCCGTTCAGGGATACGACGCAGCACAGACTTTGGCTGCAGGCCTGGTTGCCGTGAAGGGCGACTTCAAGCAGCGCGACGGTATGGTCGCTGCGATGCGCAAGATGACGGTGGACAGCCCGCGTGGCAAATACACGCTGAGCGCCGCCCACAACCCGGTGCAGGACTTCTACATCCGTGAGGCCAAGGGCCGCGAGAACGTGATGACAGGCATCGCGGTGAAGGTGCTGCCTGACCCCGCGCGCGGCTGCAAAATGTAAATGGACTTCGCGACCTTCCTCATCCAGTGCCTGAATGCGCTGCAGTACGGGCTGCTGCTGTTCCTGGTGGCATCCGGTCTGACGCTGATCTTCGGCATCATGGGCGTCATCAACCTGGCGCACGGAAGCTTCTACATGATTGGCGCCTACATGGCCTATGCTCTGGCGCCCATCGTCGGCAGCACGTTCGGCGGCGGCTTCTTTTCCACGCTGGCCGTGGGCCTGGTGCTGGCGGTGCTGCTGGGCTATGTGCTGGAGTGGGCGTTCTTCAGCTTTCTGTATGAGCGCGAGCATCTGCAGCAGGTGCTGATGACCTACGGGTTGATCCTGATCTTCGAGGAGTTGCGCAGCCTGATCGTGGGTAACGACGTGCACGGCGTGCAGCCACCCGAATGGCTTGCGGGCACTTTTGCGCTGGGCGAGGTGATGACCTATCCGGTGTATCGCCTCTTTATCAGCGGCGTGTGCCTGGCGCTGGCTGCAGGCATGTGGTTCGTCTTTACGCGAACGAGGTTGGGCATGATGATCCGCGCGGGCTCCACCAACCGCGAGATGGTGCAGTCGCTGGGCATTGACATCAAGTTCCTTTACCGCGTCGTATTCGCCGCCGGCGTGGCGATTGCCGTGCTCGCCGGCATGGTGGCCGCGCCGGTCAGCAGCGTTTACCCGAACATGGGCAACCAGGTTCTGATCATCTGCTTTGTTGTGGTGGTGATTGGCGGTATCGGATCCATCCGTGGCGCACTGCTGGCCGCCCTGCTGATCGGCGCGGTCGACACCTTCGGCAAGGTGATCTTTCCGCAGGCCGCTGGCGTGCTGGTTTACGTCTTGATGGCGTTGATCCTGCTGTGGAAACCGGACGGCCTCTTCAAGGCGGGCTAGGCGCGATATCAACTCCATGAATAAATCCAAATTCCTCTTCGTTGCCGCCGCTTTTGTGGCACTTGCACTGTGGCCCCTGACGGTCGGCCAATACGGTGTGGACCTGGTCACCAAGATCATGGTTTTTGCCATCTTTGCGCTCAGCCTGGAGCTGCTGGTGGGCAGCACCGGCCTGGTGTGCTTTGGCCAGGCGGCGTTTTTTGGCATTGGGGCCTATGCCACGGTGCTGCTGACCCCGCAGGACGGCGCACCCTCGCTGCTGTGGTTGTTGCCCGCTTGCGTGCTGCTGGCGGCGCTGTATGCGCTTCTGGTGGGGGCGCTGTCGCTGCGCACCAAGGGCGTGTACTTCATCATGGTCACGCTGGCCTTTGCGCAGATGGCCTATTACGTGGTGCACGACACGCCGCTGGGTGGTGGCACCGACGGCATCTACCTCATGACCAAGCCGGTGCTGGGCACGTTGCTGGACCTGGACAAGCCGCAGGCGTTTTATGGCTTCACGTTGGCCTGTCTGGCGGGCGTGTTCGGCTTTCTGACCCTGCTGCTGCGTTCGCGCTTTGGCCGTGCGCTGGCCGGCATTCGCGTGAACGAGCAGCGTATGCGGGCCACGGGCTTTTCGACCTACCCCTACAAGCTGGCCGCTTTTGTCATCTCCGGCGGCATTGCCGGGCTGGCGGGTTTTCTGTTTGCGGTGAAGGACGGTTATGTGAACCCGGAGCTGATCAGCTGGCACCTCTCGGGCGAGGTGCTGATCATGATCATCCTGGGCGGGCTGGGGCATTTGCGCGGAGCGCTGATTGGCGCCTTTGCCTTTGCGCTGCTGCAGGAGTTTTTCAAGTCGGAGGCGATTTTTGGCGAGTTTGCCAAGCACTGGCATCTGGGCATGGGCCTGTCCATCATCGCCTGCGTGGCGCTGCTGCCCCGTGGACTGGTCGGTGTGCCTGGACAAGTGGCGGCGCGCTTGAGTGGACGTCCGAACGGTGCACGCGGCACGACGGCAGCGGAGGCTCCCCATGACTAATCCGTCTGACGTGCTGCTGCGTGGCTCTGAGATCACCCGCCGTTGGGGCGGCCTGGTGGCGCTGAACAAGGTGTCACTCGAACTGCAGCGCGGCACTGTGCATGCCGTGATCGGCACCAATGGTGCGGGCAAATCCACGCTGATCAATATCCTTTCGGGCGAGCTACCGCCGTCCAGTGGATCGGTGGAGCTGCTGGGCCAGGACGTGACCCACTGGTCGCAGCCCCGGCGCGCCCGCGCGGGCCTGGGGCGCAGCTACCAGCGCAACACCATCTACCCGAGCTTCACGGTGCTGGAGAACTGCCGCCTGGCCGCGCAGGCCACGGTACAAAAGCCCTGGGCCTGGTGGACCGATGCGCAGCAGTGCACGGCCAGCATGGCAGCAGCGCACGCCTCGGCCACGCGTGCTGGGCTGATTGAGTTGCTGGACCGCGAAGCCGGGCTGTTGTCGCACGGCCAGAAACGCCAGCTGGAAATTGCGATGTGCCTGGCCACCAAGCCCCAGGTGCTGCTGCTGGACGAGCCGCTGGCCGGCATGGGGGCCGAGGAAACCGAACGCATGCTCACGCTGCTGGCCGAGCTGAAATCCAGCCACGCCATCCTGCTGGTGGAACACGACATGGACGCCGTGTTCCGCATCGCTGACTGCATCACGGTCATGGTCAACGGCACGGTGATTGCCTGCGGCACGCCCGACTATGTGCGCAACAGCCCCGAAGTGCGCATCGCCTATTTGGGGGAACATTAAAGTGAACCGCGACTTGATCGTCGATGCCCGTGGCATCCACGCCTGGTATGGCTCCAGCCATGTGCTGCACGGCGCCGCGTTGCAGATTGCGCGCGGCCAGACCGTGGGCCTGCTCGGACGCAACGGCATGGGCAAGAGCACGCTGATCCGCACGCTACTGGGCCATGTGACCCAGCGCGACGGCCACATCACGCTGTTTGGCAAGGACGCCTCGCGCTTCAAGCCGCACGAGGTCGCCCGCCTGGGCGTGGCCTACGTGCCCGAGGGCCGTGGCGTGTTCCCCAACCTGTCGGTGCGCGAGAACCTGGTGATGGCCGCGCGCCGGGGTGTGGATGGCCGCAATGACTGGTCGTTCGAGCGCGTCATGGAGACCTTCCCGCGACTGAAGGAACGCCTGACTAACCTCGGCGCACAACTCTCGGGCGGCGAGCAACAAATGCTGTCCATCGGCCGGGCGCTGATGACCCACCCCGAGCTAATCGTGCTGGACGAGGCCACCGAAGGCCTGGCACCGCTGATCGTGGCCGACATCTGGCGCGTGATTGGCGAGATCCGCAAAAGCGGCATCGCCACCTTGATCGTGGACCGCGACTACCGCCGGGTGTTGGCGCATGCCGACCAGGCTCTGGTGCTGCAAAAGGGGCAGGTGGTGTTGCAGGGCACGGCGGATGAGGTGGCGGGCAGTGCGACGCTGTCGGCGTATTTGGGCGTTTGAGGGGCTTTGCGCTATTCTTCAGACGCATCCAGATCGCCGGCAGATTGGCGTGCATGGTCGACCAGACGCTGCAGCAGGGTTTTGAATTGCTTTGCTTCTGCAGCATTGAGGCAGCCAATGATTTCGCAATTGCGTTTCTCCACCACGGACATTACCCGCTGCCAGGTACTGCGTCCCTTTGCTGTGAGGGTCAGCACTACGCCACGGGCATCGTTGGGACTTGTGGTTTTGAGAACGAGTCCCT
>CAINUX010000012.1 GCA_903853895.1 uncultured beta proteobacterium | reverse complement strand
CGGCGCCGATGCTGCAACCTCTGGGCGTGTGGCGCGTGACGCGGTTGCTATCACGGGCGTCGCCTCCAATGGTGCGACAGGCACAGCCAGCGTGGGCACGATGGACTTTTCCACGGCCATCACGGCCGGCGCCGGAGTGGGAGGAGTCGAAGGAGTCGGAGGGGGCGGTGGGGCCGCCACGCTCTCCGGCACACCGCCGGTGGCAGGCGCAACCACAGCCATTGCAGCGGGACCAGTCGGCGCATCGTTCGCGGCTTTTGGCTCGGCCTTGGCCACGGGTGTCGGCTCGGGATCTGCCGACGGCTCGAGCAATGCAGGTGCCGTTGCGGATGCCAATGCAGGGACCGGTGCCGGTTCCAGCACCACGCGCAGTTCCTCTGCCTCGAAGCGTCTTTCTCGCCACGGAAATTCCAAGCCCGGAAGCCCCAAACCCTGGCTGCCGAAACTCAGGCTGACCAACAGCGCGTGAACCAGAACAGACAGCACCCATGCGATCCGCATGGGCCTGCGTTCAGGCTGAAAGTCGGGGTGAGGTTTCAGAGCGATGTGCCCATCAATGGTGGTGGCCGTGCTCTCCATGCACGTGTTTGTGGGCAATTTCTTCGGCCGACGCAGCACGCACCGACAGCACCTTGACGGTAAAGCGCAGTTCCTTGCCGGCCAGCGGGTGGTTACCGTCCAGGTGCACGACGGGGCCTTTGATCTTCAGCACGTTGAAGACGATGTCCTGTCCGTCGTCGCCACGGCCCTGGAGTTGACCGCCGACTTTCACGCCGGGCGGAAAGTCCTTTTTGTCAATCGTAGTCACCAGCGCCTCGTCGCGTTCACCAAAAGAATCCGCGGCGGCAAGCGTCAGCGTGACCTGGTAACCGGCTTCCTGGCCTTGCAGCGCTTCTTCCACCTTGGGGAAGATGTTGTCATAGCCACCGTGCAGGTAGACCATGGGCTCGTTGCCGGTGTCAAGTGGCTTGCCGGTGGCGTCGGCTACTTTGAAGTTCAGGGTTACGGCGGTGTCTTTGTCGATTTTCATGGGATGACGGGATGAAAAGTGTGAATCGGGAATGGGTGGCTATTCTCGCCGCACTTCAGTCCCGCTGGGGCGCTATGGACTCGGCGTAATCGTACAGGGCGCCCAAAATCGCCTCGCCGCGCTCGTCGGCCGACTCGGACAACTGGTCAATTTCGTCAAACAACTGCTCTATGGTGCGCGCACCCCCGACGCCTTCAAACAGACGCTCGGCCCGGTGCGCCTCCCAGCGCGCGGCCTCGTCGTCGGTCAGGCCATCGGGAAAATTGCGCGCGCGGTAGCGGAACAGCAGCTCTGGCAAGCGTGCGTCTTCAAACGCCGGGTGGGCGCTGGACAGTTGCTCGGGCGTCATGCTGCGCAGGTCGTTCAAGCGGCGGCGGTCACTGTTGCTGACAAAGCCGCCATACAGGTCTTCGTCCACATCGGGCCGCGGCGCCTCGGGGCGGTCAAACACAACGGGCCAGATGGCGCTCATGTCCGGCAGTGCCTGGGCGTACTCAGCGTGCTGCAACCGGACCTGCACGTCCACACCCCAGCGCTGGGCCATGGTCGGTGACAGCACTTTCAGGTTGGCCATCACCATCGGCGATTTGTTCAGGTGGATGGATTTGACGGGCAGCCGCTGCACCCCCTCGGGCAGATCCTCGCTCTTGCTGAACAGCCGCAGGCGCATGTCGGCGGCGTTCAGCAACTCCAGTTCCCTCGGATCAAACGCCAGGTCCCAGGCTATCAGCTCATTCTTGTTATTGGGGTGCATGGCCAACGGCCACATCAGGGCCAGGCAGCCACGTGTGGCCGGGAACATGCCCGACACATGCCAAAAGGGCCGCGCTTGGCGGGGCGCCACGGGCAAGCCCAACTCGTGCGCTACACCGTCTTTTTTATGCAGCCCCAGGCAAAAGTCAAATAAACGGGGTTGGGCGGTCTTGATCAGCCGGGCCAGTGCGATGGTGGCGCGCACGTCACTCAACGCATCGTGCGCGGCTTCGTGCACGAGGCCATTCGCGGCGGTCAAGTCAGTGAGCTTGAAACTGGCGCCGCCCTCGGCCTTGATCGGCCACTGGATGCCGTCGGGCCGAAGCGCATAGGCGGTGCGCACCACGTCCAGCAGGTCCCAGCGGCCGCATTCGTTTTGCCATTCACGGGCATAGGGGTCGATCAGGTTGCGCCAGAACAGGAAGCGCGTGACCTCATCGTCAAAGCGGATGGTGTTGTAGCCCACGCCGATGGTGCCGGGCAGACTGAAGGCCTGCTCAATGGTGGCGGCAAACTGGTGCTCGGGCACGCCCTGCTCCAGACACTGCTGCGGCGTGATGCCGGTGATCAGACACGACTGCGGATCGGGCAGAAAGTCCGGCGCAGGCTTGCAGAAAAGCATGATGGGCGCACCCAACTCGTTCAGGTCGGCATCGGTGCGGATGGCAGCAAACTGCGCCGGCCGGTCACGCCGCGGCTGTGCACCAAAGGTTTCGTAGTCGTGCCAGAGAAAAGTGTGGCTGTCCATGCGTGGCAATGATGGTCGAAGTTGATATCCGTCAGGCGTCGCCGTGGGACCACGGCACTACACTATTGCACAACCCTATCCCTGCCATGCAAGCCCCCCTCCCCCCTGACGTGATGCAACGCCTGCTGAGTGCGTCGCTGGCCGCACGTGCCCATGCCCACACGCCCTACTCCCACTACGCCGTGGGGGCAGCCGTGCTGGACGAACACGGTGCCATCCACGCCGGCTGCAACGTCGAAAACGCCGCCTACCCTCAGGGTTGGTGCGCCGAGGCCACGGCCCTGGGCGCCATGCTGATGGCCGGCGGCAAGCGCGCTAAGGCCGTACTGGTCAGCGGCCCCGGCCCCGATGTCATCACCCCCTGCGGCGGCTGCCGCCAGAAGCTGCGCGAGTTTGGTGACGACGATCTGCTCATCATTGCCGCCGACCCCAGCGGCGTAAAACAGACCTGGACACTGGGCGAGCTGCTGCCCGCCAGCTTTGGGCCAGGTCATCTGACCCACAACCAAACGAAACCAACCTGATATGCCACAACACCAAGGAGCCTTGGCGCCTGAGCATTTTGCGCAGGTCAAGGAGGAGCCCGCACAGCGGGCGGGGGACACGGAGCAAAACGCTCAGGCGCCAAGGCTCCGAGCGATCGAGGACACCGTTCGCAAACTGCAAAACACCTTCGGCCAAGCACCCGAAGTCGCAGTGATTCTGGGCTCCGGCTGGGCCGCCGCCGCTGCACAGGTGCAAGATGCACAACGCATAGCCTATGCAGAGCTTCCCGCCTTCCAGGCAACCAGCGTAGAAGGACACGTCAGCGCACTCACCGTAGGCCGCATCGGCAACCAACGCGTGGCCATGCTGGGCGGACGCAAACACACCTACGAGACGGGCGACTGCTCCGGCATGGCCGGTGCGCTGCGCAGCCTCCATAACTGGGGTGTCAAGCTGCTGCTGCAAACCAACGCGGCGGGCAGCCTGCGCCCCCACATGCCGCCGGGCAGCCTGATGCTGATCACCGACCACATCAACGCCCCTCAGCACTCGCCACTGGTCGGTGAGCCCGGCAACGCCCGCTTTGTCGACATGGGCGCCGCCTACGACCCCGAGCTGCTGGCACACACCCGCCAACTGGCGCTTGCTCAACAGGTGGCGCTGCACGAGGGCACCTACCTGTGGGCGCTGGGCCCGCAGTTTGAAACCCCGGCCGAAATCCGCATGTTTGCGGCCTGGGGCGCCGACGCCGTGGGCATGAGCACCGTGCCCGAGACCATCTTGGCCCGCCACGCCGGGATGCGCGTACTGGGCTTGTCGCTGATGACCAATATGGGTGCCGGCCTGAGTACCGAGTCTCTGACCCACGCCGCCACCCTGCAGCAGGCCCAGGCCTCAGGCGGCTACGCCGCGCAATTCCTGGCCGACCTGATCAGCAGCCTGGCCGATGTGCCCTCGCTGCACGGTTGATCACTATATTTTTGATAGCTACCTGCGTATATTCCACGAGGGCTAGCGCCACTTTTTACTGAAGACTCCATGCCAAACACACTACCCCTGCCCGAAGTCGCCCGCATCGCCCTGAAATGCCTGGACCTGACCAGCCTGAACGATGCCGACACCCCCGCCGACATTGCCGCCCTGTGCCAGCGGGCCCAGACGCGCTTTGGCCCGGTCGCCGCTGTCTGCGTATGGCCACGCTTTGTGGCCCAGGCGCGCGGCCTGCTGCCAGCCAGCATTCGCGTGGCGGCGGTGGCCAACTTTCCGGCAGGTGCACTGGACGTGGCACTGGCCCTGGCGGACGTAAAGGCCATCAAGGACGCCGGTGGCGATGAGGTGGACGTGGTTGCCCCATACCGCGCGCTGATGAACGGCCAGGCCAAAGAGTGCGCAGATTTCTTGCAGCAGGTCCGAGAGGCCAGCCGCCCACTGACACTCAAGGTCATCATCGAGAGTGGTGTGCTGGCCAGCCCTGAGCTGATCGCCCAAGCCACGCAACTGGCCCTGGCGGCCGGAGCCGATTTCGTCAAGACCAGCACCGGCAAGACACCGGTGTCTGCCACGCCCGAGGCCGCCACGGTGATGCTGCGTGAGATTACCGCCAGCGGCTCGCCCACAGCCGGGTTCAAGGCGTCAGGTGGCATACGCTCGGTGCCGGACGCCAAGGTCTACCTAGACATGGCGGCCGCTGTGCTGGGGGCGGAAGCCTTGACCGCCCAACGCTTTCGCTTTGGTGCCAGTGGCCTGCTCAACGACATTGAGGCCGTGCTGGCGGGCGAGGCCTCGGCGCCCACCTCTAGCGCCTACTGACGCGCGACGGCACACCACATGCTGGCGCAAGAAATCATCCGCACCAAGCGCGACGGCCAGCGCCTGAGCGTGGCCCAGATCCAGCACTTTGTGCAGGGCCTGGTCGACGGCAGCTGGAGCGAAGGCCAAGTCGCCGCGCTGGGCATGGCCGTCTTCTG
>CAINUX010000011.1 GCA_903853895.1 uncultured beta proteobacterium | reverse complement strand
ACTTTCTGGAGATGAACACGCGCTTGCAGGTGGAGCATCCGGTGACCGAAATGATCACTGGCTACGACCTGGTGGAGTGGCAATTGCGCGTTGCTGCGGGCGAACCTCTGCCCGCACAACAAGGCGACATTACCCTCACCGGCCACGCCATCGAGGCGCGGCTTTATGTAGAAGACCCCTATACCGGCTTCACCCCGCAGACCGGCACCGTGCTGTGGTGGCAACCCGCCAACGCCATGCACCCGCAGGTGGCACAACCTGGCGTGGGGCATGGTGTGCGTGTGGACGACGGCATCGTGCAGGGCAGTGTGGTCTCGCCGTACTACGACCCCATGGTGGCGAAAATCATCGTGCATGGGCGTGACCGGGATGACGCGATTCGCCGCCTGCGCGCCGCATTGGCCAACACACCCTTGCTGGGCTTGAAGAACAACGGCCGCTTTTTGAGCGATCTGGTCGACCACCCCGCTTTTCGCAAGGCCGAGATGAACACGACGCTGATCGATCAGTGGCTGGAGCACGGCGAGCCCCTGCTGCAGGAGCCAGTGCCGACCGATGACGTCTGGCGCGTGGCCGCGATGGCTATCGCCATGCGCAATGGCAACAGCTGGCGCGCCAACAGCGTGGCTGCCTTTGATTTGCGACTGCAGGCCGGTGAGACGGTTCGCAGCATCCGTGTGCAGCCGGACCGCCACGGTGGAGTCGCCACGGGGCTGGACGGTGCACCAGTGCAAGCAAGCGTACTGAGCTTTGACGAAGGAAAACTGCGCTACGCCATTGATGGCGTGGTGCGCACCGCTGTCGCCGTCTTTGCCGATGCGCAGGTGCATCTGGCGCTGGATGGCAACACCTTCGCATTTGCCGAAGTGTCTGCCTTCCCCGACGCCGATGCACTCAAAGATGCCAGCAAGGCACGCTCTCCTGTGGCGGGCAAGGTGACCCAGGTTCTGGTGGCCAGTGGCGCCGACGTGCAAGTCGGCCAGCAACTGGTCTGTGTGGAAGCGATGAAGATGGAAATGTGGCTGTGCGCAGAAACTGCAGGCGTGGTGCAGGCGGTACACGTCAAGTCGGGCGACCAGGTCGAGTCTGGCGCGCTGCTGGTTGAATTGGAATTGAATAAGTAGAACTTGAAACCTTGCGGGACAGACCTTTAGCTCTGTCCCCAACTGATTAGGAATGATGATGGAAAAAGCAATACTGACCTGCGCGTTGACCGGCGTGCTGACCAACCCCAAGCAGCACCCGGTGCCGGTAACCCCTGCGCAGATGGCTGCGGAGGCGCGCGATGCGTTCAACGCGGGTGCCTCCATCATGCACGTGCACATCCGCAACCAGGAGCCGGGCATGGGCCAGATGCCGTCCTGGGACCCGGATGTGGCCGAGAGCGTAGTCAATGCCATTCGCGACGCCTGCCCCGGCGTCATCATCAACCTGACCACGGGCGTGGTCGGCAAGGATATATTCGGCCCGCTGGACTGCATCCGCCGCGTTAAGCCCGAGATTGCGGCCTGCAATGCCGGCAGCCTGAACTACCTCAAGATCAAGGAAGACGGCCAATGGGCCTGGCCGCCCATGGTGTTTGACAACCCGGTGGCCAAGGTGCAGCAGTTTCTGGACGTGATGCAGGCGTGCGGCACCCACCCCGAGTTTGAATGCTTTGACGTGGGCATCGTGCGCTCGGTAGGCATGTTTATCAAGAACGGCATGCTGAAACCCGAGATGGGTCGCGCCGAATACAACCTGGTCATGGGCGTGGCATCGGGCATGCCCTGCGATGCCGACCTGCTGGCACTGCTACCGCAGTGGATGGCGCCCAACAGTGTCTGGCAGGCCACGCTGATTGGCCGCGCTGAAATCTGGCCCGTCCACCAGAAGACGGCGGATCTGGGTGGCATGCTGCGCTCCGGCCTGGAAGATACTTTCTACCTGCCCAATGGTGAACGCGCCAGCGGCAACGGTGCGTTGATCACTGAATTGGCCCGTTGCGCTGCCAACGCAGGTCGCGCGATTGCCAGTCCGCAGGAGGCGCGTGCTTTGTTGGGTCTGAGGGCCTGAGTCGGCTGAAAAGCCTGTGCTATAATTTTTAGCTTAGCGGCTGTAGCTCAGTTGGATAGAGTACTTGGCTACGAACCAAGGGGTCGTGGGTTCAATTCCTGCCAGCCGCACCATATGAATCAAGGACTTAGAGTCGAAAGGCTCTAAGTCCTTTCTTCTTTTTGGCTTTTTATTGTCTGCTGGTTGCCGTTCGGTTGCCGTTTCTCCAGAACTTCTTCAAGAATCGGATCTGCGCCAAAAAAGGTTCGCCAGACCGAACAGCAAGGCCACGGTATCGTTTGGGCATTCATCGCCGACAGCAGTATTGCTACCCATCAACGCCTGATGCACCCAAACCAATGAATACACGCAAGTATTGCCACTTTTTCATCCCGTTTCTGGTGTGGAGTCTGTCTGCTGTAACGTCAGCCCAAACCAGGGACCAGCCTATCACCATTGGCCTTTTTGGTGATACGTCGTACAGCCGTCGTGAACGCGAGCTGCTGCCTGAGTTGATGGCGGAAATGGACTCCGAAGACCTTGCGTTTGTGATTCACGATGGCGACATCAAAAGTGGTGGTTCGGTCTGTAGCGATGAGGTTTTTCTCGACATTTTGGGTGTATTCAAGGCGTCCCGGCATCCGTTGATTTATGTGCCTGGTGATAACGAGTGGACGGACTGTCACCGTCGAAGCAATGGCTCTTATGACCCACTTGAGCGTTTGACCAAATTGCGCACACTGTTCTTTCCTGATGACAATACATTGGGGCAGCGGCAGTTTGAGCTGACGCGGCAAAGTCAGGATCCGGCCTTTGCGGCCTATCGCGAGAACGTACGCTGGGAAGCTGCTGGAGTGGTGTTCGTGGGTTTGAATCTGCCGGGCAGTGACAACAACTACGACGGCATCCAGCGCGGAAGTGGACCCTCCAAAGAGTTCCTGCAACGCAGCCCGGTCATTGGGCGTTGGCTGACTCAGGCCTTTGCCCGTGCCCGCGCCATCCAGGCCATCGGTTTGATGGTGACTATTCAGGCTAACCCCGACTTTGAAGCCGCTGCGGCAGGCAAAGCGCACCCGGGCTATAAAGACTTTCTAAACCAACTGCGTAAGGAAACTCAGGCGTTTGCGGGCCAGGTGGTGTTGGTGCATGGCGACTCACACCAGCAGCAGATCAATCAGCCAATGCGTGACCCAACCACGCAGGAAACCGTAGCCAATTTCACCCGGGTAGAAACCTACGGCTCGCCCCGGATGGGTTGGGTAAAAACCACCATTGATGCCAAAGACCCCAAAGTCTTTCGCTTCGAGGCGCGATCATTTCGGGCGACGCCTTTACCCGCAAACTAGCGCCTGGTTTTGCTATTGTTTTAGTAGCTGTTAACCCAATAAATACGAGGGCTGGTGGCTTCAAAGACTTTGTTGAATTCCCGAGAGTACCCACCCACTGCTGCCTTGGCGTGACTTCGTCATGTGCCAGATTTCGTCGAACGACTCGTCCTGCTGGTCTGCGTCATCCCGCATCACGCCCGTAAAGCGCACACTCACCAGGTAGCGGT
>CAINUX010000010.1 GCA_903853895.1 uncultured beta proteobacterium | reverse complement strand
GTGGCCATCTACAACCTGGAGCGGCCCCACTTCTCACTACAATTGAAAACGCCCGATGAGGTACATCGGGCGTCTCTGGCTGGAGTTCGTCAGCCGGTAAATCCTGCAACTTTAAGTGTCAACCTATAGCAGGACGGGTCATGTTGACTAGAGTTTGCAATGCGCTTTGAATCGCAACAATGTAGACTCGTTTGCATGAAAATTTTATGTTGTATCTACCTTCCGCTAACATTGATAGCGTGTGGTGGAGGAGCATCAAGCCCCACACCACCACCACCGGTCACGGTCTTTCCCATTGAAAGTGTTGTAACCAAGTTAGCCACCGTGGGTGGGACCTTCAGCGGGACCAATGTTGACAGCAAGGGAACTCAAACCCGAATGGTCGTGAGCTACGTGCCGGGCGCTACGGGATGGTTTTCACGAAACCAGACCCTGACCACCAATGGCGTCAGCAAGGTCACACAATACAGCGTCAATTTCAGCCGAACGGACACACTCTTCAAGGTCGTGGGATGGATCGATGGCGCGCAAAACACGGCCAGCATTCTGGCCAGCGACAGTACGACCTTGCCAGCAACCGGCGGCATTGGAACAAGTGGCGCCGTATTCACCGGATCGCTGCACATCCAGAACAACGGTATCAATACGGTTGATATTGGCTTGACCCACCGTTTGATCTACGCATGGTCGCTCACCGCAGCGACCAATACCACCGCTGACCTCTGTCTGAGCGACTGGGAGTCCGCCGACTTCGTTTCCACCGGGACGATAGATTGCTTTCGCATAGACGAGGCCGGAACCATTTCAGGTTTCAAGTCGACCTTGGGCGTCCACGCCAAGAGCATCGACTACCAAACGGTATATCAATAGCGCGCAGATTTCGCATAAGGCAACCCATGCAAAGACGTGACTTTGTAGAACTGATGCTACTCACTGGAGGCTCGGCCATGACAGCAAATGCAGCGCCCGATGGGGCTTTCGACGTGACCGAAAAAACCGTGGCCGAGTTGCAAGCGGCCATGGTGTCGGGCCGGACCAGCGCGCAACAACTGGTCCGCCTGTACCTGGCGCGCATCGCCGCGATCGACAAGGCGGGGCCGAAGCTCAACTCCATCATCGAACTCAACCCCGATGCGTTGACCATTGCAGCTGCACTGGATGCCGAGCGAAAGACCAAGGGACCACGCGGCCCGCTACACGGGATTCCGGTTCTGCTCAAGGACAACATCGCCACCGCCGACAAGATGCAAACCACGGCGGGCTCCCTTGCACTGGTCGGCGCAAAACCGCCGCGAGACGCCTTTCTGGTGGCCCGGCTGCGCGAAGCAGGTGCCGTCATTTTGGGCAAGACCAATCTGTCGGAGTGGGCCAATATGCGCTCGACACGTTCGACCAGTGGCTGGAGTGCACGCGGCGGTCTCACGCTCAACCCCTACGCGCTGGACCGCAACACCAGCGGCTCCAGTTCAGGTTCAGGCTCCAGCATCGCGGCCAGTCTGGCGGCCGTGGCGGTCGGCACCGAGACCGATGGCTCCATCACCTCCCCGGCGTCGGTTGCCAGCCTGGTTGGTATCAAGCCGACCGTTGGTTTGGTCAGCCGTGCCGGTGTGATCCCTATCGCCCATTCGCAGGACACGGCCGGCCCCATGGCGCGCACGGTGGCAGATGCGGCCGCGATGTTGACCGCCATGGCCGGCAGCGATGCACGCGACCCCGCCAGCACTCTGGCCGACCAGAAGAAGACCGACTACACGCGGTTTCTGGACCGCGATGGATTACGCGGCAAACGCATCGGAGTCGTGCGCAGTCAATTGACGTCATCCAGTGACTGGGTGGCGGCCTTGGTCCAATCGCAACTGGCGGTGCTGACGGCACAAGGCGCCACACTGGTGGAGGTGCCCGAGGTACCCAATACGGCCAAGTACGCGGAAACCGAACTGACAGTCCTGCTGTACGAGTTGAAGGCCGACATGGCCACCTACTTGGCCGACTATGGCCCCAGCGTGCCACTGAAAACTCTGGCCGATGTGATCGCGTTCAACGATACACATCGAGCGCAGGAAATGCCCTATTTCGGGCAAGAGCATTTTGCGAATGCCCAGACCAAGGGCGGACTCGACAGCAAGGAATACCTGGACGCGCTGGCCAACAACCACCGCTATGCACGTGAGGAAGGCATCGACCTTGTCATGCAAGAGCACCGCCTGGACGCGCTGGTAGCCCCCACCTGCGGACCGGCCTGGTTGACGGATTTCATCAATGGCGATGCATCGGGCGGAAGTTTTACATCGCCTGCTGCAGTGGCCGGCTATCCACACATCACCGTGCCTTGCGGGTTTGTGCAGGGCTTGCCCTGCGGGCTGTCGTTTGTGGCCGGTGCGTGGGGCGAAGGCCCCCTCATTGCCATGGCCTACGCCTACGAGCAGGCCAGCCTGCAACGAAGGGCACCAACCTACGCCAAGTCCGTCAACTTGCGTGCAACCACTCCTCCTCGGGCAGCGACCTGAGAAATTTTGCAACGGGCTCCAGCGCGCCGTGTTCGGCCGCCCACTCGATGTGCTCGGCAAGGCGCAGGGTCTTGAGCACACCCGGTGTGTGGTCCCATGCCTCCAAGGTCAGGGGCAAGGCTGGCTCCCAACCAAGGGCGGTACGTTTGCGGTTGGGCAGCATCTCAAACAGCGTGTTCCAGCGCGCAGGCAGGGGGCACACCCGCTGGTTCTCGCGACAGAAGGCAATCAGGCCGTGTGGTGTTTCTGACATAGACAACTCTCCCGAACCGCATGTATGCGCATAAAAAAACCCTGCTGACCGGACGGTAGCAGGGTTTTTGCTGTGGGGCAAATCGACGATCAGGTCACCATGCCCATCATCCGTGGAAGCCAAAGCGAAAGACCCGGCCAATAGGTGACCACCACCAAAAAACCCAGCATGGTCAGCAGCCACGGCCACACTGCCACCGTGAGTTCGGTAATGCCCATTTTCGTGATTCCCGAGGCCACGTAGAGGTTCAGGCCCACCGGCGGATGGCACATGCCCACTTCCATATTCACCACCATGATGATGCCGAAGTGCACAGGGTCAATGCCCAACTTCATGGCAATGGGGAACAGAATAGGCGCCAGAATCAGCACAATGCTTGAAGGCTCCATGAAGTTGCCCGCAATCAACAGCAGCACGTTGGAGATGATCAGGAAGCCGATCACCCCAATGCCAGTGCCGATCATCGAGTCCGCCATCTGCTGCGGGATATTCTCGTGCGTCAACAGGAACGAGAACAGCACGGCGTTGGTGATGATGTACAGCAGCATGGCGCTCATGTTCGCGCTGGACAGCAACACACGCGGCACGTCCTTCAAACCCATGTCTTTGTATACAAACACGGCAACCCAAAAGGCATACACGGCACTCATGGCAGCGGCTTCGGTAGGCGTAAAGATGCCGGAGTAGATGCCGCCCATCACGACGATGATCAGCATCAAGCCCCAGATCGCCTTGCGAAATGACACCCAGCGCTCACCCCACGTGGCCTTTTTCATGCGCGGGTAGTTGAACTTCTTGGCACGGTACCAGGAGGTAAGCCCTAGCAGGAAGGCCAGCGCAAGGCCAGGAATGACGCCTGCCATGAACAGGGCGCCAACCGAGGTGTTGGTCGAGACCGAGTACATCACCATCACGATGGAGGGCGGAATCAGGATGCCCAGGGCGCCCGACGTGGTGATCACACCGGCACCAAAACTCTTGGGGAAACCCGCTTTCACCATCGCTGGCAGCAAGATCGAGCCGATCGCCACCACGGTCGCCGGACTGGAGCCCGACACCGCAGCAAACAACGCACAGGCCAAAACACCACCCAGACCCAAACCACCGTGAAAGTGGCCCACCATGGAGGTGGCGAACGCGATCATGCGCCGGGCTACCCCGCCGTGGGTCAAAAAGTTACCCGCCAGAATGAAAAACGGAATCGCCATGATCTCGAACTTCTCGATCCCGGTGAACAGTTTCAGCGCCACCGATTCGATGGGCACTTCGGTCAGGAAAAACAGGAATGACAGCACCGTCAAACCCAGCGAGATCGAGATCGGCATACCGGTGAGCATCAGCACCACCAGCAGACCCAGGATGATCAGAGCGCTCATTTCGGGCCTCCTTCATTTTTGTTGTTAAGGTGCACGCCGTCGTCACCCAAAGGCTTCGGATGCAGGTTGTCGTCCATGCGGTAGATTGCATCGTCCTGGCCTGGAGCCAGCGGCTCTTCGTCCAAGCCATCCACATGACCGTGGTCGTGGTGCGGCAGTTCACCGGTACGAATAAAGCTGACCATGACCTGCAAGAAGCGAAAACACATCAGGTAGGAGCCCATCGGGATCACGGAATAGGCTATCCAGGTAGGCCACTCCAGGTCGGGTAGGGTTGGGCCTTCCGGAAGATCTGCAGGCGCAACGCCCATCGCGTTGAAAACGAAGTAGTGCATGCCGTTCTCCCAGACAAAAAGTGCGCCCAGGGTGCCTACGATGCCGGTAAACAACGCGCCGGAAAACAGGCCGAAAATGACAAACTTGGCACGCCAGTTGTCGGACATCCGGTTGATCAGCACATCAACACCAACGTGAATGCCAGTGCGCACGCCGTAAGCCGCGCCAAACTTCGCCATCCACACAAACATGATGATGCACAGCTCTTGCGCCCAGCCCATGTGGAGGGACAACAGCCAGTCCTGCACGCCAGGAATGGCAAATCCGGAGGCATAGCGGTGAACGACCGACGCGAAGATGATGAGCGTCGCCGCGCCCATGAGGAAGGTGATGATCCATTCCTCGATGTGATCGAGAATTTTCATTTTTCTTTTACTCCAGAGTGTGCAAAAAGAAGCCCGACGCCAGTGAACCAGGATCGGGCTGCTGATTGACGATTGGTGGGGTTAAATCTTGTCTGCGCTGAAGCCGACGGATTTATAAACTTCCTGGATCACTTCTTTTCCAATGCGCGATTCCATCTCGCTGTGCGCCTTGAACATTTGCTTCTTCAGCGCTAATTTTTCTGCTGCAGTCGGCACGTAAACCTCGGTCTTGCCCGATTTCTTGATGGCTTCCAGCGCCTGGTCGTTCTCGACCTTGGCGATCTGGTTGGCATAGCGGGTGGCCTGGTCCATCGCATCTTCTAACTGCTTGCGGATGTCGGCTGGCAGGCCGTCCCAGAATTTCTTGTTGGTGATGACCGCGTAGCCCAGGTAGCCGTGCTCACTCAGGGTCAGGTGTTTTTGCACCTCGTGCATCTTTTGCGTGTACACGTTGGAGATCGGGTTTTCGGTGCCGTCAACCACGCCGGTCTGCAAGGCCTGGTACACCTCGGAGAACGCCAGCACCTGCGGAATGCTGCCCACGGATCGCATCTGTGCCTCAAGCACCTTGGAAGACTGGATGCGCATCTTCATGCCCTTGAAATCAGCCGGCGCCTTCATCGGCTTGTTGGCCGAAAACGATTTGAAACCATTGTCCCAATACGCCAGGCCCTTGACGCCCTTGGCGTCGAGCTTGTCCAGCAGCTTGCGGCCCATAGTGCCCTGTGTGACTTTGTGCAGGTCGTCGTAGCTGGAAAAAATGTAGGGCAGGTCGAACACCTCGAATTCCTTGACGCCCAGAGGACCGAACTTGGCCAGCGAAGGCGCCAGCATCTGGACCGCACCAATCTGCAGTGCCTCCATCTCTTCCTTGTCCTTGTACAGCGTGCTGTTGGCGTAAACCTCAATCTTCACGCGGCCCTTGGTCAGTTCTTCGGCCTTCTTTTTGAAATAGTCCGCTGCATTGCCCTTCGGGGTGTTATTGGCAACTACGTGGCTGAATTTGATGACAATGGGCTGCTGGGCATAGGACAGCAGGGACAACGACCCGACCACGAGGCCGAATGCAATGGTGCGAATTTTCATGGTGTGTTCCGTTAGTGATTGCAGAGACCTGAAGGTTAAGCAGTTGGTCACAAAAAAAGAAGATGTGGTCGTCCACTAGGTAGAAACCCTAGACACGTAAGCCATCCTCTACGATCGCAACCTGAACGCCAACTCCAGCCTCGCCTGTCCGACCCCTACATCGTGCTCATTGCCTCAAAAATCCTCGCACTGCTGGCCCAGCCATTGCTGTGGGTTGCCACCTTGCTGGTCGCCAGCCTCGTGGTTCCGCGCAAGACCGCTTGGACCCGCGGTCTGGTGGGCTCCGCATTGGGCCTGCTACTGCTCATGGGCTGGCAGCCTCTGCCCGACTTGCTGATTCGTCACCTGGAGAACCAGTACGCAGAAGTCCCACCCGACGCCGACCTTAGCGGCTACTTTGGGATCGTGGTTCTGGGGGGGTCTACCGAGCCCGGCTATGTAGCGCGTGCACATGCGCAACCCCTGCTCAATGAAGCGGCAGAGCGTTTGACGGCAACGGTTGCCTTGCTGCACAACAACCCGCATTTGCGCTTGCTGTACACCGGTGGCGGCAGGGCATTGGCAGAAGGCGACCCGACCGAAGCCGAGCTGGCACAGACGTTTTTTGCCAGCCAGCATCTGCCCCCACAAGAAGTGCTCTACGAATCAGCCTCCCGCAACACCCATGAAAATGCCGTCCTATCCGCGCAACTCCACGGCGCAGACATAACCCGGCGCTGGCTGTTGGTGACGTCGGCCTGGCACATGCCAAGGTCCGTGGCGACGTTTGCCAAAGCGGGCTGGAACGTGACGGCCTACCCTGTGGACTTTCGCACCGGTTTTTCAACGCCTTGGACAGCATACGGCCTGGAGTCAGGCATTCGCAGCTGGCAACTGGTATTGCACGAATGTCTTGGTGGTCTCGCCTACCGGTTGACAGGGCGCATGTAAGCGCACGTCGAGCGCGCTGGCACTGAGCCGTGATGCTCAGACGGCGGTAATGCTTCTGGCCGCCACTTTATCAATGCGCTTGCCTTCCAGCGCAGTCACTTCGAACTTCCAGTGGGCGCAATCAATGCGCGCGCCTACCGATGGCAAATCACCGGAGACCGCCATCAGCAACCCCGCCAGCGTGTTGTACCGTCCGCGGTCTTCCTGGGGCAGTTCATCAATGTCCAGGCGGGCCTTGAGCTCCCCTACCGGCATCAGTCCATCCAGCACCCACGAGCCATCCGTCTGCTGGGTCGCCCAGGCCTGGGTTTGTGCGTCGGGCTTAAGTTCTCCGGTAATAGCTTCCAGCAAGTCGTGCGGAGTTAATAAGCCCTGCACCACGCCATATTCATCCACAACAAACACCATGCGGGCTGACTTGGTTCGGAACTGCTCGATCAGCTCCATCCCACTGAGCGTTTCTGGAACGAAAGCCGCAGCTTCGGCAATCGACTCCACGTTGGCACTGTGTTGTTCACCCAACTGCAGCAGACGCGCCACGCTGACCAGACCCACGACCTGGTCCAGGGAACCGCGACACACGGGATACCAGGAATGCGCGCCTTTGCTGCCGCCCATGCTGGCCTGCGCCAGACACTGCGCCACGGAGGAGGCCGCATCCATCCACTCGATGTCAGCCCGTGGCAGCATCATCGATGCCAGCGTGCGGTCATCCAGATCGAACACATTGCGAACCATCTGGTGTTCATGCTGCTCGATGATGCCGGCGTCCACCCCCTCCTCCAGGCTTGCGGTGATTTCTTCTTCGGTTACCGCACGGTTGTCGGTCGCGTCGATGCGCAAAAGCCTGAGCATCCCATGGGTGCACATGGAGAGCAACCGTACAAACGGCTTTGCGCCAGTGGCCACCCAGGTCATGGGCCTTGAGACTACACGGGCCACTGCCTCGGGATACAGCTGCCCTATGCGTTTGGGCACCAATTCCCCAAACAAAATGGTGATGAATGTGATGACGGTCACCACGACGCCGGTGGCTGACAGCTCCGCGGCGCGCTCCGAAATGGGCAGTGTAGCCCCTAACCAGTGTGCAAGCCCGTCACTGAAAGCCGCCTCACCCACGATGCCGTTGAGCATGCCGATGGACGTAATGCCGACCTGTACCGATGACAAAAACTGCGTTGGATTGCGCATCAGCTCCAGCGCTGCTGCTGCACCGCTATCACCCGCCTCAGCCATGTTTTGCAGTCGAATTTTGCGGCTCGCCGTCAACGCCAGTTCAGACATGGCAAAGGCACCATTGAGCAACGTCAAAAAGAAAATGAGAAAAACTTCCATGCAACCCAAGCGAGAATGAACACATGGCACTTTACCTGATTGGCGATGTACAGGGCTGCGACGCAGCGTTGCAACGCCTGCTTGACACCCTTGACTTCTCGCCCAGCCGCGACACGCTCTATCTGCTGGGCGACCTGGTCAACCGCGGACCCGACTCGGCCGGCGTGCTGCGCCGCCTGATGGGCTATGGCGACGCCGCCCGCTGCCTGCTGGGCAACCATGATCTGAACCTGCTGGCAGTGGCACAGGGGGTGCGCAAACCGCACCGCAAGGACACACTGGGCTGCGTGCTGGACGCGCCCGACCGCGCGGGCATGCTGCGCTGGCTGCGCCACCAGCGCATGGCCATTCTGTTGGAGCGCGTCGGCAAGCCACTGCTGATGGTCCACGCTGGTGTTCTGCCAACGTGGACCGCAGAACAAACTGCCGCATTGGCGCAGGAAGTGGAAGCGGTTTTGCAGGGTGGGCAAGCGGCAGACTTCTACCAGTGCATGTACGGCAATGCACCTGCCCAATGGAGCGACACCCTGACCGGGATGGACCGGCTGCGGGTGATCGTGAATGCCCTCACACGCCTGCGCTTTTGCACGGCAAAAGGCGAGATGGAATTTGACACGAAAGAAGGGGCAGCAGGTGCCCCCGCGGGCTATCTGCCGTGGTTTGACATCCCCAACCGGCAAACCGCCAACGCGACCGTGGCGTTCGGCCACTGGTCGACCTTGGGCTGGTTGGGGCGCAATGACGTCCTGTCCATGGACACCGGCTGCGTATGGGGCGGCGCCCTAAGCGCACTGCGCTTTAACCTGCAGGACGCGGCACAGGAACTGATACAGGTGCAATGCGAAGCCGAGCAAAAGCCCGGCCTGTAATCACTCGGCGCGGAACAGCGCCGCGACCTTGACCTTGTGCTTGATGTTGGCCGAAATACTGCGCGATGCCGGCTTTGCACTGGCCTCCCACGAAGGTGCTGCAGCGGCTTCGCCAACCGCCGTAGGCTCATACGGTTTGTCAAAGAACGGATCGCGGGCTGCCTGCGCAGGGCGGCCATAGTCGCCCCGTGGCGCACGCGATGGGCGCGCTGCGTAGCTATCCTCACGCTGACCACGGTTTTCAGGGCGTCCGCCACTGCGACCGTTGTCGCCACCGGTGTTGGGCTTGCTTTCGCCGTCGTGCGAGTACATGCGACGGCCATCATTGATGCGGCCCTGCTTCCGAATGTCTGGTGCGTCTTCGTCGTACTCCACCGCTTCGAGTTCGATCTTGGTCTTGATCAGCTTCTCGATGTCCCCCACGAGGCGGGCGTCGTTGTTGCCACCGACAAAGCTCACGGCCAGACCGGCCGCACCGGCGCGACCGGTGCGGCCAATACGGTGGATGTAGTCTTCTGCGTTGAACGGAATGTCGAAGTTGAAAACACAGGGCACATCCTTGATGTCCAAGCCCCGGGCCGCCACATCGGTACACACCAGCAGATCGACTTCGCCCTTCTTGAACGACTCCAGCGCTTTCAGACGCTCGTCCTGGCTCTTGTCGCCGTGCAAGGCTGTGGTCTTCAGGCCTTCGCGCTCCAGTGTGCGGGCCAGGCGGGCACAGCCCAGCTTGCTGTTTACAAACACAAACGCCTGCTTCATGCCGCGCGACTTCAGAATCTGGTGCAGGGCATGGCGCTTTTCGTCTTCCGGCACGCTGTAAAAATGCTGCTCCACGGTGGACGCTGTGGCATTGGCGCGCGCAACCTCGATGGTGACCGGGTTTTGCAGATAGCTGCTGGCCAGACGCTTGATCTCGGGGGAAAACGTGGCGCTGAACAACAGCGTGGTGCGCTGCTTGGGCAAGTAGGACAGGATGCGCTGTAGGTCGGGCAAAAATCCGATATCCAACATGCGGTCCGCCTCGTCCAGCACCACGTATTCGACCTGGTTCAGCACCGCGTTCTTGGCTTCGATATGGTCCAGCAGGCGTCCTGGTGTAGCCACCAGGATTTCAACGCCGCGTTTGAGCTCCAGCGTCTGGGGCTTCATGTCCATGCCGCCAAACACCACGGCGCTGCGCAGATTGGTGTACTTGGCGTAAAGCTTGATCTGTTGCGCCACCTGGTCGGCCAGTTCGCGCGTGGGCAGCAGCACCAAGGCGCGCACCGGGTGGCGGGCGGGGGATGTCGAGCTGTTTTCGTGCTTCAGAAGGCGGTGCAGCAGTGGCAGCGAGAAGGCCGCCGTCTTGCCGGTGCCGGTCTGGGCAGCGCCCATCACGTCCTTGCCCGTGATCACCACGGGGATGGCCTGGGCCTGGATCGGGGTCATGGACTCGTAGCCCATTTCTGCCACGGCACGCGCCAGCGGTGCCGCCAACTGCAACTGGGCAAACGCCATGATGGGCGTTTCCGAGTTCAATTCGTTCGATATTTCAGGGGTAGCCGGGGTATTCAGTTCTGTATTCAAGTCGGTCATGCATAGCAAAAAGAGGTGCTATCCGTCCGATAGCTGATGGGCGCCCAACGCTGGGAGCACCCCGTATTATCCCCTAGTCTCACAATTGACGGGCTGAAAACGTGTCGCAGGCCTTCACACTGCCGGTTTTGATGCCCGTGCCAAACCAGCGCTGGCGCTGAGCACTGGTCCCGTGGGTGAAGCTTTCTGGCACCACAGCACCACCGCTGCCGCGCTGCAAGGCGTCGTCACCGATTCTGGCCGCCGCATTGATGGCTTCTTCCACATCGCCCTGTTCCAGCAGTTGGCGGGCATTGTTGGCGTGGTGGGCCCAGACCCCGGCAAAGCAGTCGGCCTGCAGTTCCAGGCGTACGCTCAGGGCGTTGTAGGCGGTCTGGCTGACCTGGCCGCGCCGCTGCTCCACTTTGTTGCTGATCCCCAACAGATTTTGCACATGGTGGCCCACTTCATGGGCGATCACGTAGGCCTGGGCAAAGTCGCCGGGGGCACCCAAACGCGTCCTGAGGGTTTCGTAGAAGCCCAGGTCGATGTAGACCTTCTGGTCTCCCGGGCAATAGAACGGCCCCATGGCGGACTGCCCCTGACCGCAAGCCGTGGGCGTGGCGCCACGGAACAGCACCAGCTTTGGCTTCTGGTAGGTGGCACCACCCTTGGTGAATACATCGGTCCAGACGTCTTCGGTATCTGCAAGGACCGTGGACACGAACTTCTTCATGGGGTCATCGACGGATGCGCTGTTTCTGGGTGCCTGCTGGACCTGCGCCATGGGTGCACCCCCTTCGCCACTGAGCACCCCCAGAATCGTCAGGGGGTTGATGCCTAGTACCCAGCCCCCGACCAATGCTATGACGATCGTACCCACGCCAATGCCGCGGCCACCCAGCACGCTGCCAATTCGTCCACCGCCGCCACTGCCCCCGCCGCCCTCATCCCGACGGTCTTCCACGTTGTCTGATTCACGGTTGCCCTCCCATTTCATGGCGGCGCTCCCGATGGTCCGTTATGCCTTGGGCAGTGTCACACCGACCTGACCCTGATACTTGCCGCCACGGTCCTTGTAGCTCACCTCGCACACATCATCCTTGTCGCTCTCAAAGAACAGCACCTGGGCGCAGCCTTCACCGGCATAAATCTTGGCGGGCAGCGGCGTGGTGTTGCTGAACTCCAGCGTCACGTAGCCTTCCCACTCGGGCTCGAATGGTGTCACGTTGACGATGATGCCGCAGCGAGCGTAAGTGCTTTTACCCAGGCAAATGGTCAGCACATTGCGTGGAATCCGAAAGTACTCCATGGTGCGGGCCAGGGCAAAGCTGTTGGGCGGGATGATGCAGACGTCGTCATTAAAATCGACAAAGCTCTTCTCATCGAAGTTTTTCGGGTCGACCACCGTGCTGTGGATATTGGTGAATACCTTGAACTCTGGGGCGCAGCGGATGTCGTAGCCGTAGCTGCTGGTGCCGTAGCTGACGATCTTCTGGCCGTCCGCATTCCGGCGGATCTGTCCGGGCTCAAACGGTTCAATCATGCCGGTCGTTTCGGCCATGTGGCGAATCCACTTGTCGCTTTTGATGCTCATGGGGACACAACTCCTAAATTGGGGATGATTGTAAGCAGGGGTCAACCCTGCCCATCGCGCTATCGCAATTCACTATAAAAAACATAGCGATATATACAATACCGACGAGGGCTAGCGGCCTAAATCGCTTGAGAGATTACGGTACGCTCGATGAGCCGGTCGTCCCCCAGCACAATCATGGAGAACAGCAGTTCATCCAGATTGGCAGCCCGCGCAGTCTTGCGCGCCAACAATGGGGTGGCCTGCGGGTTCAGCACCACAAAATCAGCCTCACAGCCCGGCAACAGGTTGCCCACCGCGGGTTGCCCCTGCGATCCGTCGAGCCCCAGCGCCCGTGCAGCGCCTGCCGTGTGCTGCCACCACAGATGCTGCGGGCTCAATGACAGGCCCTGCTTGGTCTGCCCCTCGCGCCCCACGTAATAGGCGCCCAGCATCGTGTGAAAAGGGCTGAACGACGTCCCCCCGCCCACATCACTGGCCAGCCCGTACTGGAAGCCAACCCGGTCCGCCCCGGCGTAGTCAAAAAAGCCACTACCCAGAAACAGGTTGCTCGTGGGGCTGATGGCCGCTGCCGCCCCGGTGTCGCGCATCAGGGCGCGGTCGTCATCGTCGAAATGGATGCAGTGGGCGTAGACGGCGCGTTTGCGCATCAAACCAAAGTCGTCATACGTAGCGAGGTAGCTGCGCGATTGGGGGAAGAGCTCGCGCGCCCACGTGATTTCGTCCTTGTTTTCTGCCACGTGGGACTGGATCCACACGTCGGGGTATTGGGCCGCAAGTTGCCCTGCCCCACGCAGTTGGGCGTCGGTGCACGTGGGGGCGAAGCGTGGGGTGATGGCGTACCCCAGGCGGCCTTGGCCGTGCCAGCGTTGGATCAGGGTCTCCGAATCCAGCAGACTCTGCTCGGTGGCGTCAACGCGACCGTAGGCGGATGGCTGGTTCAGCAAATCGGCGGGCGCGTGGCGGTCCATCAGACACAGTCCGGTGACCAGGCGCATGTTTTGCGTCTGGGCTTCGGTGAACAGCGCGTTCACCGATTGCGGGTGTGATGTCGCAAAGGCCAGCGCCGTAGTGACACCATTGCGCAACAGCTCCGCTACAAAAAACGTAGCTGCCTGCGCACTGTATTCGGGGGCTACGAAGCGTTTTTCCTCGGGGAATGTGTAGTTTTCGAGCCAGGGCAACAGCCCCTCGGCCGGGGAGCCAATCACATTGGTTTGCGGGTAATGCACATGCAGATCCACAAAGCCGGGGGCGATGATGCGCCCGGGCCAGTACTGCACCGCCACGCCGGGGTACTGGCTCGCCAGATCGCGGTACGGTCCCACCGCCTGCACCACCTGTGTGCCCGCGGCATTGGGTCCAACCACCAGCAGGCCGTCCTCCTCCAGCACGGCTCGAACAGGCCCCTCACTGTGCGGGGCGAAATACAGGACAGAGGCGCGGTAGGCTTTCATGAATGGCAAGCTTAAACCGGACCGTACCCTGACGCCATACGCCGCCCTGCATAACCTCTATCGGACAACACAATCGGGTTACCAAATATTGCAATTCACATCCGGTGCGTGCCACCTTCCACGCTAAAGTTCTTGCTTCTATGCGAAGGAATGCCATGCAGCGATGGATTGCAAACCGGTCCATGTGGCTGTTGGCGGTTGCCGGTGCACTGTGCCCAGCCGTCCACAGCGACGACCATTTCCCGGCGGCGGGCAACCCGCCCGGTAACTGTGCCGTGCCGGCTGAAGCGGGCACTGAAGACACGTCGCAGCCGCGCACCGTCATCGGCAGCGGCACAGCCGCCAGCTGCACCGGTGATGCCGTCGTCGCCGGTGTGGCCAAAGGTGGCGTCATCACTTTCAACTGTGGCCCCGACCCGGTCACGATCACCCTGACCCGCCCCGCCAAAATTGTGAACAACACCGGGCCCAAGATCGTGATCGATGGCGGTGGCAAAGTCACCCTCAGCGGTGGGGGCACTACGCGCATTCTGTACATGAATACCTGCGACGCCGCGCAGGTCTGGACGACGTCGCACTGCCAGGACCAGGACCACCCACAGCTCACGGTACAAAACCTGACCTTTGTGGACGCCAACTCCAAGGGTTTGACCCCCGACGGCGGGGGCGCGATCTGGGCCCGCGGCGGGCGCCTCAAGGTGGTCAACAGCCGCTTCTTCCGAAACCAGTGCGATGCCACCGGACCCGATGTGGGCGGCGCCGCCATTCGGGCCTTCAGCCAGTTCCAGAATCTGCCGGCGTACGTGGTGGGTTCAACCTTTGGCGGGCGCACTGATCTGGGCAATATCTGCTCCAACGGCGGCGCGCTGAGCAGCATTGGCGTCTCGTATTCCGTCTTCAACAGCCTGTTCACCCACAACCAGGCCATTGGCCAGGGCGCCAACCCGGCCCGCGGTGGCACACCTGGTGGTGGCAGTGGCGGTGCCATCTACAACGATGGCAACAACTTTCGGCTGCAGCTGTGTGGCAGCGCACTCAACAACAACACGGCCAGAGAAGGCGGCGGGGCAATATTTTTTGTCAGCAACGACCGCAGCGGAACGCTGGAAGTTGCCAGCACAGTGATCAGCGCCAACCCAAGCGCGGGCTTCGAGACCGCGGGCTACCCCGGCGTCTTTTACCTGGGCAGTGGCAACCCGCAGCTGAGCAACTCCACGTTGAACCGCGGTAGTGCCTCGGTCACCGCAGACTGTGTCTTTACCTGGGGTGAGCACCACTACGCCGATTTGCTCTGGCCCGGCGCACCGCGCTCGCAAACGTCTGATCCTTACTACTACCGCCACTACCCCGGTACCAATAGCTACGTCGGCATTTCATCGCAGGACGACCGCCTGCGCTACATGGGAAGTGCCAGCAACCACCAGATGCTGGACCTGGGCAGCATGGCCACCTGGAAGCAGTCTGCGGGCTGCCAGTAGCACGCAAGCCTGTCAGCGACTGACCTTGCCCTGCACGCCCTGGACCAGCCAGTTCATCGTCAAGATCTGTTCATCACCCAGCGTCTTGCCCGGGGCAATCACGGTATGCCCCTCGTTGTCCAGCACGGCCTTTCGGGCATAAAAGGGATGCAGCCTGCCGCTGGCAATGTCCTTTTGGCGCGCCAGCACTTCCGTCTGAACCGCCTTGGGCACCCGGGTTCCAAAGTCACCCACGCGGATCATGCCCTGCTTCACGCCACCCCATACGCCGCCTGACTTCCAGCTGCTATCGAGCACCGCCTTGGCACGTCCGGTGTAGTAGTCGCCCCACTGGTGGGTGACAGCCACGATCTGCGCGTCGGGCGCGATCTTGCGCATGTCGGAGTGGTAGGCCACGGCCAACTTGCCTCGCTCCTGCGCGGCGGCCATGACGGCTGTGGAGCCGGTGTGGAAAGCGATCACATCCACGTTCTGGTTGAACAACGTCATGGCTGCATCACGCTCTCGCGTGGGGTCAAACCACGCATTGAGCCAGACCACGTGCACCTCGGCCTTAGGGTTGACCGAGCGCATGCCTAAAGTGAAGGCATTGATGCCCTGCAGCACCTCAGGGATGGCAAAGCCCGCCACATAGCCCGCCACATTGCTCCGGGTCATGCGCCCCGCGGCAATGCCCGCCAGGTAGCGGCCCTCGTAATAGCGCGCGTTGGCCACCGCCACGTTGGGCGCAGTCTTGTAGCCGGTGATGGACTCAAACTTCACGTCGGGAAACTCTGCCGCCACCTTGAGTGTGGGCTCCATGTAGCCAAAGCTGGGCGTGAAGATCAGCGTGTTGCCCTGGCGCGCCAGGTCGCGGATGACGCGCTCGGCGTCCGGCCCCTCAGCCACGTTTTCCACATATGTGGTCTGCACGGCAGCACCCAATGCGGCCTGCACCGCTTGACGACCTTGCTCGTGCTGGCGTACCCAGCCCGCGTCCGACAAGGGCGCAACGTAAACAAAGCCGACCTTCAACGGTTGCGCTTTTGCAGCGTCAGCGGAGGGGGAAGTTTGTGAAACTGCACCCGTTGGTGCAAACGAAAAAGCACAGGCCGCCAACAGTGTGGCTGCGAGGTTTTTGTACATGGTAGTCCTCTACATGGCTCCGAAACACACAAAACAAAGCCCGCCGGAGCAGCGGGCCTTGGGACCTATTTTAGCCTGTGGGGCCGCAACAGCGGTTTACCGGTCATGCGAAAAAACCGCCAGGCCCACATCTGGAATGACCAGCAACTCGGTGTTCCTGTTCAAACCTGAGAAGTACGACCCCGGGGACGTGGTGGCGCTCAATATGGACCGCTTGAGCCCCGTAGGCACATTCACGCAGTTTGGGCCGGTAACCTCTTCTGAATTTGCAACGTGGTTGAACAGCGAGGGCTGGTTCACGTTCGTTGAAGTCTCGACCCACTGGCCATACGGGTGCTTTCCATTTCTTGGACTTGTATGACTGTTCAAAAACCCAAGTGGATTTGTCGCAATCTCTTTCAAAGACGTAGCGGACAGGTGAAACACCGCAACACCACAGCCTTCCACAAAGCCACCCATCTGGCTACCAACAAACACGTCCTTGTCCACCTCCATTTTCTGCGGCAAATACGACCTGTAGTGATCGAATTTGGAGGTCTCAACGACCCACAACGCAGCGTTGCAGAGAACCACGAACACTACAGAAAACAGCACACCACGCAACCACCGTGGAATTGATTGCGCCGTTGGCTGGCCACTTGACAGATTGCATTGCATCGGTGACATCGATCCCCGGCGACTATTTCGCCTCGAAAGCAGCACGATTGCTCTGCACATAGGCCGCCAACTTTTCCCAAACTGTGGTGTCGCCACACACCTGTGCGTTCAACCGTGCGAACTCCTGCGTCTGATCGGCCTGGAGCCGCTCGAGCCAAAGCTCACGCAGCGGCTCAAAGAAGTGCGGATCTTCAAATGGAAACATGAGCGAAGAGGCTTCGATGCAAAGGGCCGCGGATTCCGCACCGATGCGGCGGTACGCTTCGGCAAAGTCCGAGTACGGTGGGTTGTGAGGAAAGTCAGACTCGTAAAAGTACGCCAGGCCCCCGTTGTCGATGATTCCCTGCGCTGACTCCACAAGCAACAGCGTCTGCAGTGGCACTGGCAGCGCGCCGATATCACCGCCAGCCGCTTCCAGGCATGCGACCGCATAGTCATACGGCGCATCGAGTGCAGAACTGCTCATGCTGCCAAGTACGAGTATCACGCTGCGTTCCTTCAGTATCGGGGTGTAGATCCTAGATCACTTTGACAGAGGGTGTCATTGCGCCTTGAAAGTAGTCGTTTCAATCATGGGCGGCTCCATGTCTTCGGGTGGACGTCGAGTTGATGAGCGGGTCAGGCTTCTCTGCGATCACTGTCGAGACAAAATCAAATGGGTGGCCCGTGTCGTGGCTTCGTGTCGGACGCAGGCATACCCCAGGGCCGGAAGGTTTACACCTTCGAAGAGTCGCTCACCGGAGCCGAGCAGCACTGGTGAAATAGCGATGTGCATCTCATCGATCAGGCGTTGGCGAAGATATTGCTGAATGACATTGACTCCACCACCCACGCGAACATCTTTGCCTGCGGCGGCTTCCCGGGCGCGCTCAAGAGCGACGGCAGTACCTTCCGTCACGAAGTAAAAGGTCGTTCCGCCTTCCATGACAAGCGGTGGACGCGGGTAGTTCGTGAGCACGAACACGGGGACGTGATACACAGGGTTCTCGCCCCACCACCCCCGCCAGCTCTCGTCCGGCCATGGACCACGAACAGGCCCGAACATATTTCTGCCGAGGATCCAGGCGCCGATATTCTGAAAGCCTCGGGCGGCAAAGTCTTCATCAATGCCCGCTTCTCCGCCATCGTTACCGAACACGTTCTTCTGTAACGTTCGGGTGGGGATGGCCCAACCATGCAGCGAAGTGCCGCCAACGCCCAGTGGGTTGTTGAGGTCCTGGTCCGGGCCAGCGCCAAAACCGTCTAGCGAAATGGTGAAGCTCTCTACGCGAAGCTTGGACATGATGCCTCTCTGGTTTGCGAGTGACTACGAAACTTGGATTGTGGCGCCTAGCGTTTGAGCTCAGCCACGTGCGAAGGTTTAGGCAGCGCTATGCGGCGCCGGCGACGCATGCAGGTGAACCTATTGACGCAACCCCTCGACAAATACAACGTTGCTGATCGTACCTGCGTGACGATGCACGGGAATGGCCTGGTAATCTGGAGAATTGGCCCATTGCTCCGCAGCGTCGCGGGGCGTAAAGGAAAGCAGAACGGTGCGATCGTATGGCCACGGGCCCTCCGTAGGAGTGGGTGCGTTCTGAGCGGCAAGCACCTTGCCACCAAATCGCTCAAAGATGGGCATCGCAGACCTCAGATCATTCAGCGGGGGCGATGAGCGGCACGGGAACGGACGCCGTTGCAGGGACTGCGGGGCTTAACATCGAAGTCAAGCCGTAACGCGCTTGGACGTTGTCGGGCCTGGACGACCAGATAAATTCTTCGCTGGCCGAAGTCTGCGAACCAGCCGAACCTCCAGCTTGCACCCCAAAGCATCCGCATACTTGGTCAGCGTTGCAAGAGATGGTGAATGCTTGCCGCTACCCGACTCCATGCGCGCTACAGCAGACTGCGTGGTGCCGATCTTTTCTGCCACCTGCGCCTGGGTTAGACCTTGCGCGGCCCGCGCCTTCAAGAACTCATCCAAAAGGGAAAATTCATCGGCCAGTTTTTCGTATTCCCCCTTTACCTCAGCGTTAGCCAGTGCCTTGGTGCGAAGTTGTCTATGTGTCAACATTTTTCCACTCCTTCATTCGCTTGCGCGCTAGTGCCAATTCTTTGGGAGGTGTCTTATCCGTCTTCTTCACAAACTGATGGAGCATGACGATCTTGCGATCCACCAAGGTGCAATAAAACACCCGCCCGATACCCTCACGGGATTTCAACCGCAACTCGAAGAGCCCCATACTCATCGCATACGTGTGAGGCATCCCTAGATCTGGGCCGAACTCAACCATGCGATCGGTGCAATGAAAGTATCTGGCCAAGCAAGGCGAGTTGACGGACATGTTAGGCCTCACTTCGTCACCTCCACGTCAATGCTCCGTCGCGCGACTTGTCTGGACTCGCGACACCGGAGAGTGACAGCAGGTAAGCGAGGTCCTCCAAGTGGGCGATCGGAGGCAATGCCAGGTTCTTGTCCTGAATCTCAATCGAGTACTGAACAGATTTTGGAAAGTCGTCGTAGCTGATCAGCTCCGCGTACCTCCCGCTTGGAAGCAGCACGAGAGCGTGGCGGCCTGAAAGCGGCGAATCAGGTCTGCCACCTTTAAACCGAGTGACTTTTGCTTCACAAGCGCCGACAAGCTCGTCAAAGGAAACGTTCTCGGTATGCGCGGGGTACAGCTGGCGACCTTGCCTCACAAGGTCTCTCCAAGTCGCGGCCGCAGCGGCCTTGAGCTTTGGTGGCATGTCGATGAAGTGTGGTGAGGCCTAACGCCGCGATAAGCGGTGCGAAGCATCCGATTGATTGATCAGTTATGCCGGGAACGGCGAAAGGATAGATATGGCTTGGACAGGATTTGTAAGTGAGAGCAAGCGGTTTTGTAGTTACGCCAATAAAGCGCCTGCTCAAAAGTTGGCTTGGTGGTGGGCGTTGGTATTCGATGCAGGCCCAAAATTTTACTTTTACACCCTGCGCGACTGGTGGCAAATGCGCCATGTTCGCAGACGCAACAGCAAGGCATAACGTTGGCGCTCAGCGGGAGCCGAAGGCGATCCGATGGAGCAACCAGTTAAAACTCGTGCCGCCACTTCAAGGCCAGGGACATGCGCCGACACAGCCGTTGCCCATGCAAGAAGCGCCTTCTTTGGAAAATAGCGGACAGGCTTCATTTTTCACTTCCTCCGTTTTCTGATTTTCACTCAACAACGCGGCCGAAACCGTGCAAGCGGCAAAACGCAGGCGCAAAAGCGAAAGACCTTCTATGAGACCCAGCCTGCGAATTGCCCTCCGTGCGAATTCCGAGCACGATGATCTTCCCGTATGCACCCGGTATGCGCAACAGAAGCCCTTGTGCGGTGAAACGTACCGCTGGTAGGTGCCGATTAGGGCAATGGCGCCATTGCTAAGCATGAGTTTTAACGTTCGAGTTAACCGGCCCGCGGAGGCAAGCGCCGTAAGCCCGGACTGAGATGATGCACCATGTGCCTCAGGCCGGGCTTACGGCGCTTGCCGTAGCGGGTCCGGTTGAACGAGGGGTTAGGCGGCACTTTGCGCAGGCCGGAAGAGTGCATAGAGGACCATGACCTCGGGCTCCGCTTCGGTTGGTGGGAGGACTCGGATCATCTTGAGTCCTGCCTTCTCCAGAAGCCTCTTCGACGCGGGATTGCGCTGCAGTACCTCGGCGCGAACCTCGTTGAGCCCGAGTTCGAAGATTCCATAGCGCACTGCCATGCGTGCTGCCGTAGTTCCGAATCCCATGCCCCAGTGAGGGCGTGCGACGACGATGCCGAGTTCTGCGACTTGCTCTTCCCTCGGGCTGAAGGTGAGGCCGACTGTTCCGATGCTGACCGGAGAGCCAGAGGGAACGATCGCCCAGCGGATCCCGGCTTGCTTGCGGAACAGGCTTCGTTGCCGCTCCAGCCATGGAACTCCCAGGTCTATCGATTCGGGAACGGGATCACCTGCGAGGTCGGCTGCCTCCGCGTCGGAGGCACGAGCAAACCAGGCGGGAATGTCTTCCTCGTCAAGCTCGCGAAGAGTGAGCGACTCTTCTTGGAGAGTCGGGAACGCTGCTGGGATTCTGAGCGGGGACATCAACGTCGGTTCGTTTGTGCCGCCTAACGTGAAGATGACCGGACCACCACCATTCGCGGCGAAGCCGCCTCCGTCAGAGGTGGGTCAGTGTCGATTGCCATGTTATGCCTCAGGATCACAATCACGAACATACACAAGGTACTTCGATACTGCCATGCACACACC
>CAINUX010000009.1 GCA_903853895.1 uncultured beta proteobacterium | reverse complement strand
GTGGCCATCTACAACCTGGAGCGGCCTCACTTCTCACTACAATTGAAAACGCCCGATGAGGTACATCGGGCGTCTCTGGCTGGAGTTCGTCAGCCGGTAAATCCTGCAACTTTAGGTGTCAACCTATAGCAGGACGGGTCAATCGGCCTCAGTGTACGTATGCGCTGCTACACCAGCGGAACCAAACACACCAGCTTGCAGTCGGTTTGCGAGGCTACTTGCAGCGTGGTTTGCTGATATCGACGAACCTCTCCAGTGGGAAGCTGAAATTTGCGTTCCCCGCCCTCCCGATAGAGCACAGTTTGTTCCCGCCATAGATTTGAAAACAGCGGGCTGCTGGAAGACAGTTCGTCAATCAGGGCCTGCATGGCAGCATCGCGCGGGCGCCGGCTGAAGTCAGCCCGAAACTCTGCAACCAGCCGCTGGGCACGCTCGGGCCAATTCGCGATCAAGGTTTGCGCCACTGGAGACAGAAAAACAAACCGCAGCAAATTGCGTTCGCATCCTTTGTCGAGCCAACCGGTAAACAACTGTGTAGCCGCAACATTCCAGGCACGCGCCGTCCACAGGTGGTCCAACAAGTAGGCTGGAACCTCCAGTAACGTCGGCAGCACCATCACCGACGCTGGTAGATCCAAGAGCGGTTCTGTGGGCTCGGTCGGGTCACGCCGCCCGGCCAAATCGAACAACGAGGCCCGCTCCGCCGGATTCAATAGCAGTGCGTCCGCCAAGCGCGCCAGGGCCGCAGGAGATGCAGACACGTCACGCCCCTGCTCCAGCCAAGTAATCCAGGTCAGCCCCACGCCCGCCGCTTCCGCCAGCTCTTCGCGGCGCCAACCCGGGGTGCGCCTGCGGCCCATCGCCTTGACTGGGACAGGCAAACGCTCCCGGTGGGCCCGGATAAAGGTTCCCAGCAAATCACGGGCTTTGGTGTCTTTCATGGTGGGATTTATACTAGGATAAATAGACTTCTTGTACCAGTTTTGAAACAAGTGCACGATAGCACCTTTGCACCAATCCAAAGAACCACCATGAGTCGCACCCTGTACGACAAGCTGTGGGACGAGCACGTCGTCCACACCGAAGAAGACGGCACCGCCGTGCTCTACATCGACCGCCATCTGGTGCATGAAGTGACCAGCCCGCAAGCCTTTGAAGGCCTGCGCCAGGCCGGGCGCAAGGTGTGGAGGGTCAGTTCCATCGTCGCAACTGCCGACCACAACACTCCCACCACGGGCTGGGACCGTGGTTACGACGGTATCACCGACCCCACCAGCAAAGAACAGGTCACCACACTGGACAGCAACATCGCCGAATTCGGTTCGGCGGCCTACTTCCCTTTCCTGTCCAAGCGCCAGGGCATCGTGCATGTCATCGGCCCGGAAAACGGCGCCACGCTGCCCGGCATGACCGTGGTGTGTGGTGACTCACATACCTCGACGCACGGCGCATTCGGAGCCTTGGCACATGGCATCGGCACCAGTGAGGTCGAGCACGTCATGGCCACGCAGACGCTGCTGGCCAAGAAGGCCAAAAACTTGCTGGTCAAAGTCGACGGCGCCACGGCACGCGGCGTGACCGCCAAGGACATTGTGCTGGCCATCATCGGCAAAATCGGCACGGCGGGCGGCACCGGCTACACCATCGAATTCGGCGGCTCCGCCATTCGCGCCCTGTCCATGGAAGGCCGCATGACAGTCTGCAATATGGCCATTGAGGCCGGTGCCCGTGCTGGCCTGGTGGCAGTGGATGACAAGACGATTGACTACGTCCGTGGCCGTCCGCTGGCTCCCGGCCACAGCACCGCAAACGGAACTGCGGCTGCTGTTGAATGGGACCAAGCCGTGGCCTACTGGCGCACCCTGCACTCCGACGCCGACGCCCAGTTCGACGCCGTGGTGGAACTGGATGCTTCTTTGATTCTGCCGCAGGTGACCTGGGGCACCTCCCCCGAGATGGTCTTGGGCATCGATGGCCGCGTGCCCGACCCCGACAAGGAAAAAGATGCCAACAAGCGCGGCGCCATTGAGCGCGCCCTGGTCTACATGGGCCTGGAACCCGGCAAGGCGCTGGACGACTTGTTCGTCGACAAGGTGTTCATCGGCTCTTGCACCAACAGCCGCATCGAAGACATGCGAGAGGCCGCTGCCATCGTCAAGACGCTGGGCCAAAAGGTCGCGAAAAGCATTAAGCTGGCCTTGGTCGTGCCGGGCTCTGGACTGGTCAAGGCCCAGGCCGAGAAGGAAGGCCTGCACGAAATATTCAAGGCTGCGGGCTTTGAATGGAGAGAACCCGGTTGCTCCATGTGCCTGGCCATGAACGCCGACCGGTTGGAGCCGGGAGAGCGCTGCGCTTCCACCAGCAATCGCAATTTTGAAGGTCGCCAGGGCGCTGGCGGGCGCACCCACCTGGTCAGTCCGGCCATGGCAGCAGCAGCGGCCATTCACGGACACTTTGTCGATGTCCGCAAATTCAGCTAAGCCTTTTTGTACAACTGGAGTACTGCCATGAAAACACTCTTACCGCTGATCGCCGCGTCCTTTCTTCTGGTGCTGACCGGTTGCAACACCGTCAAAGGCATGGGACAGGATATCCAGAAGGCGGGCGAAAAAATCGAAGGCGCTGCAAAGAAATGACACCTTTCACCATCCACCAAGGCCTGGTGGCACCCATGGACCGTGAAAACGTGGACACGGATGCCATCATCCCCAAGCAGTTCCTGAAATCCATCCGTCGCACCGGGTTCGGCCAGAACCTATTTGACGAATGGCGTTATCTGGACGCCGGCTACCCCGGCCAGGACCCCACCAGCCGCAAGCCCAACCCGGACTTCGTGTTGAACCAGCCGCGATACGAGGGTGCCTCCATCCTGCTGGCGCGCAAGAACTTTGGCTGTGGCTCATCACGCGAACACGCCCCTTGGGCGCTGGAGCAATATGGCTTCCGCGCACTGATCGCACCCAGCTACGCCGACATCTTTTTCAACAACAGCTTCAAGAACGGCATCCTGCCCATCGTGCTTAGCGAGGCTCAGGTAGACCAGTTGTTCAACGAGGCGATGGCTTTCCCTGGTTACCGCCTGACCATTGACCTGGAACGCCAGGTCATCGTCAAGCCCCAGGGTGAGGAAATTGCCTTTGACGTGCAGGCCTTCCGCAAATACTGCCTGTTCAACGGCTTTGACGACATCGGGCTGACCCTGCGCTATGCAGACAAGATCAAGGCATTCGAGGCCCAACGTCTTGCACAAAAACCGTGGCTAGCCCACGCAATGACTATCTAGGATGCTATGAAAATTGCAGTATTGCCGGGTGACGGCATTGGTACGGAAATCGTGGCCGAGGCCGTCAAGGTCCTGAAAGTTCTGGGCCTGCCCCTAGAAATGGAAACCGCCCTGGTCGGTGGCGCTGCCTACGAGGCCCATGGCCACCCGCTGCCTGAAGCCACGCTCAAGCTCGCCAAGGAAGCCGACGCCGTACTGTTCGGCGCTGTAGGTGACTGGAAATACGACAAGCTGGACCGCCCGCTGCGTCCCGAGCAGGCCATCCTCGGCCTGCGTAAGAACCTGGGCCTGTTCGCCAACTTCCGTCCTGCCATTTGTTACGAACAGTTGGTAGGCGCGTCCAGCCTCAAGCCTGAGCTGATCTCGGGCCTGGACATCCTCATCATCCGCGAGCTGACGGGTGACATCTACTTTGGCCAGCCGCGCGGCCGCCGCATTGCCACCGATGGCCACTTCCCCGGTGCGGAAGAAGCCTTTGACACCATGCGCTACAGCCGCCCCGAGATCGAGCGTATCGCCCACGTCGCCTTTCAGGCCGCCCGCAAGCGCAGCAAGCGCGTCACCAGCGTCGACAAGGCCAATGTGCTGGAAACCTTCCAGTTCTGGAAAGACGTAGTTACCGAAGTCGGCCTGCAATACCCCGACGTGGAGCTGGACCACATGTACGTGGACAACGCCGCCATGCAATTGGTCAAGGCGCCAAAGCGTTTTGATGTGGTGGTCACCGGCAACATGTTTGGCGACATCCTGTCGGACGAGGCCTCCATGCTGACCGGCTCGATCGGCATGCTTCCGTCCGCCTCGCTGAATGCCAGCAACCAGGGCCTGTACGAACCCAGCCATGGCAGCGCACCCGACATCGCCGGCAAGGGCATCGCCAACCCGCTGGCGACCATCCTGAGCGCGGCCATGATGCTGCGCTTCAGCCTGAACCAGGAAGCCTCTGCCGTGCGAATCGAAGCGGCGGTGCAGAAAGTACTGTCACAAGGCCTGCGAACTCCCGACATCTACCGCGAAGGCACTACACGTGTGAGCACCCGCGAGATGGG
>CAINUX010000008.1 GCA_903853895.1 uncultured beta proteobacterium | reverse complement strand
CTAGGTTGATGGTGGTAGGGGTGGGAGACGGGCGTTTCAACGTACGCTATACGCCAGCCGCACGCGACGATGTGTTGCGGCTGTTCGATTTTTTGCTGGTGCGCGCGCAAACTGCGCAAGACCTGGACTACGCACAGAATTCCATTGATGCACTAGCCGAAGCCGTAGAGCGGCAGTTGTCCCGTACGCCTTTCATTTACCGAAAATCTGGTGATAGCCCTTTTCTGCGCGAACTCATCATTCCGTTGGGCAACTCAGGCTACGTGGCACTGTACGAAATTGAAGATGCCAGCACTGTCACTGTTTTAGCGGTTCGGCATCAGCTGGAAGACGACTACCACTAAGGGCTTGTAGGTCTGGAGACCGATTACAGCAAGAAGTCCAGACCTATGTATGAAAAGCGACTCTAGCCCCTGTGAAAACTGCATTGGCAGCTATCAAACCAATAGCATCACTCCCGCTCCATCTCCAGATACGTCTGGTTGGCCAGTTGCGGAATCCAGACTTCGGCGTGCTTGAGTCCTGCAAACGGCTTGCCGTCAAAGCTCTTCACGGCGGCGCTCAAGTCAACGCCGTCATCCACAGCCTTCTTCATGTGCGCGCGCAGCGCCAGCAGCAGGTCGCGCGTGTGCGCCTGCGCCGTGGCCACGTTGGTGACACTGCCATGGCCGGGCACGATGGTCTGCGGCTTGAGCGCGTCGATGACGGCAAAGGACTCCAGCCAGTTCCGGGTGTTGCTGACCGGGTGCAGGCCCAACACGCGGTCCACATAGACCACGTCGCCGGCAAACAGCACACTCTTTTGAGGCAGCCACACCAGTGTGTCGCCGGGCGTATGGCCGCCGTTGCGGTGCTTGAGCTCGAAGACCGTGCCGCCCAGTTCCAGGCGGGTGTCTTGTCCCGTGACAAAGCGCTTGGGCAGCGTTGGCACGGTGCCGTCCAGCCGCTCCTTCAAGACCTTCAGGCCCTCCAGGTGCTCACCGGAACGGTTCTGCATGTCAGCCTTCGCGTCCGCATGGGCGATGGTCTCGATACCCAGCGCGGTGAAGTAACCATTGCCCAGCCAGCGGTGGTCCTGGTCACCCGTGTTAATGACCCATTGGACGGGCTGGTTGGTCACCTTCTTGGCGGCCTCGTGGATCTTGCGCGCGGACTGAAAGGTAGCGCCACTGTCGATCAGCACCGCGCCTGCGTTGGTCACCACCAACCCGATATTGGCGTTGAGCCCTTCGTTGTCATAGGTGCGCCCTTCGATCTCGCCAACGTAGGCGTAAACGCCTTCTGCCACGGGCTTGAAGACCACATCGACCGCACACGCAGGCATGGCGATCATCAGAGCAGCGGTTGCCGCCGCCCCTATGCGTTGTATTGCATGCATCATTTGCTCCCTCAATCGTGCGGCGTTCCGACAGGCGTTCGCGGTACAAAGTCCAGCACATGCCCGGCATTGTCCACTTGCACCTGGCAGACCTCGGTCATGCGCGCCTTCATGCGCAGGCGTGCCCGCTGGATGCGCGACATGGCAGCACTCAGGCTCAAGCCCTTGGCGCGGGCGTAGTCGGCCTGCGCCAGGCCTTGCAGGTCGCACCGCGTGATGGCGTGCCGGGCCCAGCCGCACAATTCAGGCGCATGCGCAGTCCAGGCTTTGACGAGGCAGTTCATGGTTGTGTACCTACGGTGGGCAGGATGCACCTTCACACGATGTTCCGGTTTGCCGCGAATGCATGGCGAGAACGTCGGGCACCCACATGACGGGAGCGAAACCTCCCCCCTCGGTGCGGAAGTTGGTGGTCTGACCGCTATAGGTGCGCGCGGCCAGCAGTTGCACACGCCCGGCATAGGTGTAGGCGCGCAGGTCGAACTTGAGCTCGGTGTCGGCATCGCCCACCTGCAGGGCCCGCACGGGGGGCGGTACCAGGGCTTGCGCGATGTAGTCGCCTTGCAGAATCTGTTCCCACACCTTCTTGGTGAGCTTGTCACCCCGGTAGACCGCGCGGGCTCCAAAGCCATCCAAGGGTTTGAAAAACAAATGCTTGCGTTGCTCCCACAGTGCCTGTGCATTCTCAGGGCGCACCCGTTCACAGGCGGGTATGCTGGCCAACAGGGTTTGCTGGTCCGACTCTGGCACGCCCAATGCCTGCAAGGCCGCCGCCTGTCCCAGCGTGACCAGGTGCTGCTTGTTGGCACGCAACGCATGGACGTGCGGATGCGGCGTGACCGCCACGGCATCTTGGCGGTACGCCTGCGCGAGCGCGGCGTGCGCCGGGTCGCAGAGTTCAAAGTCGGTCAGGCGGTTGTAGACCAGATCCAACGGCACGTCGCCACTGCACAGCAGGCCATCGCGCAGTTCCAGGCCGGCAGCATCCACTACCACTGCGTGGATGCCATGGCGCTGGAACAGGTCTGCAAACAGTGCGAACTCGGGCGCGAGGTACTGGCTTTTTGGCGCTTGATCGACAATGGCAACCCTGCGCAGGGGCCGTAGCGCCTGGCCCCTGGCCTGGTTGAACAAGTCCCACTCGGCCTCGAACATGGCCACAAACTCCGCTTCCAGCGTGGCCATGTTGCGGTAGGCATCGAGCCACGGGTTCATCGGTCCACAGCACACGGCCTGTGCGCGCAGCAGCACCGCGTTGAGCATGGCACCACCCGCGTTGGTATTGATCTCGATGAGCTGCGGGCCCTGTGGTGTGATGTGAAAGTCGTAGCCCATGAATACACCCAGCGGGCCATGGTCAGCCTGCGCAATGGCACTGGCCGTGGGTAGCACTTGCGCGGCCCACGCGGGTAAGGACAAAGTGCGCTCAATCGCAGCCACGGCATTCTGAATGGCTTGCACCGTGGCCTGCGAGGCAAACACCGCAGTGCTGGAAAAAAGGTGCGGATGGGTGTGGGCAAGTGTGCTCGCCACATCGCGCAGACCCGCATCGCGCCCAAGTTCGCGGCGTAGTTGCTCCGGGTCCAGCGTCTGGCAGTAGCAGCCGCGGTTGAGTGCGTCTGCCAAGGTGGGTATGGTGTGTTCCGTGGGTGACATGTCTCTCTGAATTGCCGTGCCTACAGGCTACGCTGATTGACGCGTTTGCTCAGCGCGTCAGCACTCTCCTTGCGCTCACTGTAACGGTCTACCAGATAGTGCGCGATGTCCCGCGTCAGCAGTGTGAACTTCACCAACTCTTCCATTACATCGACCACGCGGTCGTAATAGGCGGAGGGCTTCATGCGCCCTGCTTCATCAAACTCCAGAAACGCCTTGGCGACCGAGCTTTGGTTGGGGATGGTGAGCATGCGCATCCAACGCCCCAGGATGCGCATCTGGTTGACGGCGTTGAACGATTGCGAGCCGCCGCTGACCTCCATCACCGCCAGCGTCTTGCCTTGGGTGGGGCGCACTGCGCCGACCGACAACGGAATCCAGTCGATCTGGCTTTTCATGATGCCGGTCATGGCACCGTGGCGCTCGGGGGAACACCACACCATGCCCTCGGACCAGGCGGCCAAGTCCCGCAACTCTTTGACTTTGGGGTGGGTGTCTGGCGCAGCATCGGGTTGCGGCAAATCCAGTGGATCAAAGACCTTGACCTCGGCGCCCATCGCCTCCAGCAATCTGGCCGCTTCCAGTGTCAAGAGCTTGCTGTAGGAACGCTCACGCAGCGAGCCATAGAGCAACAGGATTCTGGGTGGGTGCGATGAGCGTGCCCGCGCGGCGAGCCCCGCTTGCAAAGGAACCTGAAAGCACGCGGTCGCAACGTTGGGTAAGGGTATCGACAGATCAGACACGTTGGCCTTCGGCATTGATGACTGCTTCGCCATCTTCTTTGGTGAACGCGCCCTTCTGCGGGTTGGGCAAGATATCCAGTACCAGCTCGCTGGGGCGGCACAGCCTGGTGCCCAGCGGCGTGACGACCACCGGGCGATTCATCAGGCCGGGGTGCTGCACCATGAAGTCCATCAGTTCGTCGTCGGTCCACTTGGGGTCGCCCAGGTTCAGCTCTTCATAGGGTGTACCCTTTTGGCGCAGTAGATCACGCGCGCTGATGCCCATGGCAATCAACAGCTCTTGCAACCGGACTTTGTTTGGCGGCGTCTTCAGGTACTCAATCACCTCGGGCTCGGCACCACTGTTGCGGATCAGGCCCAGGGTATTGCGGGATGTGCCGCAGGCGGGGTTGTGGTAAATCGTGATGCGGGACATGTTCAAGCTCCCTCGGCGGTTGCGCCACGTTCATACCAGCCTTTGGAGTGGTTGACGATGTAGACCACCAGCAACATCACCGGCACTTCGATCAGCACGCCGACCACGGTGGCCAGCGCGGCACCGGAATTGAAGCCAAACAAACTGATGGCTGCAGCCACGGCCAGCTCAAAGAAGTTGGATGCGCCGATCAGGGCCGAGGGGCAGGCAATGTTGTGCTTCTCACCCACGGCGCGGTTGAGCCAGTAGGCCAGAGCCGAGTTAAAGAACACCTGGATCAGAATCGGCACGGCCAGCAGCGCAATCACCAGCGGCTGCTTCAAAATCGCCTCACCCTGAAAGGCAAACAGCAGCACCAGCGTGACCAGCAGTGCCGCTATGGACCACGGACCGATCTTGGCCATGGTGGCATCGAACGCGTCCACGCCCTTGGCCAGCAGCGACCTGCGCAACAGCTGGGCCAGGATCACCGGGATGACGATATACAGAACCACCGAAGTCAACAGGGTGTCCCACGGCACGATGATGGCCGACATGCCCAGCAGCAAGCCCACCAGCGGCGCAAAGGCAATCACCATGATGCTGTCATTCAACGCCACTTGCGACAGCGTGAACAACGGGTCGCCCCCGGTGAGGCGGCTCCACACAAACACCATGGCGGTACAGGGCGCGGCGGCCAACAGAATCAGCCCGGCGATGTAGCTGTCGAGCTGGTCGGGTGGCAGCATGGGTGCAAACCAGTGGCGGATGAAAATCCACCCGAGCAACGCCATCGAGAACGGTTTGACCAGCCAGTTGACGAACAGCGTGACGCCAATGCCCTTGATGTGTTTACGAACCTCGCCCAGAGCGCCAAAGTCCACCTTGACCAGCATGGGGATGACCATCACCCAGATCAACAAACCCACCGGCAGATTGACTTTCGCAATCTCCATCTGGCCAACCGCCTGAAACACGCCGGGGAACAGTTGCCCCAGCGCGATGCCGACGACGATGCACAGGAACACCCAGACTGTGAGGTAGCGTTCAAAAACATTCATGGCCTACTCCTTCGCCAGGCCGCGTGCGGTGGATTGGATCAACGACTTCTCCAGCTTGTCCGCCGGCAAGCTGACCAGCAGCTCCATGCGGCGCTTGAGCGCGTGCAGGGTCTGCCGGAAGGCTTCCAGCTTCTGCGCATCGGTGCCGTCACCGGCGGATGGATCGGGGTAGCCCCAGTGCGCAGTGGCGGGTTGGCCGGGCCAGTAGGGGCAGACCTCGCCGGCGGCGTTGTCACACACAGTGACAACTAAGTCCATGTGCGGCGCATCGGGCAGCGCGAACTCGTCCCAGCTCTTGCTGCGCAGACCCTCGGTGGAAATGCCGGACGCCTGCAACACCTGCAGGCCCAGGGGATTGGGCTGCTGGTTGTCGCGCGGGCTGCTTCCGGCCGAATAGGCCTTGAAGCGGCCGCGGCCGATGTGGTTAAGGATGGCCTCGGCCAGAATGCTGCGCGCCGAATTGTGGGTGCACAGGAACAGGACGTTGAGAACTTTGTCAGTCATACGGGCAATTCTTCAGTTCGGGGGTTACAGGTTTCTTCGCAGCGCTCGGGGTGGCCGGCGCAGCATTCCTCGGTCATGTAGGCAATGACTTCCTGCATCAGCGCCAGGTTGGCGCGGTAGCGCTGGAAGCGCCCCTCCTGCACGACGGTGACCAGTTTGGAATGGGTCAGGGTCTTGAGGTGGAAGGACACATTGCTGGGCGCCATGCCGATGGCGGAGGACAGTTCGCCCGCCACCAACCCATCGGGCGCGGCCTTGACCAGCAGCCGAAAAATGTCCAGCCGGGCGCCGGAGGACAGGGATTCAAAGACAGAGGTGGCGGTTTCTTTTTCCATGTTTTGATATTACAACAATTATTGAAATATTACCAAGGAGGTCGGAAAATTCACAGTCGCAGACCAGGTTCAGTGATTTCACAAAAACGTCATCAATTCGACACGGTCCGGTCACAGCACGTCTCTATCGTTCGGCATCGCTTAACCAACCCAAGGACTACCCTGTGAAAAAGCTGAACGACTTCAACAACGAAAACTCCAACACCTCTGACAACCCCACGTTTGACAGCGTGTTGAACGTCCGACTGAGCCGCCGTGGTCTGCTGATGGGCAGCGTGGCGTCGGTCGGTACTGCGGTGTTGGGCGGTGTTGCGTTGACGGCATGCGGCGGTGGCAGCGTGGTGGCAGCAACTCCCGTGGCCACCGCGGTAGCGTTGGGCTTCGGAGCGGTCGCCAAGAGTCTGGCAGACCAGGTGACGGTGCCAGCGGGTTACACCATGAGCGTGTTGTATGCCCTGGGTGACCCCATCCTGGGCGGTGCTAGCGCGTTCAAGAATGACGGCAGCGACAGCGATTTCGAAAACCGTGCCGGCGACCACCACGACGGTATGGAATGGTATGGACTGAGTACAACCGGTACGCCGTCACTCACTTCGACCGACCGTGGTTTGTTGGCCATCAACCACGAAGCCACGACCGACGAGCGCAGTTCCTTCTTCATACACACCACCGGCGGCACCGCCACCCTGCCCCGCCCCGCCGCTGAGGTGGACAAGGAAGTTGCGATCCACGGCATCTCGGTAGTCGAAGTCAAGAAGAGCACCGACAAGTGGGCCTACGTCAAAGACTCCGCATTCAACTTCCGCCTGACGCCCTTGACCGACATTGAAATGGCCGGCCCGGTGCGCGGCAATACGCTGATGGCGACCAAGTACTCGACCAATGGCACGCGCACCCGCGGCACGCTGAACAATTGCGGCACCGGCAAAACACCATGGGGCAGCTTTCTGACCGGCGAAGAAAACTGGGCAGGCTACTTCTTCCGCAGCGCCACCGACAACGCGGCCCGCGGAAACGACAAGAGCGTGACCTCGCTCAACCGTTATGGCCGCAGCCAGGGCGCAGCGTCACGCCATGGCTGGGAAACCGGTGGCAGTGTTGACAAATACGTGCGCTGGAACAACAGCAAGCTGGGCACAAGCACCGACGGCAGTGACGACTACCGCAATGAACTCAATGGCATGGGCTACATCGTCGAGATCGATGCCTATGACAAGACTCGCACCGCCAAGAAGCGCAGTGCCATGGGTCGCTTTGCCCACGAGAGCGCGGCCTTCAGCGTACCCGCAGCCGGCAAACCACTGGGCATCTACATGGGCGACGATGCCCGCAACGAATACATCTACAAGTTTGTGACCACTGCCAACTGGGATGCAGCCGATGCAAGCCCCGCCAATCGCATGGCGGCCGGCGACAAATACCTGGACAGCGGCAAGCTCTATGTAGCTAAGTTCAACAGCGACGGCACGGGCCAATGGATTGAGTTGTCCATCAGCAACCCGACTATTGCAGCGTATGCAGGCTACGCCTTTGCCGACCAGGCCGATGTGTGTGTCAACTCCCGCCTGGCAGCCGACGCCGTGGGTGCGACCAAGATGGACCGCCCTGAGTGGTGTGCCGTCAACCCGGCCAATGGCGAGATCTACTACACGCTGACCAACAACAGCAACCGCAATGTCAACGCCACCGGCAGCAGCCAATTGGTGCCCGACAGTGCCAACCCCCGTGCCTACACCGACATGAAGGGCGCCAGCGCCCAAAACGGCAACCCGAATGGCCACATCCTGCGCGTGAAGGAAGGTGCAGCCGGTGCAGCCGCCACTACGCTGACCTGGGACGTGTACGCCTTTGGCGCACAGTCCGATGCTGATACAGGCAAGGTCAACCTTTCCAACCTGACCAGCGACCAGGACTTCTCCAGCCCCGACGGACTGGTGTTCAGCCCCAGCACCGGCATCATGTGGATCCAGACCGACGACGGTGCCTACACCGATGTCACCAACTGCATGATGCTTGCCGCCATGCCCGGCCAGGTGGGTGACGGTGGCAAGAAGACGCTGAGCTACACCAAGACCGATGGCAGCACCCTGGCGGTGGACACCTACATCGGTAAAGCACCAACGGCCACGACCTTGAAACGCTTTCTGGTGGGCGCAGCTGCCTGCGAAATCACCGGCCTGTGTGAAACCCCCGACGGCAAGGCCATGTTCATCAACATCCAGCACCCCGGTGAAACCACCAAGATGACGGATGTTACCGACCCCACCAAGTACACCAGTCAGTGGCCCAGCAACGCAGGCTATGGCTTGGGCAAACGCCCACGTTCAGCCACCATCGTGATCACCAAGAACGACGGCGGCAAGATCGGTACCTGATAGCGCGAAAGAGTGGAATCAGTGAGCGCTGGACGCCGCTGATTCCATGCGTACAAACCGTTCGGTTAGCGCGGCGAGTTCGCGGTAAAACGCGGTCTCGGCACCCGCCTGCACTGCCATTGCAAATAGAGCTATCCAGGCCCCCAAATGTTCACCCAGAAAGCGCTGTTTGAGCGATTCTGTGGCATCAGCCTCGTCGCTTCGGCCTGCCTGGGCAGCGCGACTCTTGTTGAAATTGAGTAGGTACAGAAACTCCAGTTCGACAGCTACATGGTCGGGCAAATCCACAAATTCGGCGTCGGTTTCAAAGCCACCTTCGCTGTAGAGGTCAAGCACTGCTAACGGCAGGTTGTCTTCCGTCTGAGCAGGTGTATTTATCCATTTGCTTCCATAGGGACTGGCCAGAGTGTCAATCGGTCCGAGGAACAGGCGTGTGTAATCCACCAGCAGGGTTTCCAAGTCTTGCGCCGCAAAGGCTTCGCCTAGTTTGCGCGCATAGTCCGTCAGGTCGGAATGCAAACACGTGGCGGCAGTCAGCATCGATTCGAACAGATGCTCTTCGGCAAATGCCTCCGAGGGTTCGTAATAACAGGCCGACAGAAAACGACACAGGTCCTCCCGCGCGGTGGCCTCATCGGGGTCATAGTCAGACATCACCATTCCTTCAAACAAAAAAGAGGGGCCGATCAACTCGGCCCCGCAAACAAACGCTAGAAACGATGCCTTAAGCGCGTGGGCTGTACTTTCCAATGTAATGCACGTTGGGTTTGGTGCCCTTTTCTTCTTGTAGACGGAACGACTTCTCGTTTTTCAGGATTTTTGAAATCTGCGTGTTGGGGTCATCCTGGTCACCAAAAATGCGGGCCTGGGGCGGGCACACTTCCACGCAGGCGGGCTGCAACCCGTTAAGCACCCGGTGGTAGCAGAACGTGCATTTTTCAATCGTGTCGTCACTGCGCACCGCTGGCACGTCGCTGCCCTTCCATGCGTTCAGCATCGGTGGGATGGCACCGGCCAGCGCCGCCACCTCGGCACCCGATGACGTGCAGCCTGGAATGGCGGACGTCTTGTCGGACCAACGCGGTTGTGCGTCTTCACCCGATGTATTGAGACTGATCACGCTGTAGCTGGTGCCATGCAGGCTGGAATCGTCCAGTCGGGGCACGCTGTACGGGCACTCTTTCTGGCAATCGCCACAACCGATGCACAACTCGGGGTCGTGCAGGGTGATGCCCTCGGGGGTCTTGAACAGCGCCTTGAATGGGTTGCCCTTGCCGGCCTTTTCGGGGTTGCCAGGGCAGATTTTGATACAGGGCGCATCCGAACAATGGTTGCACAACACCGGGATCACCGAGTGGGTGGTGTTGGGGAAGGTTCCTTCGGTGTGCATCAGAAAGTCGGCCCAATTGAAGCTCTGCTGGTCGCCACGGTCACGGGTATTGTTTTCTGCCTTGCAGGCGAAAGCACAGGCACCACAACCGTTGCATTTTGCGAGGTCAATGACCATTCCAAGTCTTGTCATGATTCTTTACTCCTTAGCGGGTTGAGGGCGCTCACGCCTTCTGGATACGAACACCGGTGAAACCACCGTTGCGGGCAGTCGCCCCGCTCAGCCGGTCGTAGTCGTCGACCAAAATTTCGTTGTTATTGCCACCCAGTGGAGTGGCCTTGGCAAAGTCTTTGGTCGCTACCCGGCCATAAGCCCAGTGACCTTGCCCATAACATTTCGCAACCGTTCCCGGGCGCACTCCTTCCCACAACTTCAATTGACAGCTGATGGTTCCCGCAGTGGAGGTGATCTTGACGTTGTCACCGGTCTTGAGGCCCAGCTTGGCACCATCCAACGGGTTCATCTTGACCACATCACCCCATGACACATCACCCGGATCGACCTTCTTGAACTCCTGGTACCAAGTCACGTTGGCAGAACGGCCTTCGCGGTTCAGGCGCGACTTGTAATCGATAAAGGCGAAGGGGTAGTCGGTGGCGCTGCCGTGGCGCTTGACCGGTTCGTAATGCGGCACGAAGGCCAGGTCACCGCGTGCCACGTAGCCGCTCACGGTCATGATGTCGTCGGTAGTGGTCTCGTACTTCTTGGCGTGCTCCAGCAATCCCTTTTTGAGCGTTTCGCTATAGAACTCGAACTTCTTGGTCTCGGTTGCGAATTTGCCACCCCAACCCTTCTTGAGGGTGTATTTGGGGCCGCTGAACATGCCCTTGGCCTTGAACTCGGCCCAACCTTTGATGGGGGGGTCGCCTTTGAGCGGCTCCTTGGCCATCCACAGGGTTGCACTGGAAATTTTGGCGGCAATTTCACTGAACTCCATGGCACTGGTAGGCAGTTTGCCAGTCTCAGGGTCTTTGAACTCCTGCGAGTAGTAGTCGAAGAGGTTGGGGAATCCTTTGGCCTTGAGTTTTTCGGCCAGCAACCACATGACCTCGGTTTCTTCCTGTTTGACATCCCACAGGCGTTTGACGGCCCCTTGCTGAATGGATGCATAACCATGTCCGTTGCCCGCATTGGTGATGATGGACCAGCCCTCAGCCGAGTTGAATGTGGACGGCAGCACGATGTCGGCAAACATCGTCATTTCAGACGCATTGGGCACCATGTGGACAAAGAACGGAATCTTGGCCATGGCCTGGTCCCAACGCCCGGCGCCGGTGCAGGAGAAGTTGAAATTGGACCAGGAGGACATGAACACCTTCACCGCGCCTGGATCTTTCAGCAGAGCATTGGGCACGTTGTTGGTAACCACGCCGCTGCCGGGTTTGGCACCCATCATGGCGGGCATGTCCTTGGCGCCGCGGCCATCAAGTTTCTTGCCTTTGCCGCCAGCCTTGGCGACTTCGTCCACATATTTGTCCATGCTCGGGAATTTGCCGATCGGCACACTGCTGCTTTGCCAGACGCCGCCTTCGGCATCAATGGAACCGAGCAAGCCGTTAAGCGCATGGACGGCCATCGCCGCGTAGGTGCCGCGTGGGGTCATGGCGGCACCGGGGCCCATCCAGACCGTGGTCTTGGACCCCGCCTTGCCCATGGCACGGGCCACCCGCAGGATCTGGGCGGCGGGAATCAGGGTTTCTTTCTCGGCCCAGGCCGGCGTCTTGTCTTTGAGTTCCAGGTTCCACCATTTGACAACGCCGTTGGTTTCTTTCTCAGTGAAAGCTGCTTCATCAACCGCCTTGCCCGCTACAAACAGGTTCTTGCCGTCCTTAAAGTCACCGACAAATTCACGGCTCCACATGCCTTCGGTCAACAGCACATGCGCGATAGCCCCTGCCAAAGCACCGTCTGTACCCGGACTCAGAGGAAGCCACTCATGTGCCTTGGTTGCAATGGTGGACAGCCGCGGGTCAACCGCAATCACGGTGCCGCGTTTGACGATGCCCGGAAAGTGGTTCATGGTGTTGGGCACCATGCGATTCGAGCTCAGTGGGTCGCAGCCCCAGGCCACCAGGCAATTGGTGTTGCCCAGGTCGTAATCGCGGTAGCCAAAGAACCCTTGCGTCAGGCCAGGACCCATTTTTTCGGCCTCCGCACAGATCGAGCTATGGGAAAAGTAATTCGCAGTACCCCAGAGCTTGGGCAGGGTGCCATACAGCAGGTCGGTCGAGGTGGACGAATACCGACCGCGCATGTACATCAGCTTGCCGGGCTCGCCGGCCTTGCGCAGCTCCATCATCTTGTCGGCCACGGTATTGAGCGCTTCGTCCCAGGAGATCGGCACAAATTTCGGGTCCACGCCCCGGCCCTTCAGCGGATTGGTTCGTTTCATCGGCGTCTTGATGCGGTCCGGGTCATACATCTGCTGTGGAATCAGATGGCCGCGTGGGCACACATAGCCATGGTTGGTCTTGGACAGGGGGTTGCCGCGCACCCGTGTGGCGCGACCACCTTGCACAAAGATCTGAACGGCGCACCACTGCGTGCAGCCCTGGCAGGTGCTGGCCACCCAGTTGCCAACCGCTGGGCTACTGGGCCGAGCCTGGCGGGGAATCAGCGCGCTGTGGAGCGGGCCTTGACCCAAGCCCGCACATCCGGTAGCCAGCGCCCCGGCGGATATGCCGGATGCCATGATGAAAATCCGTCGTGTCAGCTTCATGAACGTCTCCTGAAATGATCCGGGCAATCTGGCGATTGCGATAGATCAAATCGTAAGACTCTGACAAAATGAATTTTTGCTCCAGATCAATTGAAGGCTCGAACGCCAATGCTCCACAGGGGAGTTCCCTGAACAGCGCAAAACACTTGAAAGAAGCGGAAAAATGGGAAAGAAATCTTCGGCCTCGCGGGCTATTGCCCTGCTGATGGTGATAGCCGCCAGCGGATCAGCGCAAGCGGCTGTGGATGTAGAAGCCGCGAAAGAGTTGGCCAGGACCAATGACTGCCTGAAGTGCCACGCCACTGACAAGGACAAGAAGGGTCCGGCGATGAAAAAGATCTCCGACAAATACCGAGGTCAGCCCGATGCACAAGAGAAGGTCATCAAACACTTCACCTCGGGCCCAACGGTCACGTTGCCCGACGGCCTGGAAATTCGACACAAAATCATCGACACCAGGGACCCGAAGGAACTGGCCAACATCGCAGACTGGTTCCTGTCGCACTGACCTGCTGGCAACACCCCATTTACTATTATTTTGATAGCTGCTTGCGCAATGAATACGAGGGCTAGAGGCCAATTTAACCCATATTTTTGTCAAGCACCCGACTTCCTAACCTAGATCAAGAGTTTTCAAGTCAAGCAATGGGGCCGGATGCGGTCAGGCCAAACGCTGCCAATGTGAAACTACCGCCCCACCAAGAACGACGGTGGCAAACTAGGCACCCAGACGGGTGCATCACTGGCAAGCCTGGCCTTGGCAGTAGTTTTGGGTGAGGTAGGCCAGCATCGCCCGCCACCACCAGCGAGCGGAAAGTCTCCAGGCGAGACGCCTGGGCGAGCGCCGCAAGGGCTTTGATAACCGGGTTTCTTTCCAGGGTCAACGCGTCTGCGCGTGTGCCATCACAAAGTCGGCAACCAAATCAATGTTCGCCAGATCGAGCGGCACAACGCCAGGCACAGCATCGGCGGCTGCCGGCTCCGCGCTGGGTGTATCACTGGCAATGGCCAGGATGCCGGGCCAGGCGGGCCACAGCGTGGCCTTGCCCTCGGACGCGCGCCAGACCTCCAGCTTGGGGAAATCGCCGTGCTTGAAGCCCTCGATCAACACCAGATCGCAATGCTGCAGGCGGTCCAGCAGGTAGTCCAGCGACGGTTCGGGTGCGCCACGCAATTCGTGCATCAAGGCCCAGCGGTCATTGCCCATGAGTAAGACTTCTTTGCAACCCGACTCCCGCAGGCGGTACGAGTCTTTGCCGGGGCGGTCAATGTCAATGTTCTTGTGGCTGTGCTTGATCAGCGACACCACCAGGCCACGCGCGGTGATGGCGGGCACCAGGCGCTCCAGCAACGTGGTCTTGCCCATGCCGGAGTGACCGGCAACACCAAAGATTTTCATAGGTCTTTCTGAAAGGCTATGCCGCCTTCTTGCGCGGAGCCCGGCGTGCCGGAGCCGCCGCCAGCTTGGGCTTCGCCGCCGGTACGAGCCTGGGCTTGGCGACAGGTGCCACTTTGGCTGCTTTCGCTGCTTTCCCTGCTTTTGCAACAGGCTTCACAGAATGCGCCACGGCCCCCGGCATGAACTCCTTTTCCATATCGGCCAAGGCATCGGCGGTATAGACCGCCAGGCGCTGCATGCTGGGCAGCGACGAATGACAACCGGTGAAGCCGAAGTTCATGTAACCGGCATAGCTCTGGCATGTGATGTTGAGCGCCTGCCCATGCGTCACGATGGACGCGGGATAGGTTGCCACCATTTCAGCGCCACGGAAAAACAGCGGTGTGTCCGGGCCGGGCACGTTGGAAATGGTGATGTTGAACATGGGTCGCGTGCGCCCGCCAATGCCGGTGAGCAGGGTCAGAATGGTGGGCGTCATGAGCAACACCGTGTACTGCATCATGGCCTGGCGCGGCAAGCTCTGCACCTGCTCCTTGGCTTGCTTCACGGACTGGCGGATGGCCGCCAGACGCTCGCGCACATCGGCAATGTTGGTGCCCAATGTGGACACGATGAAGGTGATGGCGTTGCCATTGCCGTCATCATCCTTGGGGCGCACCGACACCGGAATGCCGGCGGTCATGGGTTTGAAAGGCAGGCTGTTGCGCTCGTCCAGAAAACGCCGCAGCGCGCCACCGCAGATGGCCAGCACGATGTCATTGAGCGTGCAGTCCGCCGCCGCGGCCAGTGCCTTCATGCGCTCCAGTGAAAACTGCTGCGTCGCAAAGCGGCGCTTTTCCCGCACCCGGCCATTGAGGATGGAGCGCGGTGCGTCAAACGGCATGGTCATGCCGTTGCCCGGCTCCATGGCACGCTTGACCATTTTCCCAAAGGCAACTGCGAGCTGGGGTACGGTGGCGGCCTGAATGCGCAGCTCCTGCACTGCGCCGGCAATGGCGTGGGTCACCGTAGGCAGCAGCGCTTCATGGGCGGCGCGCACGGAAGCACGTGGCTCTTTGCCAGATGCCCAGAAGGGTGGCAGATGCAGGCTGTGCGCACGGTCAGCGGACATGCCGCGTTGCAGCAGCTTGACCCCGCTGATGCCGTCGATCAGCGAATGGTGCATCTTGATAAAGAGTGCAAAGCGGTTGCCCTCCAGCCCTTCAATGATGGTGCACTCCCATGGTGGCCGCGACAGGTCCAGCGGTGTGCTTTGCAGGCGCCCCACCAGCTCGCCCAACTCCCGTTCACCGCCGGGCCACGGCAGCGCTGCATGGCGGACGTGGTATTCCAGGTCAATGTTCTTGTCCTCGACCCAGATGCGCACGGGGTTCATGCTGAAGGATGGCTTGAGGCACTGGTTCCAGGGCGGCGTGAATTTGCGGTGACTGCGGAACTCCGCCATCATCTTGCGCATGAAATCCTTGGGCGCATCGTCAGGCAACTTGAACTGCAACAGGCCGCCCACATGGTTGGGCGTGGCGCGGGTTTCGGTAACGATCCAGGCGGCGTCTAGTGGATTGAGGCGGATGTCATGCATGGTCTTGCGGTGTTAGGTGGAGGAAACGTGGCAAGAGCTTACACCGACTGGGGACCCTTCCAGTAGAAATCTGTGGATATCCGAAATGCTACCAAATTGATAGCTCACTATATCCATTCCACGAGGGCTAGCGCTTCAAATCGTTCGAGCCATCGCGCCCGTAGATGCGGCACAGCTCGGCCAGGCGGCCGGCGTGCTCGGGCAGCACCTGCGACCATTCGAAGCGCCACTCCCAGTAGCCCTCGCACTTGCCCGGAAAGTTCATGCGGTGCTCGGTGCCCAGGCCCAGGATGTCCTGCATGGGGTGAATGGCGGTGTCGGCCACGCTGGCGCAGGCGGCGCGCATCAGGTCCCAGTGGATGTCATGGCCGTCCACGGCCAAGTAGTCGCGCACGTTTTTGCGCTCTTTGTCCGATGCAGTCTGCCACCAGCCTCGGGTGGTGTCGTTGTCATGTGTGCCGGTGTAGACCACGGTATCGTTCTGGTGGTGGTGCGGCAGAAAGGTGTTGGTGCTGTCGTCCCCAAACGCGAACTGCAGGATGCGCATGCCGGGGAAGGCAAACTCGCGGCGCAAGGCCTCCACATCGGGCGTCACCTCACCTAGGTCTTCGGCAATGATGGCCAGCGGGCCCAGAGCGGCATGGATGGCATTGAACAGCGCGGCACCCGGCCCGGGCAACCACTGCCCCTTCATGGCAGTTGGTTCGCTGGCGGGGACCTCCCAATAGCTGGCAAAGCCACGGAAGTGGTCGATGCGCACGATGTCGACCAGTTCAAAGGTCCGCCGAACGCGCTCAATCCACCAGGCGTAGCCCTCGGCGGAATGGGCGCTCCACAGATACATGGGGTTTCCCCAGCGCTGACCGGTCTCGCTGAAATAGTCCGGCGGCACGCCGGCCACCACCCGGGGGCGGCCGCTGGCGTCCAGGTCAAACAGGTCCTGGCGCGCCCAGACCTCGGCGCTTTGGTACGCAATAAAGATGGGCGCATCACCGACGATCTGGATGCCCCGCCAGTTGGCATAGGCGCGCAGGCGCAGCCACTGGGTGAAGAAGCGCCATTGGCAAAATTTCCAGAATGCAATGCGCTGCGCGTGCGTGCTGCGGGCCTGATCCATCGCATGGGGTTCGCGCAGGGCCAAACCGCCCTCCCACTCGCACCAGTCTTTCCAGTTGAAGTGCTCGGCCAGCGACATGAACAGTGCGTAGTTGTCCAGCCATGCGCTTTGCGCCTGGCAAAAGGCATCAAACGCCGCCTCATGTTGAGCGGGTGCTGCCGCAAACGCGCGCGCGGCGCGCGCCAGGCGCTCCATGCGCCAGGGCCACACGGCGGCAAAGTTCTGCCGCTGAGCCTCAAAGCCTGCGTCCGGTGTCAGGTCATCGGCTTGCAGCCAGCCCTCGCGCTGCAGGTCTTCCAGGTCGATCAGCAACAGGTTGCCGGCAAAGGCCGAGCTGCTCATATACGGCGAATTGCCCGGACCAATGCCGCTGAGCGGCAGGATCTGCCACAGCTTCTGGCCGGCGGTCTGCAGCCAGTCGACAAAGTGATAGGCAGCGGTACCCAGGTCACCGCTACCAAACGGCCCAGGCAAGGACGTGGGGTGCAGCAGCACACCACTTTTTCGGGAAAATTTCATGTCGGACTACCGATTAAACAGGGGTCTGTGCCCGTTGGGCAGAAGGGGCCACCTTCCAGATGCTGTGCGCATACTGTGCAATGGTGTGGTCTGACGAGAATACCCCCATGGCAGCCACGTTGGCAATAGCACAGCGCGTCCAGTCTGCGCTTCGTTGATACAAGTCATCCACGCGCAGCTGCGCCGCCACATAGCTGGCGTGGTCGGCCAGCAGGAAATACCGGTCCTTGCTACCCATCAAACTGTCGACCAGCTCGGTGTAGCGCCCGGGCTCGTCCGGCGAAAATTGGCCGTCAGCAATGGCATGGATGACGCCTTGCAACGACGGGTTGTCGTGCAGCGCCGTGTCGCTGTGGTAACCGCTGCGTTCCAGAGCCGCCACCTCAGGGGTCTTCAAGCCGAAGATAAAAATATTGTCATCACCCACGGCCTGGCGGATTTCGATATTGGCGCCGTCATCGGTGCCGATGGTCAGCGCTCCGTTCATGGACAGCTTCATGTTCCCGGTGCCCGAAGCCTCGGTCCCGGCCGTGGAGATTTGCTCCGACAGATCCGCGCCCGGCATGATGATCTCGGCCACCGACACGCCGTAGTTGGGTATGAAAACCACCTTCAGTTTGTCGCCAACGCGTGCATCGTTGTTCACCACTTGCCCGACGTCGTGGATCAGGCGGATGATGGTCTTGGCCATGCGGTAGCTGGACGCCGCCTTGCCGGCAAATATGACGGTGCGCGGCTGCCAGGCGGCTTGCGGATTCGCCAGGATGGCCTGGTAGCGGGTGATGACATGCAGCACGTTGAGCAGCTGGCGCTTGTACTCGTGGATGCGTTTGACCTGCACATCGAACAGGCTGTTTGGGTCGACGGTGATGCCGGTGGTCTTGGCGATGTAAGCGGCCAGGCGTTCCTTGTTGGCTGCCTTGACGGCACTGAACTCGGCGCGGAACGTCGCATCCGCGGCCAGTGGCGCGATGCGCTGCAATGCACTCAGGTCCAGGCGCCACCGGCTGCCGATGTGCTGGTCCAGCAGACTGGCCAGCCCGGGATTGCACTGTGCCAGCCAGCGCCGCGGCGTGACGCCATTGGTCACATTGACAAAACGCTGGGGCCAGATAGCCGCAAAGTCGGAGAACAGGTTCTTCACCAGCAGATCCGAGTGCAGCGCCGAAACGCCGTTGACGGTGTGGCTGCCAACGATGGACAGATTGGCCATGCGCACTCGGCGCTCGCCGGACTCATCGATCAGCGACAGGCGCGACAGGAAGTCGTGGTCGTCGGGCCGGTAGGCCGCGGCCAGCAACAGGAAGTCGTGGTTGATGCGCAGAATGATGTCCAGATGGCGCGGCAGCATGCGCTGCATCAGCGCCATGGGCCAGGTCTCCAGCGCCTCGGGCATCAGGGTGTGGTTGGTGTACGAAAACGTCTGCGTGCACAGGACCCATGCCGTGTCCCAGGCCAGGCCATGCTCGTCGCACAGCAGGCGCATCAGCTCGGCCACACTCATGGCGGGGTGCGTGTCATTGAGGTGAATGGAGACTTTCTCGGGCAGGTTCAACAGACTGTCGTTCTCGCTCAAGTGCCTCTTGACCAGGTCTTGCATCGCGGCGCTGACCAGGAAGTACTCCTGCTTGAGGCGCAGCTCGCGCCCTGCATCGGTGCTGTCATTCGGGTACAGCACCCAGGAGATGCTCTCACAGGCATTCTTGTAGGCCGCCGCCGCCGCAATGTCGCCGGCGTTGAAGGCCTGCAGATCCAGTGCCTGCGGTGCCAGCGCCTTCCACAGGCGCAGAGTGCTGACGCGCTGGGTGCCGTGGCCGGGCACCACCATGTCGTGTGCGCGGGCCAGCACCGTGCTGCCATTGCTCCAGACAGACTTGCCGTCCACCTGCTCGACCGTGCCGCCCAGGCGCACTGTATAGGTGTCCTGCGGGCGCGCAAACTCCCAGGGTGTGCCGCCTACCAGCCAGGCATCCGGCCCTTCGGTCTGGGCTCCGTTATCCAGGTGCTGGGCAAACATGCCGAATTCATAGCGCAGGCCGTAGCCAAACGACGGCAATCCCAAGGTGGCCATGGAATCCAGAAAGCACGCCGCCAGACGACCCAGGCCACCATTGCCCAAGGCCGCGTCGGGCTCGTGCTCCATGGCGTCTTCCAGCGTGTGGGCATGGGCCTGCAGGGCCTCGGCGGCCGGACCTGTGAGGTCCAGTGCGTCCAGCGCGTTGGACAGGGATCGCCCCATCAGGAATTCCATCGACAGGTAGTACACCCGCTTTGGCTTGGCTTGCGCATCGGCGGCTTGGGTAGCCGACCAACGGCCGGCCAACTGCTCGCGCGCAAAGTGCGACAGTGTCTGCATCTGGTCTTGCAGACTGATCGGTCGATGGTTCGAATCGATTTTTTCGCTCAGACGCAAATGGGAGAGTGACACTGGGGGCAAATTGGCGGGACGGGGCATGCGAAACACTCCAAAATGGCATAAATGTAGTAAAACAACAAACTTAGTTTACCACCACCATCCGCACCAAGTACGAGGGAAAACACCAACAATTACCCAGTGATATCACCAGGTCTTGTAGTCAAATTACTATTTGCGAAGCAGACCGGATAAAATGCCCGGAGCCGTGGATTAGCGACTATGAGAGGTCAGATGCGCCAACGGTCCGGCGGCACTCACACCAGGCGCCTTGCGCCGGGCACCCGAGGTGGTTTGGCCCGGTGCCACTTCATCCAGACCCATGGTGGCATCGCTACCCAACGCGGGCAAGCTGGCCCCGCGGTGCAGGGTGACGCCCACCACCAGAATATCCACCATCAACAGGTGCAGGATGCGGCTGATCATGGGAACCTGGGTTGCAATGTCTTCCACATGGTCCACGATCAACGCCAGATCGGCCTTGCGCGCCAGTGGCGACTGGCTTTCGGTAATGGCCACCACCTTCGCACCGCGCTCCTGCGCTGCTTCAGCCACAGCCAACAACTCGGCAATGCGCCCGCTGCTACTGATGATGAGCACCACGTCATCCGGACGCAACAGGTTGGCGGACAGGGTTTGCAGACGCGGGTCGGTATAGGCCACGGCCGACACGCCAACCCGCAAAAACTTGAACTGGGCGTCGCTTGCGACGGCGCCATAGTGACCTACAGCATAGATTTCGAGGCGCCGCGCGTCCGCAATCATGCGCATGGCGCGGTCCATGCTGTCGCGGTTCAAATGGTCGCGCGCCTGCAAAATGGCTGATGCGGTGTTGCCCAAAACCTTGGCGCCGAGCTCCAGCATGGAGTCCTTGCCGGTCACCTGGGTATGGGTGATGGGAATGGTTCCGGTCAAGCCCGAAGCCAGCCGCAATTTGAAGTCCGACAGACCTTCGCAGCCCAGCGAACGACAGAAACGGATGACGGTGGGCTGACTGACATCGGCAGCCCGGGCAATCGTGGCAATCGGGTCATTCAGCGCAGAGCGGGGTTGCGCTAGCACATGTTGTGCAACCCGCTGCTCGGCGGGGGACAGGCTGGCCAGAGCTCTGCGGATCTGCGCCAGTATGGCCGAGCCATTGGCACCGTCGAGCTCGCGCAGTTGCGACGACAAAATGACGGCAGCGCCCAGCAGCGTTGCATTGGTTGCGGTAATGACGAAGGTCGGGATGCCCTTCATGTAATCGGTAAAGCGGCCCTTGTCTTCAAAGCGCTCCCGAAATGGGCTCTGGTCGAAATACAGTCCCAGGCGGGGCACGATACCGCCACCAATGTAGATGCCGCCAAACGCACCCTGGCTGACCGCCAGATTGGCCGCGGCGGTGCCCAGAATGGCGCAAAAGACATCAATTGTTTCCTTGCACAGCGGGTCACTTCCCTCCAATGCAAGACGGGTGATTTCAGGCGCATCCAGCGTGCGCTCGGGCAGTCCCGCGCGGTCTGTCAGCGCTCGAAAAATCAGCTCGATGCCTGAGCCAGATGTCAGGCGTTCAAACGACACGTGCTTATGGGTGCGCCATGCGTATTGCAGAATGGCGATCTCTCGCTCGTCGTGGGGTGAAAAGCTGGTGTGCCCGCCTTCCGTCCCCAGCGCGATCCAGCCGTCATCCGCCGGAATCAGGCCAGACACCCCCAGCCCTGTACCCGCACCAATCAACCCGATCATGCTGCGGGGAATGGCCGCGCCACCGCCAAATTGACGGCGCTGCTGCGAGGTCAGCGTGGGAACCGCCATCGCCAGAGCAGTGAAGTCGTTGACCACCACCAGATTGTCAAAATTCAGGCGCTGACGCATTTGCTCGATCGAGAACTGCCAGTGGTAATTCGTCATACGCACCTGGTCCCCGGCGACCGGGTTGGCAATGGCCACGGCAGCCTGCTTGATGTCGCCGTGCGCCACACCCTTGAGTCCGGCGAGGTAGGCCGTAATGGCCGCATGAAAGTCTGCAAAATCCTCGCAGCGCAAGGACTCTGTCTGCTCGAAAACGTGCGGCGCCACCTCCAGCGCAAACCGGGCGAATGTGCCGCCAATGTCGGCTATCAGGCGCGGGTGGTCAAAACGCGGTTCGGACATGTCTGCTTCCCTTAGTCATGGTTTCGTCAAGGGTGAAAGCTTAACCGGCCGGCAACCACGCGATCAGGGCAGCGTGTCGAGTGCCCGTCCCGCCCCCACCAAGGCCGGCGTGGACGCCGTAATAACCCAGACAGGTAGTGTGGAGAGCCATGCCCGGTAACGACCCTTGCTCTCGAAGCTTTGCCTGAAGACGGCCGCATCAAATGCAGCGCCCAGCCGCGGCACCACGCCTCCACCAATGTAAACCCCGCCGAGTGAGCCCAGTGTCAGGGCCAGATTGCCCGCGACATTGCCCAGAAAGCGGGTGAAGTAATGGACTGCCTGCACGCATTGCGCATCTGACCCCGCAATGGCAGCGTCGGTCACATCGGCAGGCCCCAGATCTCGCGCAGGCAGACCCTCCAGCGCGCAGACGGCTTGGTACATATTGACCAAGCCTGATCCCGAAAGCACCCGCTCAGCACTGACATGCTCAAACTTCTTGCGCAGTATCGACAGCAGGTTGGCCTCTGTGTCATCGCTGGCAGACAGCGTGACGTGACCACCCTCCCCACTCAAGGCGATATAACGACCCGCCGCGTCGGGCACCAGACCGGAAACACCCAGACCAGTGCCGGGGCCAAGCAAGGCAATGGTGGACCCCGCCACCGCAGCGCCACCACCCAGGGGGCGCAGATCAGACGCCTTCAACGCGGGCAGACTCATGGCCAACGCCGTGAAGTCATTGATCACCAGGCAACGCTCCAGAGCCATGGCATCCTGAAAAGCTGCAATCGAAAAACGCCAGGCGCTGTTGGTCAGGCGCACCTCGTCACCGGTGATGGCCGTTGCGATACCGATTCCGGCCCACACGGGGTCCTTGTGACCGTGTGCAGCCAGGTAGTTGGTGGCGGACTCCTGTATGGATGCGCTCGCCTCGCACGGCTGAACTGAAACATCCTGCAGCCCAGCATCTGCCGACGCCTGCCACGCCCAACGGGCGTTGGTCCCGCCGATATCTCCCAACAACCTCGGATAGCCTTGATTCATGCCAAATATCCTTCACAGCGGCCAGTCTTGGGCCAAATTTGTAGTCAAAAGACAAAACGTCAAAAACAACTCCTTCCAGCCACCTCGGCAAGAAAACCCTTGATTAACATGACGAATGTTCAAAAAAACCAGAAAAAAGCAGGCCACATGTTAGTAGAACAACAAACCTGCACGTGACCTACGTCAAAAAGAAGCATGCACGTCCCAAAAAAAACCCCATCGTTTTGACGATGGGGCAAACCTCTTGAGAACCCAACCAACCAAATTCATAAACTTCAATGTAGTTTGAATACAAATAAAATTCAACAACTCAGAGAAATTCGCTGAATTGGCCGAAGTTTAGTCCATAAACGTTGCTTATTCCACAAAAAAACTGCGTAACTGCACAAATATTCAGCACTTAAGGGTTTGTGCCTATGTCTGTATATTTCTTGTTTTGGTACAAACGTGGTGCAGCCGAGGTACACATGAACCATCGGTCGAGCCTTTGACGCCCCCCTCAAAGAATGTGCAACAAAACGTGTTTCAGGAAAAAATTTATGAAGAACGCCCCCTCCCCGTCCGCTGGCGCACCCCATGCGCGCAGTTCGCTGTTCAAACTAGCCCCTATAGCTGCCGGCTGTGCCGTGCTGATCATGACAACCAGCGGCGCCTATGCGCAGGACGCAACTGCCCTGGGTACCGTGACTGTTACCGGTATCCGCAAGGGCATTGAAGCTGCGATTTCGACCAAGAAGAACTCCGATTCGATCGTTGACGCCATCTCCGCGGAAGACATTGGCAAGTTGCCTGACGCTACGGTTGCCGAGTCCATCGCCCGCTTGCCCGGTGTGACCGCCCAGCGCGACATGCGCACAGGCAAGGCCTCGACCATCAGCATCCGCGGCATGTCGCCTGACTTCAACGGCTCCCTGTTGAATGGCCGCGAGCAAGCATCCACCGGTGACAGCCGCGCGCCGTCGTTCGACGTGTACCCCGCTGAATTGATGAGCGGTATCGTCGTGTACAAGACACCGGACGCAACTCTGGTTGGGCAAGGACTGTCCTCCACAACCGACCTGCGCACACTCAAGCCCCTGGACTTTCCCGGCCGCACGATGGTCGTGAATCTGAAGAAAAAGACCAGCGGTATTGGTTCCGGCGCACCTGAGCAAGGTGATGGCAACACGGGCAGCTTCTCGTATGTGGACCAGTTTGCCGACCGCACCATCGGTTTGGCCCTGGGCGTGACGCGTAACCGCGACCGCAACAACCAGCAGGTCAAGTTTGATTCATGGGGCGGATGGGCTGCGGACTGGAACAACCCAGCGACAGGCACATCGGTCAAAGTACCCGGCGGCTTCAAGGCCGACGTTGAAACCACCGGCCAAGACCGCGATGCCGTGCTCGCCGTGCTGCAGTTCAACCCCAGCAAGGATTTCAAGACGACGATCGACGTACTGTCCTCCAAAGGCAAGGGCAGCTATCGCCGCACTGGCCTCGAAGGTGCAGTGGCTGGTGGCGCGGGTGACTACGATCCTGATGGTGTGTTGAGCAACGCAACTGTGGTGGGCGGTGTTGCCACATCCGGCACGATCAACAACTACAAGGGTGTGGTGCGCAACCACATGACCACGTATGACGACAGCCTGGTATCCATTGGACTGAACTCCAGCCTGAAGACTGGCTCCTGGACGACCACGCTGGACCTGGCAAACTCCAAGGCAACGCGCGACGAGCAGCGTTATGAAACCACCGCTGGCCAGCCAGGCGACTACAAAAACAATCCAGGAGGCTTACCACCCTTGGGCAGCATTTCCTGGACCGGCTTCAACGGCAAAAATTTTGAAGACGTGAAGTACACCACCAGCGTCAACTACGCCGACCGTTCCAAGATCGCGTTGACCGACATCAACGGCTGGGGTGGTACCGACAATGGCGCACGCTTTGCACAGGCAGGCTATCTGGCGCGACCCAGCGAGACGGACACCGTCAACAACGTCCGCCTGACCGAAAGCAAGGAACTGGATTGGGGTCCACTGGTATCAGCCCAGGTCGGTATCAACTTATCCAAGCGCGACAAACAGCATTCCGCGTTGGAGTACACCTTGCAGATCGCCGGACAGGGCGTATTGGGTTCCGTACCGATTCCAGGAACGACAACCCTGACAACGGCCAATGGGGTACCGATCGCCACGTTCGACCCCGCCGGGACCGAAGGCTCCATTTACACGCTGGTCAACAAGGTAGACGGCGGCATTGTGGACAAGCAATGGGGCGTCACAGAAGACGTGACCACCACGTTCATCAAGGGTGACATCGACAGCACCGTGATGGGCATGCCCCTGCGCGGCAACATCGGCACCCAGTTCGTCAACACCAAGCAGAACTCGACCGGTGTGACGTACAACTCCAGCAACTGCCAGAAGACGGCAGCAACCTGCCCGACCAATAGCGTGTCGTTCGGTTCCAGCTATTCCGACGTGCTGCCGAGCATGAATTTGGCCCTGAGCCTGCCAAATGACCAGGTTCTGCGCTTTGCCGCAGCCAAGGTCATGGCGCGCCCCTCGATGGCAGACATGAAGGCAACCGGCAGCTTCAGCCTGTCCCAGAGTGGCGACGACGCGGCCAATCCTGTGTTGCGTGGTAGCGGTGGCAACCCCTACCTGGAGCCTTTCCGCGCCAATGCCTACGACCTCTCGTTCGAAAAGTATTTCGGCAAAAAGGGCGTGATCAGCGTGGCAGCTTTCTACAAGAACCTGGACAGCTACATCCTGTCGATTGGACGCCAGGTTGACTTCGCACCCTTCATTACGCCCTCTACTTCCCTGGCACAAACCGGTGTCAACAAAGGTTCCACCAAGGGTATCTTTACCAACAAGATCAACGGTACAGGCGGCAAGATTCAAGGTTACGAAATCAACTTTGACGTGCCGTTCTCGCTGGCATCCAGCGCGCTGGACGGTTTTGGTGTGCAGATGAACTTCTCCGACACGACCAGCGATGTCAAGCTGCCTTCGAGCTCCGTGGATGGCAAGGACCTGGGTGCCAGCATTCCGCTGCCTGGCCTGTCACGCACGGTCCGCAACATGAAGCTGTACTACGAAGCGAATGGTTTCCAGATTGGCTTGGCTCAAAAGACGCGTTCTTCGTTCATCGGCGAGATCACCGAATTCGAAGACTCGAAGAAGACAACCTGGATCAAGGGTGAAACCATTGTTGATCTGCAGTTGGCCTACGAGTTCCAGACGGGTTACTTCAAGGGCTTGTCTCTGACCCTGTCAGCCAACAACTTCACCGACGCGAAGTTCCAGCGCATGAAGGTTGACGACACGACCGGCGAAGAAACGATCGTTGACACCGTGCAATACGGCAAGACGTACAACTTCGGTCTGAACTACAAGTTCTAAGGGAAACTGCAGGCTGTTGCGGTGCACGCCGCCGCAGCTTGCGCAACCCGCTTGGTCTGACACCAAAAACCCTGTTGGCTTCGGCACACAGGGTTTCTTTCTTTATAGTTGATCCTTTTCGCGCTTGTATTCCATGCAAACCACTCCCATCAAAACCATTGTCATCGTCGGTGGCGGCACCTCAGGTTGGATGACCGCTGCGGCGCTCTCCACCATACTCAAGGGCCGCTATGCCATTCGACTCGTAGAGTCCGATGAAATCGGCATCATTGGGGTCGGGGAAGCGACCATTCCGATGATCCAGCGTTTCAACAAGATCGTCGGCATTGATGAAAGTGAATTCCTCAAAGAGACGCAAGGCACCTTCAAACTGGGCATCGAATTTGTCAACTGGGGCAAGCTGGGGGACCGCTACATGCATGGGTTCGGGCGTATCGGCCAGGATCTGTGGACGGTTCCCTTTGAACAATACTGGCGCAAGATGCGCGCTCTGGGCAAGGCACAAGACCTGGAGGCGTACTCCATCACCCGCATGGCGTCCAAGGCAAACAAGTTCATGCCACCGCCGTCAGATGTGTCCAACTCCCCGTTGAATGACATCGCCTACGCCTACCATTTCGACGCCAGCCTGTACGCCAAGTACTTGCGAAAACTCTGCATTGAGCGCGGCGTGGTTCGCACCGAGGGCAAGATCGTGCAGGTGACCCAACGCGAAGGCGATGGCTATGTGGACGCTGTGGTGCTGGCCAGTGGTGAGCGGGTCGAAGGCGATCTGTTCATTGACTGCTCCGGCATGCGCGGGCTGCTGATCGAAGAGACACTCAAAACCGGCTACGAGGACTGGTCACACTGGCTGCCCTGCGACCGTGCACTGGCGGTTCCGTGCGAGTCTGCTGCCACACTCACCCCCTATACCCGTTCCACAGCCCACCGTGCTGGTTGGCAGTGGCGAATTCCGTTGCAGCACCGCATCGGCAATGGCCACGTGTACTGCAGCAAAGCCATCAGCGATGACGAGGCTGCCGCGACACTGCTTGCCAACCTGGACGGAAAGCCGCTGGCTGATCCCCGATTGTTTAAGTTTACGGTTGGCATGCGCAAGAAGGCGTGGAACCGCAATGTGATCGCCATCGGGCTGGCTGGCGGCTTTCTGGAGCCACTGGAATCCACCAGCATCCACCTGGTGCAGGCGGCGGTCTCACAACTCATTGAATTCTTTCCCGATACGGGCTTCAGCGCTGCCGATGTGGATGAATACAACCGCCAAAGCCGTTTCCACTTCGAGCGCATCCGTGACTTCATAATCCTGCATTACAAAGCAAACCAGCGCGATGATTCCGAGTTCTGGAAGGCCTGCGCCAACATGGAGGTGCCGCAAACCTTGACCGAGAAGTTGAACCTCTACCGTTCGCGTGGACGCATCGTGCGGTTTGACAACGAACTGTTTGCCGAGACCGGTTGGCTGCAGGTGATGCAAGGGCAAAACCTGCCCACCGAAGGCTACAACACCCTGGTCGATTTGCAGTCCGAAGAGGCCACTGTAGAGTACCTGGAAAGCGTGCGCGCCGTCATTGCCAAGTGCGTGGATGTGATGCCAGACCACGCCGCGTACGTTGCTCGACATTGCGCGGCGCCCAAACTGAAAATGTAAAAACATGAAAAGCTCCGATAGTGATGCGATAGGTTTGCGCCGGAGGACCGTTCTGTTCGGCGCTGCGCTTCCGTGGGTGAGCGCACCCGCTTGGGCGGCTTCTGGTGCGCCGGATGCCGCCCAGTTCTTCCGCGACGAGGAAACCCTGTCGGCCCATCTGTCGCCCGATGGCAAGCGTCTGGCCTTGCGCACGGTGGCCAAACACCGGGGTGTGATGCTCAGCGTGCTCGATATGGCCAGCATGCAACCCACCGTTCTGCACAGCCAGGAGATTGCAGATGCGTGCAATGTGGCGTGGACCAACCCCCATCGACTGATTTTTTCGGTGGAGGAGCGCCGGTTGCCGCAAGGCCTGGTTAAATCCGGTCCCGGGTTGTACACGATCCAAGACGACGGTTCGGCGTTTCGCCAGTTGGTGGAGCGCCGGGAAGACGTAAAAATCGAGAAGATCGACAGTGGCGGCATTTCAGGGGCCCTACCAACAGGCGCAGCCCCCAAGGGAACGGGCGGCGCGGCCATGGGACAGGAAGGCATGGGCTTCAAGCAAATTGCCGACGCTCCCAACGTCAAGAACCTGCGGGAAGTCGAGTCGGACCGGCTGCAAGCCTGGAATACGTATGTGCTGTCACCCATCGAATCAGCAACACCCGACAGCATTGTCATGTGGAGGCCCAAGGGTACCAAGTCCACGCCAATTGAACTATTGGAAACGAACCTGCGAACCGGTCGGACCCGGTCACTGGATGTTCCCGGTGAGGTGGTGCTGGCCCATGCTGATGCTGCCGGGAACTTGCGCGCCGCGATTGTTCGTGATGGCAGCAGACTAATCACAACGTGGCGGGACCCCGTCACCAACCAATGGCGCACGCTCACCGACTGTGCCCCCGAAGCCGAGGCAGACTGGGGCATCAAACACATTGACCCGCGTGGCATCTTGTATGTAAGTGCCCGGCGTGGGCAAGACAAGTTGGCCCTTTGGTTGTATGACGTTAACGCTACACGCTGGTCGGCCGCGCCACTCGCACAATCCGCGCAATTTGATGTGGACGCACAAGTGCTGGTCAGTCAGAACAAAGTCGTTGGATTTCGCTTCACGATTGACGCCGAAATCACCCAATGGCTTGACCCGGATTTCAAGCAACTACAGCAGCAACTCGACCAGTTGCTGCCGCGCACGGTGAACCGCGTGGCAGTTGCTTCGCAGGGCAGCCCGCAGCAAATACTGGTGGAGGCATTCTCCGACACACAGCCGACGGTGTACCTTCTGTATAACCGCGAAACGCGCAAGCTCACCAGGCTGGGTTCGCTGCGCCCGGACATCGCGTCCAGAGACATGGCCAGCATGGACGTCCAGCGCTTTGCGGCCCGCGACGGCCTGGAAATTCCGGTGTGGGTCCTGCGACCCAAGGGGGCAGCAGCAACGCCAATGCCCACCGTGATGTGGCTGCCGAATGCGCTCAATGCACACAGCGAACAATGGGCCTGGGACGCGGCTCTGCAATTCCTGGTAGCCAGGGGATATGCCGTCCTGCGCCCGGAACTGCGCGGCACACGCGGCCTGGGCTTGCGCCATTCGCAAGCCGCCGGCAATGGTCCGTCGGGACTGGGCACGAGCAACGACATTGCCGACACGGTGCAGTGGGCCATTGCGCAGGGCATTGCAGACCCCAAACGCATCGCGGTTGGTGGATCGGGGTTCGGCGCTGCTGCCGCCCTGACTGCCATGGCACGCCACCCCCAGCTGTTTCGCTGCGGTGTGGCCTGGTCTGTTTCCAGTGACCAGTCGGCCGTGCTACGCCAGCCGGTGCTGCTGGCCCACGGTGACAAAGACGGTGAGGTGCCACTGCAACAAGCCGACGCGTTTCGCAAGGCAGTTCAATCCGGCAATCCGTCCTCGGAGTGGGTGGTCTACAAGAGTGAGGGACACAGTCTGCGCGATCCGGCAAACAAGGCAGACTTCTACAACCGCGCAGCGCAATTTCTGGACAAGTACCTGCAGGCGCAGTAGTCCCGGGTGCCGCCCCGCAGCGGCACTACACTTTCTTCAGCAGGTAGTTGAAACTGAACAATATGCGGTCCGATTGGGTCATGTTCGCGCTCACCCGGTGAAACACCTCGGACCTGAACAAGACCAATCGCCCAACCTGGGGTTTGATTACGCAATTGCCAAAGTATTTGGCCTGCATGTCGGTCGGAACGATTGATAAATCGCCATCTTCCCCATTGGTGCTGTAGTAGTAAGCGCCGCTGATTGACAGGCCCTCGGCGCCTCTTTCGTGGTTATGGCGTTCCTGAAATCCATACTGCCGTGTCACATTGATCCAGCTCTGGGTATAGCTCGGATCAAACTGGAGTTTCTGGTCTACGCGTGTGGCTTGAACAAACTCCAGAATACTCTTCTCGACAAAATCCTTGAGCGTTTGCAACCCGGCAAACGTGAACAAATCCTTTTCGCTGTCGAACGATGACAGCACGTTGTCGCCCCAGGTTTGCGACAGCAGCCCCTCCAGTGTGGGCCTCTGCAATAGAACCTCGCGGGCAATCGCTGCTATGGTCTCCTGATCGGCTTGCTCGATCCCAATCAGTGTCGGAAACAGGGTTTCGATGTTCATACGGCGGCCTTCCGAATCAACGCTTCTGGTCTTTCGACAACAGAAATTCCAAGGGTATCTCCACGCGTGCGGCCCAATCGGTCTCGCTGTGGCCCGTGCCCTCAAACACACGGGATTGCCAATGGGACGCTGTGTAGCCTAACGTATTTACGATGCCATCGACCTTCACCTGGTGTTTGCCATAGATCGCATCCAAGCCGGTGGTACCGTAGTCCATGTAAAGCCGGTGCGAGCCTGGTCTCGGCAGGTTTTCGCGCAAGTAGCCAAACGCCGCCTGCGGCAAGACATCGTTTTGCAGCCTCTCCGGCGGACCCCATGCGCTGGGTCGCCCGACCCAGTGGGTGGACAAGGCCGCCACGCCACCAAAGATGTTGGGGTATTCGCACAACGCATAGAGTGAAATCATGCCGCCCATGCTGGAGCCCATCAGAAACGTGCCGGCAGGTTCGGCCCGCGTGGCGTACGTCCTGTCAATCAAGGGCTTGAGTTCTTCCACGAGGTAGCGCAAATAAGCGTCGCCCAATGTGCGGCCCCACTGCGCACGGCGGACATAGTCTTCGCGCACTTCGGCTGGCGCCAGCGCCAGGTATTTCTCGGGGTAATACTCGCTGTAGCGGTACTTGCCATTGTTGGGGATGCCCACCACGATCGTGTCCTGCACCCTGCCCTGCTGCATCAACTTTGATAGCGCCTCATGCACGTTCCACGCGACATTGTTCCAAGTCTGGCTCGCATCGAAAAGGTTTTGCCCGTCTTGCATGTACAGCACTGCATAGCGTTTGGCCGGTGTGTAGTCGGCAGGCAGCCATACGTCAATGGGGCGGGCATCCACGAATGCAGACGCCAGCCCAACCAGTCGCTCGATGCGCCCCACAGTTACGACGGGTGGTGCATCTGGCCAGGGAGCGTCTGCCTGACTGAGAAAGGGCACCAGCAGCATGGTCATTCCAATCAAAAGCTGAACAACATGGCGCATATTGCTCAGGCGATTCATTGCACCCGTTTGAACACTGAGTAACCGCCGGCTGGTCGCACATCGGGTGCCACCACGCTGAAGCCACCCGCGGGAACGGTCACCGTTGCCATGGACGCCAACACGCGCAGCGGTCGGGCGTTGGGGTTGAGCAAGTCAACCAGCGACGAACCATTCATCAGTTTCGAGTTGGCAATCAGCACACGCTCCGTAACCGGCGTCTTGCCCGGGTTGGCCAGCACCACCACGGTGTCCTGCACACGATCGGTGTAGCGCTCAAACGCCAGCAGCTTATTGCTGGTGACCAGACGGAAATTTCCAATGCGCAGGGCGCGGTGGTCCTTGCGCAACTGAATCAATTTTTTGGTCCACTGCAGCGCGGGGTTGCTGCTGCGCACCAGATCCCAGCGCATGGGTGAGCGGTTGGCCGGGTCTTCTCCACCGGTCATGCCCAGCTCGCTGCCGTAGTACAGATTTGGCGCACCGGGCAACGTGAACTGCAGCAGTTGGGCCAGCCGCTGCTGGGGCAGCTTGGGCAGCACGTCGGTCAGCCGGTTGTTGTCATGGTTGTCCAGCAGCAGCCACGACTTCAGCATGGGCTCGATGCCGGACTCCTGCACCGTTCGGTCGATCATGGCAGCGGAGGTATGGGGTGCAATCAGACCGTTTACCGTGTTCAGAATCACATCGCGCAGGGTGAAGTTCATTACCGCATCGACCGAAGGAAACCACTCCTTGGGATAGTTGGGTATCTCGCCCACCACCAATGACCCGGGCTTGGCACTGTGCGCGGCGGCCGTCAGTTCTGCAAGGTACTTCGGACCGATGTCGGGCGCGACGTCCAGGCGCCAACCGTCAATGCCCGCGCGCAACCAGGTTTGCACCACCGAGTCAGGCTTGGCATAGATATAGTCCCGCACGGCCGGGTTCTCCAGTTTGAGTTCGGGCAGGTTGGTAGCCTGAAACCATCCCCGCGCACCGCCGGGGTATTGGTCGCCAAAGAAGAACCAGTCGCGGTAAGGGCTGTCAGGCTTGGTCTGGGCTTCTTTGAACTTCTCGGAGTTGCGCCCCATATGGTTGAACACACCGTCGAGCACCACTTTCATTCCCTTGGCATGCGTTTCATTGGTGAGCCGCGCCATGTCCTCCTGCGTTCCGAACTCGGGAGATATCTTCAGATAATCCAGCGCATCGTATTTGTGATTGGTGTAGGCCAGGTGAATCGGGTTGAGGTACAGCACATCGACGCCCAGGTCCTGCAGATAGCCCAGCTTCGAGGTCACGCCGGGCAGGTCGCCGCCCCAGAAGTCCAGCTCGTGGCTCCACACGTTTGCCGACTTTTGGTACGTACCGCGCTTGGTCTCCTCGCTCCAGCGGTGCAGCACTTTGGGCGCCGGGTACAGGGCGCGCTTGGCATCCAGATTCACCGGCGGCACGAAGCGGTCGACCATCACCTGGTAGACGATGGCACCGTTGCGCCAGTCTTGTTCGCGCACCTCAAAAACGCCATGCACGGCCAGGTCGTGTTGGCTGGCATAGCCGGACGTGCTGTCCTGACCGAATGTCGGGGTGACGAACAGTGCGCAAGCGGTGGCAAACGCATACGTGGTGCGTGCAGCAGATGGTGGAATCATGCGATAGGTTATTTGTCTAGGGCAGCAGAATGTCAACAACCAATGGGAAGTGGTCTGAGGGATAGAGGCCGTTGTACAAATCGGTCACGACACGGTGCGTTTTCACTTCCACATCGGGGCTGACAAAAATGTAGTCAATTTTGTTGTCCGCTTGTATATCCGTGCCAAAGCCATTGAAGGTGATGTTGCCCCCGCTCGCTGGAGCTTGCGAGGCGGTCGCCGCATCCCGCAATGGCCTTGTCAGGTTTTTGTATCCCGCGAAATCCGATCTGGCATTGAAGTCGCCGGACAAGACCACCGGCAGGTTGGCACCAAGTGGGCGCACCAATTTTTCGATCAATTTGGCACTTTCATTGCGGGCGACCACACCTGCATGATCGAAGTGGGTGTTCAGAAAATTCAGGCCCCGACCTGTGAGCCGGCTTTTGAGCGCGAGCAAGGCCACGGTGCGATTGAGCATCGCGTCCCAGCCTCTGGACACCGTTTCCGGGGTCTCGGAAAGCCACAGTGTCTTGTGCGAAACGATGGACAGCGCCGAACGGCGCACCAACACCGCGTTGATTTCGCCCTCATCCCTGCCATCGTCGCGCCCTACGCCAACCCAGTCGAAATCGCCCAGCACGGAAACCAGGTCATGCACCTGGAACAGTTCTGCCTCCTGCAAGCCAATCACGTCTGCGTGCGCGCTCCGGATCACGTCGGCCACCAAATGCTTGCGTCGACTCCAATGGTTGACATCGCTCTCCCGCTCGCAGGAGCCACAGCGGATGTTGTAGCCCATTACCCGCAACGCTTGCGGCGGCTGGGCCGCGCCGGCGACCTTATTGCCCACCAACACGGCTCCAAACAGCGCTGGCAGCGTCAGCGTGAGCTTGCCCTGTGCGACGGCGATGGTCGGGCCTCCCAATGCATCCGTGAACCGGTCGACGTGCACGCCGGGCGGCAGTTGCACCGAGACCGTCTGCGCAGTGAGGGCATTGTTGGTTGCGGTGATGGCCACGCTGCTGCCCAGCTGCCGCAACAAAACAATGGTGTGGTCATCGACATGCAACGGTGCGTCTATCGTGCCGCGGCGCAGCACCGTGTGCTGCTTGCGCAGGCCAATCAGCTGCTTGAAGGTGGCCAGCATGTCGGCGTCGGGCTTGCCGCCTTGGTCGGCCCACGGGTAGGTGGCGCGGTTATAGGGGTCATCGCCACCCGTGACCGCCACTTCGTCACCGTAGTACACCGTGGGTGAGCCGGGAAAGGTCATCTGGAACAGCACGGCCAGCTTGAGCCTTTGACGGGCTTCGGCAATTACCCTGGCATCGGTCGTGTCGGCATGCCAGCCAAACTGGTGCAGGGCACGCGCCTGGTCGTGGCTGGAGAGCAGGTTCATCAGCGCATAAAAGGTTTGGGGCGGGTAGGCCTCACGCATCAGCTCGATGTTGGGGTACAGGCTGCGCGCCTTGCCGCCGCCCGCATACTCCAGAACCGTGTTGCGAAAGATGTAATTCATGGTCGAGTCAAACATATCGCCCAGGAAATACTTGGAGGCATCGAACCAGGTCTCAGCCACAGTCAGGGCATCCGGCCGATGCGCCTTGATGGCGCTGCGCCACTCGCGCCAGAAGTCGTCCGGCACCCACGGCGCCACGTCCATGCGCCAACCGGCAGCACCGCGATCCAGCCAGGTCTTCATCACCGAGTCTTTGGCGCCATATGCAAAATTTCTCCAGGCTCTGGATGCCTTGTTGAGCTCCGGCAAATCCGCTACATCCGCCCAGCCCTTGTACTGCTTGGCCGGGTCGCTCTGGCTGGCATTCAGCGTGTACCAATCGGCATAAGGCGACTGCAGGTTGATCTTTCCACCCTGGAATGCGCCAGACGAGTCGTGGTTGCCAAAGCGATTGAAGTACACCGAATCGTTGCCCGTATGGTTCAGGCTGGTATCCGGTATCACCCGGATGCCGCGCTTGGCGGCCTCGGCAGTCAGTCGGGTGAAGTCCGCATTGGTTCCGAAGCCGGGGTCGATCTGCTGGTAGTCCGCCGTGTCGTACTTGTGGTTGCTGGCCGCCTTGAAGATCGGCGTCATGTAGATGGTATTGGCGCCCAGCTCCTGGATGTAGTCCAGCTTCTGGATGATTCCCTCCAGATCGCCTCCGAAAAAATCGTTGTTGAAGTGTGCGTCCGAACCGTCGCCCGTGCCGGACACCCAGGGCCTGTCGTTCCAGTTGCGGTGCAGCTCCACCGTGTGGTCGTGGTACTTTGCGACACCGGGCTTGGGGTCGTTGGCCGGGTTGCCATTGCGAAACCGGTCTGGAAAGATGTAGTAGTAGACGACGTCGGGCGCCCAGTCCGGCACCTTGAACGCGGCATCAAACACAGTCTGGCGAAAGCGCCGGACGGACCGGCTGGCAACCGGTTTGAAGTCCACCGAGCCCATGCCGCCGGACCCCTTTTCGCGCGTCCAGAAAACGGGGTCGCGGTTGTTTTGCAGTACATAGGTTGCAGATCCCACTTCCACTTCGAACCAGTACCCATAAACACTAACGCTATCAAATACATAGCGTGATATCCATAATTCACGAGGGCTGGTGGCAGATTTTATCAATGGTATCCGGCCAAGCTCGGGATACTCCAGTACTTCCTGGTTGCCCTCCAGGCGACGCTTCTCCACCACCAGCGTGATCTTTTCCACACCCGGCAGCGCAGACACGGAAAAGTCAATGGGTGTGCCCGCCACCACGGCCCCAAAGGGTTTTTTGTGGGCCAGCGCGCGCGAGTCAAACTGCAGGCTGAGCGCCACGGGATCGGTCACGGTGCGGGCGTTGGGATCGACGAAGCTCTTGGGTCCCAGGGTCAGTAGCGGCTTGCCATTTGCAAACGTCAGCTTGAGCGTTTGCTCACCCGCGAACGTCAAACGCAGATTGCCCCTGGCACCGGCTTGCGCCTCACCACTTGCATCCCGCCCAATGGTCGACGCATCGCTCCAGGCTGCGTCCCCAATTTTGAAGTCGTGGACTGCGTCCAGTTTCACGTTAAGGTAGTAGGCGTCGCAAGCGTATTGAAACGCCGAGTCGTCCTGCGCCGCCCAGTTATTCATCGCGCCACGCAAATACAACGTCGTCTCGCCCAGAGGACTCGGCTGGCACACACGCTCAGAGCCAGCCTGTGCAGCACCCGCGAAAAGGCCGACGGCCAGTGCTATCCAGTACTTCATCTTGCAACTAGCCCTTGACACCGCCAGAGGTCAGCCCCGACACGATCCAGCGCTGCGCGGCCAGAAACACCAGCGTAATGGGCAGGCCCGACAGAACGGCGGCGGCGGCAAAGTCGCCCCACAAATATCGCTGCTCGTACAGGTAGTACTTCGAACCTACAGCCAGAGTCAGGTTGGGCTCTTCGCGCAACAGCACCGAGGCAATGGGGTATTCGATGATGGTGCCGATGAAGGCCAGCACAAACACAACCATCAAAATCGGCACAGCCATGGGCAGGAGCACTTTGTAGAACGCCTGCCAGGAGGTTGCACCATCCACCTTGGCACACTCCTCAATCTCGGTCGGGATGGTTTCAAAGTAGCCCTTGATGGTCCAGATGTGCATGGCCACGCCACCGATGTAGGCCACGATCAACCCGCCGTGGGTCTCGATACCCAGCCAGGGAATGACGCCGCCGATCGCTTCGAAAATGGCATAGATCGCTACCAGCGCCACGGCCACCGGAAACATCTGCAGCAGCAGCATGCTATTCAGAATGGTCGACTTGAAACGGAACTTCAGCCTGGCAAAACCATAGGCAGCGGTTGTCGAGACACCCACGATCAGCAGGGATGAAATGGTGGCGATCTTGATCGAGTTCCACAGCCACAGCAACACTGGAAACGGTGGCTGCACTACCACGCCATCGGCCTGCGTATACGAAAAGCCCAGCGCCAGCTTCCAGTGCTCCAGGCTGATCTCGGTCGGCATCAACGAGCCCGTCGCAAAGTTGCCGGGCCTCAGAGAAATGGACACCACCGCCAGCAGCGGAAACAGCGTGACCGCAATCAGCGCCCACAGCCCCATATGGGCAGCAGCAATGCGCCACTGCTGGCTTTTACCGGTAACAACGGCCATGGCTAGTGCCCTCCCTTGCGTTGATCATTGGATTGCGACAGCTTCAGGTTTGCCATGGACAGGATCGCCACCAGAAAGAAGATCACAGTGGATATCGCGGCGGCCAGGCCAAAGTTGGCCCCAGCATCGGTAAACGCAATGCGATAGGTGTAGGACACCAGAATGTCCGTCGTGCCCGCGGGCAACTTGGTGTTCAGGTAATCCGGCCTGCCATCCGTCAGCAGGCTGATCAACACGAAGTTGTTGAAGTTGAACGCAAAGGCGGAAATCAGCAGGGGCGTCAACGGCTTGACGATCAACGGCGCGGTGATGCGAAAGAAGTTGGTCAGTGGCTTGGCACCGGCGATGGCAGAGGCCTCGTACAGGTCGGCCGGTATGGACTTGATCAGCCCTGTGCACAGCACCATGATGTAGGGGTAGCCCAGCCAGGTATTGACGATCAGGATCATGGTCTTGGCCAAGGTCGGATCTGCAAACCACGCAGGCTTGACGCCAAACACGGCGTCCAGAATGGCATTGATCTCGCCAAAGTTCTGGTTGAACAACCCCTTGAACACCAGGATGGAGATGAACCCCGGCACGGCATACGGCAAGAACAGCAGCGTGCGGTACAGCGTGCGGTATTTCAGCGCTTCCCAGTTCAGCAGCACGGCCAGCGTCATGCCGATGGCGGTGGAGAACAGCACGGTCAACCCGGCAAACACCACGGTCCAGATAAAGATGGACACGAAGGGACCACGCATATCCGGGTCGCCAAACAGGCGCGCGTAGTTGGCAAAGCCCACGCCGACCTTGAAGCCGGGTTGCAAGCGCTCGCCTTTGGCGTCTTCAAAGTAGCCGGTATCGCGGTTGGGTTGGTAAACCACGCCGTCTGCCAGGCGCTTCAGTGCACCACCGGTCTGGGCCTGCCACAGCGGCTCGAAGACCGCAAACTCATGCAGACCCGCGTACACCAGCGCGCTCTGGTCGGGCAGAGTCAGGCGCAGGGCCCTCAAGGCATCGCGGTTGGCAATGACCTGGCGCAGGGTGTAGGGCGGCGCGAGCTGTGCATCCTTGACAAGGGGAGGCATCGCCACGGCCGCAGCCTGCGCATTGCGCAGCGACACCGGGCCCGAGGCAAAGCGTGCGCTGGTATCACCTTCGCCTTGCGGTGTCAGTACCAGGCGCACCATGCTGTCGCCTTCGGGGTGCACGGTGAAGCCATAGGCGCGCGCTTCGTTCACATCGGCTTGGTCCAGCAGGTAGCCCCGTGCGCGTTCCTCGCTGAGCAGATTGCTGGCCGAGTAATTGGTGAAGCCGATCTGGACGGTGTAGACCAGCGGAAAGGCCACAAACACCAGCATCGCCATGACGCCAGGAAACAGGTAACGCCAGGCCAGTGTTTTGGCCGACACGTAGACATACAGGCTGAGGGCTCCCACCGTCAAGATCAGGACGGCCCAGAGCATCTCGCCACTGGCATAGACGCCAAAGGTGAGCCACAGCAGGGCCAAGGCCACCAGCGTGGCAATGGCTTTGGAAAGGAGTGAAGCTTTGGGGTTCATGTCACTTCACCAGCATGCGTGCGGCGGCGCCATCGAGCGCCTCCTTGGGTGACTGGCGGCCCTGGCTGATGGCTTCCAGTGCGGCGTCCATGGCCGGGAAGAAGCGACCCAGTTCGGGAATATTGGGCAGAGGCTCGCCCGTGCGGGCGTTCTCCATGGTGGCCCGGATATTGGCGTCACCCGACAGCTCGGCAAAGTACACCTTGTTGGCCGGCGTGCCCAGGGGCACATCGGCCGAAATCATTTTGAGGCTTTCAACCCGCAGCATATGGTTCTCGATGAACTCCCGTGCGATGTCCTTGACTTTGCTGGGCGCGGCAATCATGCAACCCAGCACACCAACAAACGATTTGGATGGCTTGCCGGGAATCACGGAGGGCACAGGTGCCACGGTAAAGTTGATCTTGGCCTTGCGGGCGTTGTCCCAAGCCCAGGGGCCTGTGATCATCATGGCGATCTCACCGCGGGCAAAGCCGGCTTCCATTTCGGCGTAGCGCGCACCCCGCGGCATGTAGCCCTCTTCGATCAGGCGCGACAGCATGTTGGCCCCGGCCAACGCGCCAGGGGAATTGACGCCTACGACGGATGGGTCCAGTTCACCCGCAGTGGTGCGGCCAAACACTTCGCCTCCGGCGCCAGCCAACATCGGCCAGGTAAAAAATGATTTGTTGTAGTCCCACAGCAGTGCCTTCTTGCCTTTCTTGGCCAGTTCCTTGTCCAGCGCCATCACCTCATCAAAGGTGGTGGGTACCGTCTTGACCAGATCCCGATTGACAATCAGGCCCACGGCCTCGATGGCCAACGGGTAGCCCCACACCTTGCCTTTGTAGGTGAACGCCTTCCAGGCCGATTCGTCGATGGCGTCACGCACCCGCTTGGGCGGATGCACGGGCACCAGCAGACCCGATCGCGCCCATTCGCCGGTGCGGTCATGCGGCCAGCAAAAAATGTCGGGGCCCTTGCCGGCCGCTGCCGCAGCCTGAAACTTGTCGGTCGCCCCTTCGGGGTGCTGCACGACCACGGTCACACCGGATTCCTTGGTAAACGCATCGCCTACTTTTTGCAGACCGTTGTAGCCCTTGTCGCCGTTGATCCAGACCAGCAGTTTGGGTGCGTCCGCGGCCTGCACGGGCATCGTCAGTGCGCTTGCCATCGCAGCAATACCCAGTAAAACCAGACGCCGCATCATGCCGCTCCGTGCGCCGGCACCGTGCGCTTGAAGGCCTGGCCAGCCGCATCAAACAGGTAACAGCGATGGGGCTCGACGCCCAGTTCCAGCGTGTCACCAGCCTTCACGCGCACTACACCAACCAGTTCACAGGTCAGGTCTTCCTTGACACCCGGGAAGCTGCAATAGGCATAAGTAACGCTGCCCAGCGACTCGACAAAGGTTACTTTTGCGGTCAGTCGATTGGCAAAGGGAACCCGAGTGATGTGCTCGGGCCGAATGCCCAGCGTGAGCTTGTCGCCAGCCTTTGCATTGGGCGCACTGACGGCACAGTGCACCAGGGCACCATCATTGAGTCGCACCGTCACATCGTCGGCGTTGGCGGATACAAATTCAGCCGCAATGAAGTTCATGCCGGGGGAGCCTATGAAGCCCGCCACAAACAAATTATCCGGATTCTCATAGAGATCCAGCGGCGAGCCCACCTGCTCGATCTTGCCTGCTGACAGCACCACGATGCGGTCTGCCAGCGTCATGGCTTCGACCTGGTCGTGGGTCACATAGACCATGGTCGTCTTCAAGTCCTTGTGCAACTTGGCAAACTCGTAGCGCATGCGCACGCGCAGGGCGGTGTCCAGATTGGACAAGGGCTCGTCAAACAAAAATACATCCGGCTTGCGCACGATGGCGCGGCCAATGGCGACCCGCTGGCGCTGACCGCCCGACAGATCCTTGGGCTTGCGGTCCAGCAGATGCTCGATGCCCAGAATCTTGGCCGCCTGGTGCACCAGGCGGTCCACCTCAGCCTTCGGCATCTTGCCCAACTGCAGGCCAAACGCCATGTTGTCGTACAGGTTCATGTGCGGGTACAGCGCATACGACTGGAACACCATGGCAATACCCCGTTCGGCCGGTGGCACGTCATTGACCAGACGCTCCCCAATGTGCAGGGTGCCCGTGCTGATGTCTTCCAGGCCCGCGATCAGACGCAACAGTGTGGACTTGCCGCAACCGCTGGGCCCCACGAACACCACGAATTCACCGTCGCGGATATGGAGATCAACATTCTGCAAAATCCGGGCATCGCCAAACGACTTGCCCACACCCGCCAACTTTACGTCCGCCACGCTATACCTCCGTTCCGCACACCGGCTGCGGATTTCCATGAATCATTCAGCCCCGTCAGAGCGACGCAAAGCATCCCTGAGTATACTCACCAAAAAGTAGTAATACAACACAGGGAAAACACCGAAACCGATGGACATTTGGCTTCATTACGCCATTTTTTCAGGGGTTTACCCGAATGTTTTGTACTATTACTACTTATTAACGGCAACCCCAATACCCTGCTAAGCTGAGCCACCGAGCCGCGCAATCCACTCCCCCAATGCCCCCAACAACAATCCAACCCGCACATCGACCGCGCGTACTGGCCATAGCCTGGCCCCTGCTGGCCGAACTGGTGCTGGGCTTTGGCGTGGGCTTTGTGGGTATGTGGCTGGTCTCCAAAGAATCGGACACCGCTTCCGCCGCCTTTGGCCTGGCCAACCACGTGCAGGGTGCGTTCTTTCTGCTGTTTCGCATCATCAGCATGGGCGTTGGAGTGGTCATCACCCAAAACCTGGGTGCCGGTAACCGTCGCGATGCGGACCGTACCGCCCTGGCCAGCCTGGGCGCCAGCACCTGGCTAGGGATGGGCAGCGCCCTGGTGCTCTTCGCAGCAACCCACCCGCTACTGACCGCCATGCAAGCCACGGTGGAGGTGCGACAACTGGCAGCCCCCTACCTGCACGTGCTGGCCGTGGCCCTGTTCCTGGACGCCTTCAACGCCAGCATGGCCGCCGTGATGCGCTCCCACCTGCGCACACGCGAGACCATGCTCAACATCCTGTCCATGCATGCGCTGCACATCGCCTTGTGCTTTGTTCTGATGCGCGGCTTGGGACCGATTGCGCCCATAGGCATGGTGGGGTTTGCACTGGCATTGACGATCAGTCGGGCCTTTGGCCTGGGCGTGCATATCTGGCTGTGGCGTGCGGTGCTGGACTTGCGTCCGAGCTGGCGCGACACGTTTGTTGTGCAGTGGGCCACCCTGCGCAGTTCCATCGCCATCGGGTTACCGGGTGCCGCAGAAGCCATTGCCTACCGCATGGCCATGCTGGTGTCCGTGACTGTGGTCTCGGGCATGGGCACCGCAGAACTGGCAACGCAGGGCTATGCCATGCAGATCATGAACGTCATCGTGCTGTCGACCGTTGCACTGGGCTTTGCCGGCGAGATTCTGGTCGGACACCTGATCGGAGCGGGAGAGCTGCGTGCGGCCTGGCTACTGGTACGCAAATGCTTGTTTTGGGGACTGGGGATTTCATTGACGGTGGCCATCGTCACCGCCATGAGCGCGCCGTGGACGCTGCGCCTCTTTACCAGCGACCCCGCCATCATTGCCCAAGCGACCACGCTGTTGTGGCTCACCGTGCTGCTGGAGCCCGGGCGCACCTGCAACATCGTCGTCATCACTGCATTGCGTGCTGCGGGTGATGCACGCTTTCCGGTGATGGCGGGAGCAGCCTCGATGGTGGTGGTGATGGGCTTTGGATCGTGGTTCTTGGGCGTGTACCTGGGTCTGGGACTTGTGGGGGTCTGGATCGCCTATGCGCTGGACGAATGGGTGCGCGGCGGCATCATGACCCTGCGCTGGTTTCGGCTCGGATGGGTTAAACAGGCGGTTGCATCTCGCCGGCTGGTGAGCCGCCAACACGGCTAACGGCTACGCGCCAGACCCGAAGCATGGGTCCTGAATCTTCCACGAAGGCGTCGCGGATTTAGTCAAAAAAGTTGTCCAAATCGCTTTGGGAAAGATTGCCCCCTTCGCCCGCGTCAGCGGTCACTTTATCGACAGTGTCACTATTGAGGCGGGGCGCGACCTCGGTCTCGGGTGGGCCTTCGACCAGCTCAAGGTGGCGCGGGTCGACGCGAAACAGTCGAAGCTCCAGCATGGCACCGTCTTTCGGAAAATAAACCGTCGGCTTTCTCACGAGATCGCTATCGGTTTGAACCACGCCAATGCGCCCCGCCAGACCTTGCCGGTCGCGTGGCGTCAACACAGCCAGGCGCTCTTGCGTGAAACGTACTCTCGCGTCCCGTGGAAACTCAATGCTCATGTGCTCATCTTAAGGCAAACGTTCATTCGGATGCGGGTCGCAGTTTGACTGAAGTCTAGAATCTGGCTGCATGAAATCGGCACTCCTGATCATCGACGTTCAACAAGCACTGTGCCGGGGCCCGGAAGCTGCGTTTGATATCGACAATGTGGTTGATCGCATCAACGCGGTTGCGGCCAATGCAAGAGCAGTCGGGGCACCCGTTGTTCTCATACAGCACGAAGAAACTGACGGGACGTTGCAATTTGGGTCTGCAGGCTGGCAACTTTACGAGCGGCTCGCGGTGCAACCGGAAGATACCCGGGTTCGCAAAACAGCCACCGATTCATTCCACCGCACGCAACTACAAGAACTATTGCTCGCGCGGGGCATTCAAAAGCTCATCATCTGCGGCTTGCAAAGCGAATTCTGCGTGGATTCGACCGTGCGCGGGGCGCTTGCCCACGGCTATCCAGTAACACTGGTCTCGGACGGCCACTCAACGCAAGACAACCGCGTTCTAACCGCAGCGCAGATTTCGGCCCACCACAATGCGACCCTGGTCAACCTGGGTAGCTACGGGCCCAGAGTGACCGCAAGTGCCGCCAGCGCAATCGACCTGGAGCGCTGAACCCGCCTCAGGTTCCAACTACCGTCCAAAGGAGCGTCCATGTCCCATCCAAGCCTCTTGGGCAAGCGGGTGTTGATCACCCAGGCCGATCAATTCATGGGACCGGTCCTGTGCGAGGTTTTCGCCAATCACGGTGCGACCGTTATTGCCAGTACGGCACCATTGACAAGCGCCGATGCACCGGCAGCCATGGTCGCCTCAGCCGGACGGGTAGACGTTCTGATTGCCAACCTCGCCATACCTGCACCCACCACGGCAGCGGTGGAGGTAACGGATGAAGAATGGAACGATACCTTCAATGCTTTGGTTCACCCCCTTCCCCGCCTGGTGCGTGCAGTCTTACCCGCAATGATCGCGCAGCGCGCGGGCAAGATTCTGGTCATGGGGAGCGCGTCGGCGCTGCGGGGGATGAAGCGGGCATCCAGCTATAGCGCCGCGCGAGGCGCCCAATTGGCATATGTGCAATCAGTCGGGGTGGAAGTCGCTGTACACAATATTCAAGTGAATGCCATCGCCCAGAACTTCGTTGATAACCCAACCTACTTCCCGCCGGAGGTTCAGGCCAACCCCCGTTTCCAGGAGCGCGTGAAGCGCGAGGTTCCACTGGGGCGTCTGGTGGGCGCTAACGAAGATGCAGAGTTTGCCGCCTACCTGTGCAGCGATGCGGCCAACTGCTTTGTGGGCCAGGTCTTTCCCGTCTGCGGCGGCTGGGTGGCCCGGTAAGTCAGGACCACCAACCGCGGCCCGTGGTTTATTAACCGATCGCCGTTGGCCCGCTCGCCGACTTGGCCTGTACGTTGCGCACGCCACCATTGTTCACGGACCAGGGAATGGCCGTTGCCTGGTCCAGCGGCTTGGCCTTGGTAAACAGTGCCTGCCAGAAGAATCCACTCTGAAAGGCAATCACTTCAAACAGGATGTAGCTCTGCGAACTACTGGACAGCCACAGGTTGTACGTGGGGTAAAAAACGATGGGCGACACGAGCAGCGGCAGCACAATCCTTTCGACCTGCACAGCGTCCAAACCCCGGCCCATGTTGAACAGGTCCCAGTAATAGTTGGAGAACATGCCCATAGTCATCCAGCAGGCCAGATGCCAGACGAACACGATGCCGTGGTTGCGGGCCAGCAGGCCAATCCAGGGCGCAGAATTTTCATCCGCATTCACGATCAGAACCATGAACGCCCCCGTGGTGAGGAACACCACGAAGTAGATGAACATCAGGAATTTGAGCGCTCTGGACATGAAACCCCCGGGTAGTAATTCGCGCTATCTTACCCGGTGGTGCAGTGCACCAATTCGGCCTATCAGACTAACGGAACACCCGTCTTGTCCTGCAACTCCTCGCGGCTGACACCGGGGGCCAGTTCCACCAGCTTAAGGCCCAAAGGCGTGACATCCATAACCGCCAGATCGGTAATGATGCGGTCCACCACCCCAACGCCGGTCAATGGCAACGTGCATTTGGGCAAGATCTTCAGGTCGACGGTGCCGTCTTTCTTCTTGGCCACGTGTTCCATCAACACGATGACGCGCTTCACGCCCGCCACCAGGTCCATGGCGCCGCCCATGCCCTTGACCATCTTGCCGGGGATCATCCAGTTGGCCAGGTCGCCCTGCTCGCTGACCTGCATGGCGCCCAGGATGGACAGGTTGATCTTGCCGCCGCGAATCATGGCAAAGCTTTCGTGGCTACCGAAGATGGACGAACCCTTTTGCGTGGTCACGGTCTGCTTGCCGGCGTTGATCAGGTCGGCGTCCACTTCGTCTTCGGTAGGGAAAGGGCCAATGCCAAGCATGCCGTTCTCGCTCTGCAACCACACCTCTTTGTCGGCGGGCACAAAATTGGCCACCAGGGTGGGGATGCCAATCCCCAGGTTCACATAAAAACCGTCTTCCAGTTCCTGCGCAGCACGTGCTGCCATTTGGTCTTGATTCCACGCCATGATCAATCTCTCCAATCAGTTGGGGACAGAGCTGAAGGTCTGTCCCGCAAGGTTATTTAGATGCTGTTACGGTGCGCTTCTCGATGCGCTTTTCGGGGTTGGGGTTGTGCACGATGCGGTGCACATAGATGCCGGGCAGGTGCACCTGGTCGGGCACCATGTCGCCAGTCTCGACAATCTCTTCGACTTCGACCACACAAATCTTGCCGGCCATGGCCGCGGCGGGGTTGAAGTTGCGCGCGGTCAGGCGGAACTGCAGGTTGCCCGACTTGTCAGCACGGTGCGCCTTGACCAAGGCGACTTCGGGTATCAGGGCGTGTTCCATGACATAGATTTCACCGTCAAATTCGCGGAGTTCCTTGCCTTCGGCCACGATGGTGCCGACACCCGTCTTGGTGAAGAAGGCGGGGATGCCAGCCCCACCCGCGCGCAGCTTCTCGGCCAGCGTGCCCTGGGGGGTGAATTCGAGCTGCAACTCGCCCGCCAGGTACTGGCGTTCGAACTCTTTGTTCTCGCCTACGTAGCTGGAAATCATCTTCTTGATCTGGCGCGTCTCCAAGAGCTTGCCCAAGCCGAACCCGTCGACGCCGGCGTTGTTGGAAATCACCGTGAGGTCTTTCACGCCGCTGTCCCGCAATGCGTCAATCAGGGCCTCCGGGATGCCGCACAAGCCAAAACCGCCAACGGCCAGTAACTGGCCGTCTTTGACAATGCCGTCGAGCGCGGCTGCCGCGCTGGGATATACCTTGTTCATTGCACTTGGCTCCTGTGAAGATTTGATTCCCGTACGATACTACTTATACTTATACGTAGTTTTCCGTAAAGCCCAACCCTATGGACATCGACTACCGACTGGCTTTTGACATGGCTCCCGTGGGTCTGGCCCTGTCGCGCAACCGCACCATCATGGACTGCAACCAGCGCCTGTGCGAAATGTTTGGCACCACGCACGAACGGCTGGTAGGGCAGTCCTTCCAGATACTCTACCCCAGCGTCGACGAGTTTGAGCGCACCGGCGCGCGCATCAGCCCCATCCTGAACCGCAACGGCACCTACGCCGATGACCGCATCATGCGCCGGGTCGACGGCCGACTCAAGGGTGAAGCCTTCTGGTGCCATGTCACCGGCCGGGCGCTGAACCGAGAGGCCCCGCACGAGGCCGGTATCTGGTGCTTTGAAGACCTCAGCGAGCGCCGCCCCGTCAAAGCAGAGTTGACGGCCCGTGAACGCGAAGTGGCCGCCCACCTGATGCAAGGCCTGACATCCAAACAGATCGGCAAAACTCTGACTATTAGCCACCGCACCGTTGAGATTTACCGGGCCCGGCTAATGCGCAAGTACAAGGCGTCGAACGCCGGGGATTTGGTCCAGAAGCTGATGGCGGGCTAGAGATTGCGGCCCCACGCTCCACGCTGCGAAGGTGCGAGCTTCAGTTGCGCGCCCGCAGCAGAGCTGGGGTAAGCACCGCCGTTCGTGTCCCCCGCCCGCTGCGCGGGCTCCTCCTTGACCTCACTTTGGCGCTCACCCCAGCCCTGCTGCTTGAATCTCTTGTCCCAAGTTGGCACACAAACCAAGCCGCGCGGTATCAGTCGGGTAGTGGGTTTTGCGTAGGTAAAGGAGGAGCCCGCACAGCGGGCGGGGGACACGAAGCAAAACCCGCTACCCGACTGATACACAACGAAGTCACCATGATCCCCAACCCAGCTCATCCGCTCAACACATGCGCGTAGCCCAGGCCGTAACTGCGTGGTACCAAAACCCCACGCGGCGCAGGGTCTAGTTAAATCAAACGTTTGATTTAACTCGGCTAGAATTACGCACCATGATCAAAAATCCTTCTGCCCCGTCCACGACCAAGGCGCTGCGCAGCGATGGCGCCGAGGCGCGCAACCGCCTGCTCGATGCGGCTCTGGCGCTGTTCGCTGAAAATGGCTATTCCAAGACGTCCACCCGCGAGATCGCGCTGGCCGCACAGGTCAACATCGCATCCATCAGCTACTACTTTGGCGACAAGGCCGGGCTGTACCGGGCTGTTTTCACCGACCCGCGTTGCAACCCCAACGTACCGCCCGAATCCATAGCCGATACCAGTATCAGCCTGCAGCAGGCATTGCAACGCCTGATGTGGTCGTTTCTGGAGCCTCTGAAACAGGGCCACCTGATGCAGCATTGCATGAAGCTGCACTTTCGCGAAATGCTGGAGCCCACCGGCATCTGGCAGGAAGAGATTGACTCCAACATCAAGCCAGCCCATGCCGCACTGGTCAGCGTGCTGTGCCGCCACTTGGGACTGACCAAGGCCGACGACGACATCCATACGCTGGCGTTTTCCATCTCCGGCTTAGGCGTCATGCTGCATATCGGCTGCGATGTCGTCACCACCATTCGCCCGCAGCTGGTGGCATCGCACGCCGCGCTGGACCGCTACTGCGACCGGCTGGTGGCCTATGCCATGGCCCTCACCGAAGCCGAAGCCCAGCGCCGCGCTCTGCCCGCTGCCACTCCACGATCCAACCGCAAACCGACCAAAAAATGATCCTGCCACCCCTTCGCACCCTGGCTCCACTGGCCGCCGCGCTGGCCTTGTCCGCCTGCTCCAGCTTCATGCCCCCGACCCAGGTCAGCATGGACGCCCCCGCCCAGTGGCATGCGCCCCTGCCCCACCAGGGCAGCGTGGGCTCAATGACCCAATGGTGGCAGCAACAAGGCGACCCCTTGCTGGTGGAGTTGATTGCTGCCGCGCAGGCCGTCAGCCCCTCCGTGTCTCAGGCGCTGGCACGTGTGGAGGCATCGCGGGCGCAGCAAGCTGCGGCCCAATCCGCGTTAGTACCCAATGTGGGCGCCCAAGTGTCCGGCAGCCGGGCGGTGAACCAGCCCGGCTTTCCGGTGACCAACACCCAGCAGGTGGGCCTGCAAGCGGCATGGGAAATTGATCTGGTGGGCGCCAACCGCGCCGTCAGCCGCGCCGCGCAGGCCAACGTCGAAGGCAGCCAGGCCCAGTGGCATGACGCCCGCGTGTCGGTGGCGGCCGAGGTGGCCAACCGGTACTACAGCCTGTCGACCTGCACCCAACAACTGGCGCTGGCCCGTCGTGACGCTACATCGCGCCAGGAGACCGCACGGCTGACCGAAATCAATGCCAAGGTCGGCTTTGTGGCCCCGTCCCTGGGCGCCATGGCGCGGGCCAGCGCAGCGGACAGCAGCAGCCGCGTGACCCAGCAAGCGGCCTTGTGTGAATTGGACACCAAGGCCCTGGTCGCGCTGACTGCATTTTCGGAACCACTCCTTAAGGAAAAACTGGCCCTAGCCCTCGTTAAACCTGCACAAATAGCTACTATTTCGATAGCAAGCGTGCCCGCCCAGACGATTGCCCAGCGGCCCGATGTGTTCAGCGCCGAGCGCGATGTCAT
>CAINUX010000007.1 GCA_903853895.1 uncultured beta proteobacterium | reverse complement strand
GGCGAGAAACAAGGGCAAAGAGCCCTGAAACCAGTCCAGTACGGCCGAAAAACGACGTCAAATCGGCTGAAAAATGAAAAACTGCCTCAGCTTGCAACGGGCTCAGCGTTTCGCCTCTACTTATTCACCGTAGCCCTAAAGGTTCTCAGCGCCGTCGAGTCCGCCAACCAGGCGCAGAAACATGTGCTGGGTAACAAGATTACTGCTCGCTTTGGTGCTGATTTGACCGGTTTGCACTTTGCGTTATGGGGTCTGGCATTCAAAGCCAACACCGACGACATGCGCGAAGCCAGCAGCCGTTCAGTCATTGATGATTTGCTCGCAGCAGGCGCCACGGTGACCGCCTACGATCCGGTTGCAATGGACGCGGCACGGCGACTCTATAGCCACCAAGGTCGGCTGAGCTTTGCGGAGTCCCAGTCGGCAAGCCTGAGCAACGCGGATGCTCTCGTGATCGTGACCGAGTGGAAAGAATTTCGCAGTCCAGATTTCGATGCGATCAAACAGGCCTTGAAATCGCCGGTCATCTTCGATGGCCGCAATCTCTACGACCCGCAGCTCGTTCGCAACATGGGTTTTGAATACATGGCCATTGGTCGCTGACGGCGAAGATTCACCAGCCCGTCACACGCGCTGTCACACGACTGCCATCAATTGCCACTAAATTGGGGTGAAGGAGAAATTGACCCATGTCCGAATTCTTTAAGCAGCTTGCCATTCAGCGCTGGGATGACCACCGCTACTACCACCACAGCCGCATCAACCAGTCGTTGCACTTGCTCAGCGCGATCAGTTTTCTGGTGGCCTATGCGTTCCTGTTCACGGACCCCGCCCTATCCGCGCTGATTGCCTGGCTGGTGTCCATGACTGCGCGCCAGTCAGGGCACTTCTTCTTTGAGCCCTTGGGCTACGACGAAGTGAATCAGGCCACCAACGACCACAAAGAAGCCATCAAGGTGGGCTACAACCTGCGACGCAAGGTGGTCTTGTTGGCCATCTGGGCGGCATCGCCGTTGTTGCTCATGGTTGATCCCACCATGATGGGTGTGTTTGAGGCGCGTGCCGGTTTGGAAGGTTTCGTGCACAACACCGGCCTGTTGTGGCTGTGGATCGGCGTAGGTGGTTTGGTGTTCAGGACCGTGCACCTGTTTTTCCTGAAAGATCTGATGTCGGGCCTGGTCTGGATGACCAAGATTTTGACGGACCCCTTTCATGACATCTACCTGTACCACAAGGCACCGCTGGCATTGCTGCGCGGTGAATTGATCGAGACGCGCAAGGGCGAGTACCAGGCCTGAATCTACCGGAATCGGGCCGCCAGCATTTCCCGCAGGATGCGGCGCTTGATGGACTTGTTGGTCAGTTGTGCATCGCTCCACCACCAGCCGCCCTGCTGCATTTTCCTGGCAGCCTCGACAAAGCGATCTGCCACGGCTTCAAAGTCGGCCTCTGTGTAATTCAAGCTGAAGATGATTCTGCCACTGCCCACCCAACTCAGAGCCAGGCCTTCCAGGCGCAAATAGTGCTGAAACAACCAGTTGTAGCAAGCGGGCTGCGTGTACAAGACGGTCCAGATCGAGGACATATTGGCCACCTGCACCGGAACCTTGGCATCCCGCAGGCGTTGGTTCAGTGCCTGAGCGCGCCGGTTCCAGCTGTCGTCGAGTCCCTGATACAGGGTGCGAATCGCGGGGCTATCCAGACGCTTCAGAAAGACATTCATGGCGCCCATCACGTAGGGGTGCGAGTTGAAGGTGCCGCGGGCAAAACAGATGTTGGCGGGGGATCCATCGGTAAAACGGCGCATCCATGCGCTCTTGCCGCACAACACGCCCACGGGCAGCCCGCCACCCAGCGTTTTGCCGTAAGTGACCATATCGGCCCGGACGCCGAAATACTCCTGCGCGCCGCCGGGAGCCAGACGGAAGCCCACAAAGACTTCATCAAAGATCAGCGCAATCGATTTTTGATCGCAAATGGTGCGAAGCGCCTTCAGCCATTGGGTGTAGGCCTCGCGCGAAAAGTGTGCCTTGCGCGAACTGTCGAGCAAGGCAGAGTCACCCGGTGCGGCTCCATTGGGGTGCAGCGCCTGCAGTGGATTGATCAGGATGCAGGCGATGTCGTCGCGGTTGCGCAGCACGCGCAGGGTGGCGTCACCCATTTCCTCCAGCGTGAACGTGTCACGCTCGGTCACGGGGTTGCCAATGCCGGGCTGTACATCGCCCCACCAGCCATGGTAGGAGCCGCAAAACCGCACGATCTTGTCGCGGCCGCTGTGGAATCGGGCCAGGCGCACCGCCTGCATGACCGCCTCGGTGCCCGACATGTGAAACGACACTTCGTCCATACCGGAGATGCGTTTCAACCGTGCCACGTTGTCGGACACGACCGGATGGTACGAGCCCAAAACCGGTCCGAGTGCGCGAACGGTATCAGCACCCTCGTCGATGCACTCTTTGTAGAAGTCGTTGCCAAACAGGTTGACCCCATACGAGCCGGTCAGATCATAAAAGCTGTTGCCATCCAGATCGGTGAGCGTGACGCCGTCCGTAGCCTGCACAAACGAGGCGATTCTCAGACCCTGGGCCGCCAGGTTGCGGAACTGGTAGGGAATGCGGTACGCGCTGACAAATTGCAGATCCGACAGGCCAGTGGCAACCTCTGCGCCCGCGTTCAGGCTTTTGGGGAAACGGGCGGCGATGTGGGCAACCAGCGCGTCAAAGGCCTGGCGCCGGGCGCCAACCACGTCCGCCGGCGCACCGTCGATGCCCAGTGCTTTCTGATCGCTGTAGCGATAGCTCGGCAGCATGGCGGCCAGTCGCCGCGCCATGCGCGGATGGCCTGCCAGCGAGCGGTGTTTGGCCAGCGAGAGCTCCCCGCGTGTCTTGATGCGTTTGAGAGCCAGCACAAAAGCCGCTGTGCTCACGCCATAGAGCAGCAAGGCATTCAAACCAATCGTTTCATTCACGGATATCACCTTTTTTGTAATCAACCAACTTGCGAGATGTAGAGAAATGAGCTTGCGTCAACGGATCCACAACCTGCTGAACCAGGAAGACCTGAATTTCCTGCTGACGAATCGGCTGCCGCGTCGCTTCCTGACCCAATTCATGGGTTGGTTCAGCAAGATCGAACAACCCCTGGTGCGCGACCTTTCCATTGCGATCTGGAAGTACTTCTCTGCTCTTGACCTGGCGGAAGCCAGGAAGACCCAGTTCACCAGCATGCACGACTGCTTTACCCGCGAACTCAAACCAGGCCTGCGACCATTGGCGATGGACCCGCGGGTCATGAGCAGTCCGGTTGACGCCATCATTGGTGCGTTCGGGCCGATCGAAGGCACACACGTGTTCCAGGCCAAGGGGTTCCCCTACACGCTGCAAGACCTGCTGGGTGACGACGAGAACATCAGCGACTGGGTGGACGGTAGTTTTGTGACACTGCGCCTGACATCGAGCATGTACCACCGCTTCCACGCGCCCTTTGATTGCACTGTCGAAAAGGTTCGGTATTTCTCCGGTGACACCTGGAACGTCAATCCGATTGCATTGCGGCGCGTCGAAAAGCTGTTCTGCAAGAACGAGCGGGCGTTCATCCGCACCCGCCTGGGTGGAGACGGCCCCTGCGCCGGTCAGCGCGTGGCATTGGTCCCGGTTGCTGCCATTCTGGTGGCCAGTATTCGCCTGCACTTTCTGGATGTGCTCTTTCATCTCAAGTACAACGGGCCAAAGACCATCGCCTGCGATGCGCCGTTCCAGAAGGGTACTGAGATGGGCTGGTTTCAGCACGGCTCCACCGTCATTGTTCTGGCACCCAAAGGGTTCACCCTAGAGGAGGGTCTTGAACACGGGTCCCATGTGCGCATGGGCCAGGCCCTCATGCGTTGGGCTGGCTGAGCGGTATGGCGCGGCCTGGCTGGCCAGTCGTACTGAAGTGCCTCCCATGGCGCTCCAACACACCTGACAGGGTTTCCACAAAGCTGTCATAAACGGCATCCCAGCCGACGTGGGCCACACTAGCTGGCGCCGCTTGGCGAACTCTCGCCAACTTCGCCGGGTCCATTGCCAAAGCGACGGCGGCATCAATGAAGTCGAGCTCCTCGGTGTTGGTCACCAGCACTCCGTTGCTTCCATGGGTGATCAGTTCCTTGGCCGCCGCGTGGGCATAGGACAACACCGCCAAGCCACTAGCCAAGGCTTCAGGTACGACATTGCCAAAGGTCTCCGTCAGACTGGGGAACAAGAACAGGTCACCCGATGCATAGTGCATGGCTAGCTCTTCCCCCTTGCGCACTCCGGCAAAGATGGCCTCCGGGCAGGACAACTCGACCTGCTTTCGCAAGGGACCATCACCGACAAAGACCATCTTCGCGCCGGGTACGCGCGCCTGAATGGCCCGAAATGCTGAAATGACCAGAGCGATGTTTTTTTCTTTGGCCAGACGACCGACATGCACCGCCACCAGTGTGCCCGGTTCCACCCCCCAGCTTGCACGCAATACCTGCGAGCGTTTGTCAGGACGAAACTGATCAGTTGCCACTCCACGCGACATCAGGGTGACGTTGTTGTAACCACGTGACTGCAGCTCGGCCACCATGGCTCGGGTGGGCACCAGCGTGGCTTGTGTGCGGTTGTGCAGTTTTTTCAGATACCCCTCGATCGGCTTTTGCAAGAGCCCAATCCCGTAGTGCTGCGAATAGCTTTGAAAGTTGGTGTGAAAGGAACTGGTGACCGGCAGTTGGAGAGCACGTGCAGCGGCAACAGCGGACCAACCCAAGGGGCCCTCGGTCACTACGTGCACGATATCCGGGCGCTTCTCGCTCCACAGTTTGACCAGGCGATTCTTTGACGGCAAGCCGAACCGAAGCTCTCCGTAAGCTGGCACGGGTACCCCAGCGGAGAGGACTTCATCGAGTCCAGTGCGTGTCACCGGATTCAGCTCTTTGGCCTGCCGTGGTCTCACGACCTGCACCGCGTGTCCGCGCTGCAGCAGACCATCAACAATACGCCCCAGGGTCATGGCAACGCCATTGACTTCGGGTGGAAATGTTTCGGTCACGATTGCAATCCGCAAGCTGGGCGCGCGGGTTGCAAAGGACTCGACGAGAAGTTCATGTGGATTGTTCACGGCCTTGAGGCTACCGATGCAACGTAACAGTTTGATGATGTTTTCTTGACAGTTTTACGACTGTGCTGCAAGGGAATCGGCTCAATAGGGGTTGGCGCCGGGCGCCTTCAATAGCTTTTCACGGCTCAGAACCAAAGCGGCCATAGTCCCTATTACCATGACAGCAAAGCTCCAAATCAACGTATGCAGGGATAGCTGTACTGCGGTCGCTACTGCATACACCGCCAGCATCACCAGCATCCCGGCATTTTCATTGAACCCCTGAACGGCGATGGATCGCCCAGCGGTCAGGAGGCTGCAGCCCCGGTGTTGCAACAAGGCGTTCATAGGCACAATAAAGAAACCGGCCAAGGTGCCCAACAAGATCAGCAACAGGACTGCCATCAGCACGGACTGAACAGCGAGCATCACCGGAAACAGCATGCCCATCACGATTCCCAGGGGTAGCACATTGATAGCCTGGTGGAGCGAAACATACCGACTAGCCAGCACGGCGCCAGCAATGGCGCCAAAGGCAGTAACACCCTGAAGGTAGGCGCCTTGTGCCAGTGACAGGCCCAATGTCTCGTTGGCCCACCGTAGCACGATCAGTTGTAGTGTCGCCCCAACACCCCACAACAGGGTCGTTACGGACATGGAGATACCGCCCAGGGGATCTCTCCACAAAACGGCGTTTTCCTTGAAGAAACGCAGAATGACCTCTACTGGGTGAAATGAATGTGCGGGATAGCGTTTTCCGCTGTCGGTTACTCCAAAATTAAAGACCAGCGCCAGCACATTGAGGCCCACCAGGCACAGCATGGCGGCCACGAGCTGAGTCGGTGTGGAGTCGAAGTGGGAGTAGTCGGCCGGCAGGTCAATGTGCGGCATGATGGGGCTGATCAGCACACCACCCAGTACCGTGCCAAAGATAACTGCGCAAACCGTCGTGCTTTCAAAGAAGCCGTTGGCACGCACCAAGTCTTTTGGCGGAAGCAGCTCAGTCATCAGGCCATACTTTGCCGGTGCGTAAACAGCCGCTCCCAATCCACCAAACAGCAGCGACAGGACCGGATCGACGCCGTAGAGTAAGAGCATGACGGCTCCTACCTTGAACGCATTGGCCAGAATCATGACCCGACCCTTTGGGATTGCATCGGCCAGCGGCCCAACAAACGGCGCCAGCAGGACGTAAAAAACCGTAAAGCCAATTTTGAGCACTGGAGTCACCCAGTCCGCCGAAGACAGCTCAATGACCCTGGCGATGGCGACAATCAGAAACGCGTTGTCTGCAATCGTCGATATGAACTGTACGATCAGGAGCAAGTAGAAGGTACGGGGCATACAGAGGGTGTCTTGTGGAAGCGAATCGGCATTTCGGTGCCAACGTAGTAACTTGGGCAGGCATAGCGATCAATGTCGTGCTGGCTGAGTGGAAAAGAACCACAGTTTGAAAACCGGCGCCAATATGAGCCGTAGATTCCACAGCCGAAGGTTGTGTCACCCAGTTGTTCCAGAAACACACACTGGTGCTCCATGCAGCAATTTCCACACTGAACACAACTACCATTCATGTAGGTTGGGACCTGTTTGACACGCCCTGCCACCTCGCTGAAATAGTGGAAGGCGGGGCCATTGCTCAGTGCGCGTATGTGAATCACGCACTTACGCAAGGTTTGCACGTACTGTGCAACATACTTTCGGCGCCAAAAGATGAGGCCCGCCAACAATGGCATAGCCGGGAGAAACAGATACAGGGAAGCCAGATATAAGTTGCTCGCGCCACGAGCGAAAAAGTCGCGCATGCTGACTCCCATCGACCCCCGTCATTGAGGACTGGGCGCGATACTATCTGTCCAATAAGTCAGGTGCGTGACCTGATCAATCACCTTGAACAACGTCCAATGCATGAAGAACACGAGCACATAGCTCCTCAGGGGATCGTGAAATCACGTCTGCAGGTACTTCGAATTTATTCGTCAAGCGCAGGTAGTCTTCAAAGCCGTACGACACCATGAATGCATGCATGCCAGCCGCCACGGCTGCGGCAAAGTCCTTGTGCTCGTCACCGCAAGCGAATGACCGTGCAGGGTTGATGTCAAAGGTCTTTCTGGCATTTTGAAAGGCCGCTGTCTTTTCCTGTCCCAATGGGATGTTGGCAAAGAAATCCAGCTGATCGAAATCAATGTCGTGTCGAGCCAATAATATTCGCAGCGTTTGCTCAGGCTCGTTGGTGATGTTGCGAGTGACGAGACCCACGCGAATACCACGTGCAGCCAAAAGCGTCTGGATGAGGGCCGCAACACCGGGATAGAGTTTTGCGTCCGCGCGGTATACCTCGGTCAGGGTCGCAAGGAGTTTGCTTCGACTGTGCTTGCCCAGCTGTTTTCTCAGATTGAACGGAAACTCCTTGATTCCGCCCAGGTACTTGAAAAGGTTGTGCCTCTTCTGAAATCGCTCCAAACCGCCCAGTTCCATGCCGTGGGCCGAAAACGTCTGGTCGATAGCCTGGAAGGCATCAACGATCGTGCCGTCCGCATCAAAGACGATGAGTCGATCACTGGTGTTGTACATCCGAAACCTTACACCACCGACTTGCGAACCCTTGCAGAAATCACATCAATGCAGCTGACCGTCGCAATGATGATGATCATCACTGCACAGGTTTCGGGGTACTGAAAGCTGCGAATGATGTCCCACAAAATGACGCCGATGCCTCCGGCACCGACCATACCCACCACAGTTGCAGAACGGACGTTGGATTCAAAGCGGTAGAGGGAGTAAGAAATCCACAAAGGCAGCACCTGAGGGATGATGCCGTAGACGATTTCTTCCAGCGCGTGGGCGCCAGTAGCGCGGATGCCTTCAACCGGTTGGGCGTCGATGGACTCCACCGCCTCCGAAAACAGCTTGGCCAAGATGCCGGTTGTGTGCACAAACAGGGCGAGCACACCTGCAAAAGGCCCCAAACCTACAGCGACGATAAACAGCATGGCAAAGACCATCTCGTTGATCGCACGGGCCGCGTCCATCAGACGGCGCACGGGCTGGTAAATCCACCACGGCACGATGTTGGACGACGACAGCAAACCCAGCGGAACGGCAAAGACGACCGCCAGGGCCGTGCCCCACAGCGCAATTTGCAGTGTGACCAGCATCTCCTGCAGGTAGATGCGCCAGTCGCCAAACTTGGGCGGAAAGAAGTCCGCAGCGTAGGTTGCCATATTGCTGGCATCGGTCACCAGCGCCCAGGGGCGCATGTCTGCACCCTTCCACGACCCGGCCAGCGTGGCGAGAAGCAGGCCCCAGGCGATCAGCCCGACCACGCTGGTGCGAGGGACCTGCACCGGACGCATTGGGCTTGCAGGCACCGCGACCATCACTTGGCCAGGCTCAGTGCAGCCAATTGCTTGTCGATTTCGGCCAGCTTGACCTGTTTGTCGGCTTCAGCCAGATTGGCATCGGCTTCCAGCTTGTTGCGGTTCTTGAACAATTCCAGTTGGCGAATCGGTGTGAGCTGGTTGTTGGTAGATACCTTAAAGCCAGAGAGTTTGGACAACTTGTAGAGGTTTTCTTTCTCCATGTCACCGCCTTGGCCATAGGTGTAGAAAAAGTCACGCACCTTGGCCTTGGTCGCTTCCGGCAGATCCTTGCGCATGACCAACGGATCGAGCGGGATCAGTGGGGAGGTCCAGATGATGCGGAGGTCCTTGAATTTTTCAGGCAGACGGTCTTTCACCTTCTCCAGGTTCTCGCTGTTGTTGGTGGCCACATCGACCTGTTTGTTGGCAACCGCCAGTGCATTGGCCTCATGGTTGGCGCCGCGCTGGAGCTTGAAGAAGGTCTTAGGGTCGATCTTGTTCTGGGCGAACACGTAGTAGCTCGGCACCAGAAAGCCCGATGTTGAGTTGGGGTCACCATTGCCAAACGACAGGCTTTTACCCTGCTTGAGCATGTCGTCCAGAGACTTCAACGGGCTGTCCTT
>CAINUX010000006.1 GCA_903853895.1 uncultured beta proteobacterium | reverse complement strand
GTGATGTTCACACCCGACCAAGACAAGGCCGCTACTGAGCTGTTGCGTGTGTGCCGCCCTGGCGGACGCATCGGTTTGGCGAACTGGACCCCGGATGGTTTTATCGGTCAGGTGTTCAAGACACTGGGACGACACTTACCACCGCCAGCAGGCGTTCAACCTCCCTCGCGCTGGGGCGTCGTGTCGAACCTGGAGACTTGGTTCGGACCTTCCGCCACATCGATTCATGCAACACCCATGATGTTCAATTTTCGCTACCGCTCTGCAGCGCATTTCATCGAAGTGTTTCGCACCTGGTACGGGCCGGTTCACAAGGCGTTCGCCGCACTGCCGGCAGAAAGCGCAGCCGCTTTGGAAAAGGATCTGACGGAACTGTTGAATCGTATGAATCGCGCGGGTGATCACTCGCTGGTCGTGCCCAGCGAATACCTGGAAGTTGTGATCACCCGGAGCTGACCATGAATACCCTCGTTCAGTACGCCCAGGCCCCGCTTCGCAGCCTCTATCGCGCCACACCTGCGCTGGCCATGGTCACCGATCACGCGCGCAGTTGTGGTGTTGATCCGGCCGATCCTTTTCACTCCAGAGTGGAGCCGATGGACGGATGTGGCGTCGTCGTACCCGTGGGCGTGCACCGGGCCGTCGGTGGACTGCATGACGCGCCGACGCCGGGCGATATGCTTTGCGCCGCGCTGGCGGCATGTCAGGACTCGGCGGTCAGAATGGTGGCCAATCGTTTGGGCGTTGAAATCATGAGCCTGGAGGTGCGTGTGTCCGCACAAGTGGATGTGCGTGGCGCCCTGGGTATGGACGCGGAGGTGCCGGTTGGGTTTCAGTCCATGGCCTGTGACATTGATCTGCAAGTGAATGAAGGTACGACTCCAAAACTGCGGGAAGTCCTGGAATCGGCAGCGCAGCGATGCTGCGTGGTGCAACAGACACTGCACCATCCACCACCCGTAACGACCCGGTTTGTTGTCGCGGGTACAGTCCGAGCTTAAAGCCCCACAGCGACTACATAACGCGAGGAGTCTCCTTGACAAAACCAATGCCCTTTGCACGCGAAGCAGGTAACGGCCCCGGCGTTGTCTGCTTGCATTGCAACGCCAGCAGTTCCAGCCAGTGGCGCGATTTAATGATGTCCCTTGCACCCCGGTTTCGCGTCCTAGCGCCAGACTTGTATGGATCGGGCAAAAGCGCCGACTGGCCCTCCGACAGAACCATCAGCCTCCAGGACGAAGTGGCGTTCATTGAACCCGTACTTCCCACCGGCGGTTCGTTTTCTATAGTCGGTCATTCGCACGGGGCTGCGGTCGGCCTCATGCTGGCGCTGGCCTATCCGAAGCGCGTACGGGCACTGGCCTTGTTCGAGCCCACCCTGTTCTCGTTGATCGACGCCGAGTCAGCGCCACCCAACGCCGCCGATGGAATCCGCCAGGCAGTGCACGCCAGCGGCAGGGCGTTGGATAGAGGCGAAGCGGATGAAGCCGCAAAACACTTTATTGATTACTGGATGGGGTCGACAAGTTGGGAAAACACGCCGCAATCACGCAGAGCGCCGATCGTTGCCTCGATTCTGAATGTTCGCCGCTGGATTCACGCACTGCTCACCGAGCCTACTGCGCTTGACGTGTTCAGGACTCTGGACATACCAGTACTCTACATGGTGGGCAAGGAATCCACGCCATCGGCCTTGGCGGTCGCGCGACTTTTGACGCACGCATTGCCACACGTTGAGGTGAGGGAATTCGAGGGACTTGGACATATGGGGCCAATTACGCATCCACAGCAGGTCAATGAAGCTGTTGCTGAATTTCTTGCTCGGCAATACCTTGCAAGCGAATGTTGACCTGCCTTCGTAGGCCAATGACCGTTTATCAAAACCCACATTTCCTGCGGGATCTGGTCGATCCCTCTGATGAAAGTTCTGCGCTACCGGATGTCAGCTTTCTGCAATCGAAAGAAGGACAGCGGATTTCTGCTTTGGGCAAGATGACGAATTCTGCGTATGTCGGCAGAACGGCATCACAAATCACGCAACTGAGCTGCCCCCAAGCTTTCAATCGTGAACTCTTTACGTTACATAAAGGCCGCTCGGCGAGCACTCGTGGTCGTATAAATATTGGGTGTCAGACTTCTCCCAACGAGTTCCCATACCTTGGTGGAATCACGCCACCCACTTCAGACTCACACCTCGCTGGAATAGGCCGATACTGGAATAGGCCGATACTGTTCAAACGACCCGGGCCGCCTCTAGAATGGACCCGAGACGCATGGGAACAAATATGAAAATGTTGTGGTGCCGATCATTGGTAGTCACTTTTTTGGCCCTATTCCTTAATGGAGCGTCACAGTCGCAGACTCTCACCGAGTTGACAGGTTGCGCCAGTCAAACGCCACCTTTTGTATTGATGAAGGCCGGAGTTGGATCAACTGGCTACAGCGTAGATTACTTCCGTGGCGTTGCAAAAAGTTTGGGGCGAACCGCCGTTATACGTGAGTTGCCTTGGGCACGCTGCCTCCGGGACGTCGCAGCAGGCAGCGTCGATATTGCAGTTGACGCCTATGAGGATGCTGAGCGGCGCACAAAATTCTTGTACTCAGTACCGTACTACACGCTTACCCCGCAGGTTTTCTTTCGATCAAAGCCAGTTGGAAAATTTCAGCTTGCAAAATCGGCTGCCGAGTTAGCAGCCCACTCTGGCTGCGGTATACACGAATACACGTATGAACATTACGGCCTAGACGCGAAACGCCTGGATCGCGGTGCCAAGTCGGACAAACAAATGATCAAGATGCTATTGGCCGGGCGTTGCGACTATGCAGTCGAAGAGCTGGAATACATCATCGGTGGCCGCAAAAGCGCGAAAGACTGGCCCGATGAATCGCTTTTGCAGTCCTTCCGTCCGGACTGGGCCAAAGCGCCGCAATTGCATTACTTGATTGGCCGCACTCACCCAGATGGCCAAAAGCTGCAATCTGCGATCAATCTGGCTATAGAAGGAATGGAGAAATCTGGTGAAGCCAATGTGCTGCGCGCTGCGTATTTCTCAGACGTCAACCCAAATCAAAATATGCCTTAACTTGCAGAAGCAAATGACTGTTCGGAGATGTCCGTGTTTGCATCGAATCCATCATTGAGAGTTGGCGATATACAAGACGTTTGCCAAAGACTCACAATGCCCCTCTAGGGCCGAACAGCCAGTCAGAAACGGTTTTCGTATTCTTAGGTCCGCTTCCTCATTTTTGTGTGGAAATCGAACGTCGGCTTAGCCGGAGCGGGAGCGCCCGCAATGGGCACGATGCCGAATTTGGCGCGCGGCACCTGATTGGCAGTGCACTGGGCCGCCAAAAATCTGCCGTTCACTAGTACCCGCAACCGCCCCTAGACCGCCACTAGATTCACGATTGACACGTCTGAGTGGAGGTGTCTCACCGAAGAGGGCTGTGCACCTCGCCAGGAATTCAAGAGTTGGTGACAAGCAAGTTCAAGACTTTGTCTTCGGCCGCGTGCAACGCATTGATTCGCAATGGTTTCACCGCCAGCATTTGGAGGGCATAGGCCCATCCGTATGGCCGGGGTCAGTGATAAAGAGGCAGTGCGGACAGCCGCATATCTATGTCACGCATCATCGCGTTGTAGGCTGGCAAGCCGATGCCACCATAACGGCGTTTGAATTCTGACTCGGACATGAATTCCGGCAAGTCGCTGACCTTTGGCAAAAGGTCCGCGTCGAGGATGGCTTGCGCAAACCGGCCTTGCAGGGCTATGGCATCCTTTTCGCTGGTAGTGGCCAGCTGTCCAAAGCGCGTGCCTGCCAGGTCGGCTGCAATGTCATTGAAGGAAAAGCCGCTACCCCCACGCGAGTCTTCCACCTCCTTGTACAAGCCTACCGCTTCCGCCAGCGGGCTCCCCGAGGTGGCCGATAGCGCGGCTGAGATGGTGAAGTGCTGAGCGAAATCATCACGTCCACCCAACGCCACACGGCCCGGACCCGGAATGGGCCAATTGCGTGCTGCTGGCACGAGGGTGGCCAAATCTCGACCGTTGACGTACAAGGTCAGTATCAAAATGGCCGCCTGATTTTCCTCCACAGCGTTGCCAGACTCTGCTGAGCGCTGGCGTGCCAGCTCCATGAGGGGCTGTAAAAGGGATGACAAGGACATGCGTCCCGTTGCCGGAGGGCGAATCAGCTCGGCCAGCCGCGTTTGGTACGCTTTTGCGCGGGCCACGGTTTCGGCTGGAACAAGGGCAGAACGCAGCCGATCGGGCAGTTGATCATCCCACTTGTAGACGACCGTCAGTTGGTTCTTGCGCAGCACAACCCGCTTTAACACCTGCTGCAAAGCGCGCACGTAATCGGCGCCACCCGGTGTATAGGCCACACCCTGGCCCAGCGCCCACTCGGCCAGTTGCCTTGGAATGGGCAAGCGGCCCAGGCGAAGCTCGTCCAGCCGGGGCAGATCTTGGGCTTCTACAAGTACGGCCGTGAGGTTCAAGTAATTGCCCAGCGGGTTGCTCGGCAGCATGACCGTGAGACGAACCGTGGCAGAGCCATCCTGCAAAACGGCACTGGCTGCGCCGCGGCCCAGTCGACTTGCGGCGTAATTGATCGCCAAATCAAGGTCCTCCTGGCTGACCGCTATGGTGCGCACCTCACCTTGACGGAGCCGGCGCGGGTCGTTGCGGTCGAGCAAGAGTTTGGCACGCGCAATGTGTTCAGGTGTGAAGTGGACCAGTGTGGTAACCAGCGGCTGTCGGTCGACAGCCAGGTAGACCGCAGCCACCGCGCCCAGGACTATTGCGATCAACGCGGCACCCAATAGCCGCAAAAGCCATCGAACCAGCCCGAGCGCGAGTTGACTCATGGATAGCGAGTTTTCAACATCAGCAGGACATCCCATAAACGGTTCAGTCGTCGTTACCCTGGTATTGGAAGAGCTTCAAATTATGGAGTCAACTATGTTTTTTATAGCACACTATCAAGCACCCACGAGGGCTAGTGGCCAGTTTTATTTTGAACTTTCAAAACAAACCCAAAGTGGGTATTTTTAAGTCGGCGCTTTGTCAATAAACGCCGTCACGCAATCCAGCTGCTCAGTCACATTCAGCGCCGGTGCATGCCCGCAATGGGGAACCTCCACCACCTGCAGCCGCCCCGCCGCTCCCGGCCCGCGGTGGCGCATGGCTTCAATCGTTTCCGGCAAGACCAGATCCGACTCCATGCCGTGCAGGCACAGCACAGGGATTTGCAGCGCATCGTAGTGCTCCCAGATGCGGTAGTCGTCCGGGTAGCTGGTGAACTGCTGCACCATGGCCGGGTCGTAGTGCGGCGTCACACGGCCATCGGGCAGGCGCCGGACCGAGGTCTCGGTCAACCGACGCCACTGCGCGTCGCTGAGCCAGCCATAGGGCTTGTAGACCTGGCGGAAGAAGGCCTCCAGCTCCACCATCGAATCAAATGCCGGCGGGTTGCCAGCGTAGGCGCGAATGCGCGCAAGCGCGGCCGCTGCCAGCTCCGGCGCGTTGTCGTTCAGGGTCAAACTGAGAATGCGGGATTGCATCGCGGGCAGCAACAGTCCCGATGCACACACCGTGCCGATGGCGCCGCCCATGGACGTGCCCACCCAGTGCGCACGGGTGATGCCCAACTGGTCAAAGAAGTCCGTGGCAATGCGGGCATAAAACGCCAGGCAGTATTCCTGCTCGGGGTGTGCGCTCCACTGGCTCAAGCCCCGGCCAATGGTGTCGGGGCAGAGCACCCGGTAGCGGCCGCTCAGGTGCTCGGCCAGCTCGTCCATGTCACGCCCGGTGCGGGCCAGGCCGTGCCAGGCGACCACAACCGGCGCATCTGCAGCGCCCCACTCCGTGTAGTGGATTTCCTGCCCGGCGCAGCGCACGTAGTTGGAGGTGTAGGCCATGGCTAACGCAGCAGTTTTCCGCTAACGCCAATGACCGTCACCTCGACGAATCGTGAGCCTATGCGGTTGGTCTGTGAATAGTTCACGCGAGTCCCTCCCAGATCAAAATTGTCCATGCCTTCCAGTGCCTTGACCAGCTTGGCGCGCGTCGGCAAGGGGCCAGCACGGCGCAAGCCCTCGACCAGGACCTTGGCACCCAGGAACTCTTCAAAGCTGGTGTAGCTGACGGCCTGGTCACCGCCATACTTTTTCATCAACATCTGGTACTCCCGCACCACCGGCTTGTTGGCTCCAAACGGAAACGGCACTACCTGCGAAATGCCCAGCCCATGCACGGCCTTGACCCCCGCCAGCTTGACCAGTTCAGCAGGGTCCACCACAGAGATGTTGTACAACTGCCCCCCGCCGCCCGCCGCCCGGTATTGCTTGGCAAAGGCGGCTGTGGAGCGGTTGACCGAGATCATGATGATGGCCTGCGGCTCAGCCAGCTTGAGTTGCTTGACGGCGTCGCCCACCTCATCGGTATTGCGCTCATACGACGCCGTACCAACGAGCTTGAGGTTGCGCTTGGCCACCGCCGCCTCTACGCCCGCCAGACCGGCCTTGCCAAAGGCGTCGTTCTGGTACATCACCGCAATGCGTGTCATGCCCAGCGTGGCGGCCTGGTGCACCATGTGCTCGGTCTCGTCCATGTAGCCGGCGCGCACATGAAAGATGTACGGATTGAAGGGGCTGCGCAGGGCCTCCCCTCCGGTGTAGGGCGCCACCAGGGGTGCCCCACCCACATCCAGAATGCCATCTGCCAACAGTTTGGAAACATTGGCGGTGCCGGCAAATCCGAACAGGGCAACCACTGTGGGGTCGACCAGGGCCTCGCGGGTCAGCCGCACGGTTTCGTCCACCTTGTAGCCATCGTCCAGTACGGCGTGCCTGATCTTGGCACCGTGCACACCGCCGTTGGCATTAACCCAATCAAAGTAGATTTTTCCGCCCAGCACCATTTGCTGGCCGGTGCTGGCCAGCACGCCGGTGAGCGGCGCCACTTGCACTACGGTCAGGTCGGGCACCGGAGCCGCAAGGCTGGGCCCACCCAGCCCCACCAGCAGGGCAGACGTTGCGGTCCGCAGCGCCAGTAGAAAATTCCATGTTCGGGTCTTCATGGCGGCTGGCCCCTAGTTAGGCACTTGCAGCGAGGTTCCGCTGAAGCCAATCTGGTCGGCCACGGCTGGCGTTGCCGAAAACGCGGGCACGTTGGCAGCCGTGATCGCCGGTGCAGCGCCCGGTGTGCCACCGCGCACCGTTGTGCGAACCACCTGGCTGGGTGGCAGCGCGGTAGCGTTTTTCAGATTCGCATACATCGCATTCATGGCGTGCACAAAGTAGGTATGCAAGGGCACGAAGCGGGTGTCAAAGCCCGAAAACGCATTGAAGGAATCAAAGTGCTGGGCGTTGGTGACTTCGATGTAGCTGAGCTTGCTGTTGGCACCTTCGACCGACTTGTTGTAGGCCGCGTAGGCCCGCTCGGAGTGGTTGATGGGCAGCAATGCATCGCTGCGACCGGCCAGCATCAGCGTAGGCTTGCCACGCAAATTGCCATTGAGCAGCACTTCCGCCACACCTGCCTTGACCGCGTCGCTTTGCGTCTTGGTTGGCGTGGTAGCGGCGGTCAGCGCCGCACCTGTGACCGTATCGACACCGGTGAACAGCGCGCGCTGGCACAGGGCCGCATCCAGCGAGAAGTCGGCCACACCCGTGCTTGGCGACACACCCAGGTTCCAGGCCTTGGCACCCCCCACGGAGTCGTTGTAGATGACTGTCGCGGGTGTACCGTTGACGGTGCCATTGCCGGTGGCATAGCTGGCGGATTTCACATTGGCCGACATGGCGGCAGGCGCACCTGCCGCAACCGCCGCTGCGCTCATGCCGCACAGGTTGTCGGCGACCGAAAAGCGGCCATAGGCGTTGGTGTACATCATGGAGATGATCACCGCGTTGCCCAGCGCGAAATGGGCGTTGTGCATGGTGTCGTTGTCACTGGTCCAGCCGGCTGAGCGCATCTTGGCCAAGGCTGCCGTCGCCTGCTCCGCCGTGGTGCTTCCGCTCACCAATCCCTTGGCGGCCAGCTGGGTGCAGCGGTTGGTGGCTGTAGTGGTCTGCACCGTCAGACCGATGTAGTTGTAAATGGACACTTCAGTCAGTGCGGCCGACGGTGCCAACGCGGCACAAGGCTGGTACAGGTTGGCAATCGTGAAGTAATCCATCAACGACTTGCCATAGGACGCGGCGGGAACGCCACCAAGCTGCACACCGTAGCCGGCAGTCGTTGCAGGCTGTGCGCTGGGTTCACCGGCCACCACGCCGTCAATCAGGCCAGTGGTGTCTTGCTCGGCTGCGCGCAAAACCGCCGCTCCGCCATTGGAAACCGAGCCCGCAATGACCAGCGTATTGGCAGCGGTGAAGCGCAACGCCTTGCCCGTTCCGCCGGTCACCGTGGGAGCGTACTGCTGGTTCAGCACATACAGCGCATAGGCGGCAGCGCTCAATGTGTCATTGCCCCAATCTTTTTCAGGGTTGATTTGCGAGTGCGCCTGCTTGAGTGCCACCCGGTTCGGAAACGCGGTGTTAAATGCAGCGCGGGCCGCATCGGTGATGTTGGCCGCAAAGTGGGACAGCGTGCCCGCCACCGTGCGGGTGGCACGGGTTCCGTCAATGCGGTGCACGGTGTCGTCGCCCAGGTCGTACAGGCCCATGCCTTTGCCGGCATCGGTCAGCGCCACCGCACAACCGCGCTTGAGGCCCCAATCACCAGCGGAACCAATGGCTCCATAGACCCCACGGGAACCGGACGATGGGCCCACCACGATGCAGGGTGCATTGACATCAAAACTGTCAGGAACCTGCACGGCCATGGTCACACGCTTGCGTCCACTGCCGTCGTCGAGTACGCCCACATACTCCAGCCCTGGCACCAGGCCCTCGCCCAGCGTGTTCTTGCCAACGAGATCAATGTTGGGTCCGTAGAGAGTGCCGTAGCCACCGTTGGTAGTGTTGTCGACCAGCCCCCGGTAGTTGGATTGGATAGCGTTGCGGCGCAACTCGTCGGCCGTCGGATTGGCCGGGTCGGCAAAGGCCGTGAGCGTGGCCAGCGCGGTGCTGGCGATACCGCTCTTGCCCAGGCCGGCGGTCAGCAAGTCCTGACCCGCGGCCGTATTGGCAGCACCGGTTGCAGTGGCCCGGTAGGCCTTGGCGCCCAGATCGGTCACACCGCTGGGCAATCGGTTCACTTCAGGCTGCACAGTGCTGCCTCCACCACACCCGGTGATCGCCGTTGCGCCTAAAAGCGCAACCGCTGCGGCCACCAGGGTCAGGGTGCGGGATTCAGTTTTTTGGTACATGGTTGTCTCCTTATTTATTCGAATCGATTTATCAACGGGAATTGGGCAAGGTCGGTCAAGCTTGCGCGCTTCGGGCGCGCAGTCTCCCGACCACACCGGAGGGGAAGTAGTAAACGGACAGGACAAACAGCACGCCCAGCCACAGCAGCCAGCGGTCCGGTGACAGCAGCGCCGACAGCCAGGGCAGCGCACTGGCGGCCTCACTACCCAGGCGCAACAGGTCCTGCAGATAGCTCTGTGCCACCAGGAACAGTGCCGCGCCCACTATGGCGCCATACATGGTGCCCATGCCGCCAATGACGACGATGAGCAGCACGTCCATCATGATTTCGAACGACAGTGAGGTGTCCGGCCCGTTGTAGCGAAGCCAGAGCGCCAGCATGGCACCGGCCAGGCACGCAAACAGCGCCGACAGAATGGCCGACGTGGTGCGGTACACCACCACACGGTAACCAATGGCCTCGGCACGGAATTCGTTCTCGCGTATGGCCTGTAGCACGCGACCAAAGGGTGAATTGACAATGCGCAGCAGCGCCAAAAACAGCACCACCGCGGTCACAAACAACAGGTAGTAGCACAGCAGGCGGCCGTCGAGCGAGACACCCAGAAAGGGTTCTTCACTGAACTCGAAGCTGGGCGACAGAATCTCAGGCACCTTGAACGACAAGCCATCTTCACCGCCGGTGATCTCATGCAACTGGGACGCCAGCGTCAGGAATGCAGAGGCCACGGCCAGCGTAATCATGGCAAAGAAAATAGCCCGCACGCGCAATGAAAACAGCCCCACCATCAGCGCCAGTACAAACGACAGCAGCAGTGATCCGCCCAACCCCACAGCCAGTGCTTCCCACGTTGGGCCCAGGCGCGTCGTAGCCACGGCAATGCCATAGGCGCCGATGCCAAAGAACATGGTGTGGGCAAAACTGACGATGCCGGTGTAACCCAACAGCAAGTCAAAACTGGCCACCAGAACGATGAAGACCAGCACCTTGGCCGCTACGTTGAGCGCCTTCACGCCCGGAAAGATAAAGGGCGTCAGCGCCAGCGCCAGCACCAGCAGGATCAGCAGACCGGCCAGCCAGCGGCTGCGCGGCAGGTCATGGGAAAGAAGTCGTTGCAACATATCAGTCGGCCTTAACGGTTCGCTACCGGATAGACGCCTTGTGGGCGCCACAACAGCACGCCCACCATCAGCGCGATGTTGGAGAACAGCGCCACCTTGGGTGCCAGAAAGCCGGTGTAGTTGGCCATCAACCCCACCAGCAACGCACCAATCAGCGCACCGCCGGTAGAACCCAGGCCGCCAATGATGATGACGATGAAGATCAGCACATTGACCTGTGCGCCCATCTGCGGTGTGACGGTCTGCTGGTACAGGCCCCACATCACACCGCCCAGCCCCGCCAGGCCACTGCCCACCACAAACACGCCAATGAACAGGCGCTTGATGCGGTAGCCCAGCGACTCCACCATCTCGCGGTCCTGCACGCCGGCGCGGATCAGCAAGCCGATCTTGGTGCGGCTCAGCACCCAGGCCAGCGTGGCAAACACGGCCAGGCCCACCACCACGGCCATGAGGCGGTATTTTTCTATTGCCGCATCACCCAGGTACAGCGAGCCGCGCATGGCTTCAGGCAGCGGCAACGCAATCTGCGCCGGCCCCCAGATCACCTTGATCAGTTCTTCGCCAATGATCATTCCGCCCATGGTGATGAGAATCTGCTTGAGGTGCTGCCCGTACACGGGGCGCACGATAAAGCGCTCAAAAGCCAGGCCTACCGCGCCGGCCACCGCCATGGCGATCAGCATGGCCGGAAAAACCGCCACCAGGTTGCGCCACAGTTGGTCCGAGCTGGTCCAGTCGCCCATGGCCCCCATCACGCTGGTCGCCACGAAGGCGCCCAGCGCGATGAACACACCGTGGCCAAAGTTGAGCACATCCATCAACCCGAACACCAGCGTCAGGCCCGAGGCGATGATGAAGATGATCATGCCCATGGCCAGACCGGCCACGGTCAGGGTGACCCAGGTTGAGGTCGAGCCAATGAACGGCATGACCAGCACCGCCAGAAGCGGAACCAGAACCAAGGGCTTCCAGTCGAAATCCAGATTTTTCATAGTGTTGTTGCCCCCACGCTTGTCGCTGCGCGTACTGCGCTGCCCCCCAAGGGTGCCCTCGCGCCTTGGAGCGGTCCGGCGGCGCTCATATCGCTAATCCCAGCAAGGAATGTTGCAGGTCTTCGTTGTCAGCCAGTTCTTTCATGGACCCGGCGTGCACGACGCGGCCGTTGTCCATGACCGCCACATGGTCACCCAAGCGCTTAGCGAAACTGATGTTCTGCTCCACCAGCAAAATGGTGGTTCCGGTTTGTTTAAGCTGGCCGAACGCATCAATCATGTTGTTGATGATGGCCGGCGCCAGCCCCTTGCTGGGCTCGTCAACAATCAACAGTTTGCGCGGCTCCACGATGGCACGGGCCACCGCCAGCATCTGCTTTTGCCCGCCCGAGAGCTTGCCCGCAGGGTGGTTCCAGAACTTCTCGACCGCTGGAAACAGTAGAAAAATCCACTCCAGACGCTTGGTATCCATCTGCTGGGCACGCTTGGCCGAACGGGCCGCCAGCAGCATGTTTTCCTTGACCGTCAGGTCCGAAAAAATACCCATGTTTTCCGGCACGTAGGCGATGTCCAGACCCGCAATGGCGGGAGTCTCGGCGGCCGTGATGTTCTTTCCATCAAAGTTGATGCTGCCTTGCGAGGCGTGCCACAGTCCCATGATGGTGCGCAGCGTCGTGGTCTTGCCTGCGCCATTGCGTCCGAGCAGTATGGTCAGTTGGCCGCGTGGAACGGTGAGATCGACTCCGTGCAGGATATGGTAGGCGCCGATGTGCGTATGCACGCCTGAGAGTTCGAGCAGATGTTGGCTCATGATGGATTGCTCCTTCCAACGTCATCTTGCGCAGAAGCGTTCTTGGGGGACACCCCAAGGTACGCTTCTTGGACAACGGGCGATGCAATCACTTCAGCCGGATCACCATCGGCCACCAGCGCGCCGTTGTGCAGCACGATGATGCGGTCCGCCAACTCGCGCACCACATCCATCTTGTGCTCCACCAGCAAAATGGTCTTGCGTTTGTCTTCCTTAAGTTTGCGGATCAGGTTCAGAATGACCGGCGCCTCATCCGCCGACATACCCGCCGTGGGTTCATCGAACATGAACACATCGGGCTCCAGCGCCATCAGCAAGGCGACCTCCAGCTTGCGCTGGTCGCCATGTGGCAGGCTGGCAACCGGCGTGGCCTGTTTGTCATTCATCGACACCGCATCCAGCACCTCTTCGGCCAACTGCGTTAACGCCTTGTGGTCACTCCACACGCTCCACAGGTTGAGCCCGCGCAAATGCGCACCGGAGCGCGCCGCCTGCACGGCCAGCCGCACGTTTTCCAGCACCGTAAGATTAGGAAACAGGTTGGTCAGCTGAAAGGCACGCCCCAGACCCGCTCTGGTGCGGGCGGACGGGCTCAGGCCATCCAGGTTGTCACCGTTGAGCATGACCTCGCCACTGCTGGCCTTGATCTGCCCGGAGATGAGATTGAAATAGGTGGTCTTGCCCGCGCCATTGGGTCCGACGATGGCCGTCAGCGTTCCCGGCCGAAAGGTGCAGCTGACAGCATTCACCGCCACGTGCCCGCCAAATCGCACCGTCAAATCTTTGGTAACTAACAATCTCGTTCTCTCCGGTTCAGATAGGGGTCAGATTCAAGGGCAGGTGCCTATGACGTAGTAGTTGGTGCCGGTCTTCTTCAGGGTCGTGGTGGTAAAAATATTCCACAAGCCCATGCTTTGGTTCGAGCCATTGGCATACGTGAACCCATACAGAGCGTAGGCGCGCCCGGCCAGCGTGTGCGCGTAGTTGGACGCGGTGTAGCAGGTTGCAGCCGGTGGGGGCGGCGTGCCCGTCGTCGTGCCGGTGGCTGCCACTGATACGGCACCCTCCGCTCCGTTGGCGTCGGCCGCCTTCACGGTCCAGCTGTAAGTCGTGGCAGCCGTCAAACCGGTGTCATTGAAGGACAGTGCCGTCACGGGCAGTGCGTTGGTCTTGTTGCTGTTACGGTAAACGTTGTAGCTGGCCGCACCGGAGACCGCGGCCCAGCTGATGGTCATCGCGCTGGCACTGGCATTGGAAGTGGTGACGTTGGTGGGTGCAGGCAGCGCTGCGGGTGGCGGTGGCGGTGGCGTGGTGCTACCGGCAGAAACCTGGTCCACCATGGCCTTGATAGCAGCCATTTGCGGCCCGGATTTTTTGGCGTAGTTGACGCTGTCGTAACCCCACCAGTCCCAGCAGCTATTGGTCGCGGCGGTACTGGTTTGCGGGTACAGCATCACCATGTTGTTGGTATCGGCCCAGCGGTTGTAGCCGGTGTTGCGCACATACTTTTGCTGCACCAGGGTCACGTTTTGCTGGCAGCCATGCAACACCACATGCAAGCGGCACTGGGTTCCAGATGTGCAGGCCTGCGGAATATAGGCCCAGCCGGTAGGCGCCATGCCGTGGTTGGTGATGAACTGGCTCTGGTTGAACTCGACAAAATTGCCTTCGGGCAGCGTGCCGGGGTTGCGGGCGTTCAGCGTGCCGTAGATGTGGGCCAACATGGCACCGGCCAGGTCGAAATTGCAGTCGTTGATATAGGGCGAGGCTTTGGTGGAGCAGGTGCTGCCGAAGTCGTCGGTGATCATCGCGTGTTCAGCCGCGATGTCCTTTTTGTAGACAACGTTCGCGGTGGGTACGAAGCTGTTGTAGTAGGTCTTCAGCGCATCCATGACACCGGGTTTGACCGTGCTGTCGATGGTCCCCGAAAACAGGTAAACCTTGGAACCTTGCAGATTGGCCACTGGGTCAATACTGCCCGCGCTGGCCCAGCTATTGGTGGTGTTGACCAGGGTGCTGGTCGGAATGCCGGCCGGGCTGGCCATGCAGCGGCCGGTGGCATTGGTAATGGAGCCTTCAGCGCAATAGAACGGCCCACCGGCCACGATGCCGGCACCTTTTTTGAACGTGGCCGAGTGGCCCACATGCAATTGCACGGCCATGAAGCCGCCGGACGACAACCCCGACACCGAGGTCTGGGTAGTGTCGATATTGAGTTGCGGCAGATTGACTGCGGCGATGGCGCCTGCGCTGGCCAGCGTAAGCGCACAGGCAGTCAGCCGAGCGGAAAAACGGTTCATCATTTTTGTCTCCTGGTGTTTTTGGGTGACAGAATCCCTGCCCCCGTGTTTCCGGGGGTTAAAACTGAACTCAGAGAGGCGGGGCCGCTGGCCCCGCAAAAAATCCGCGCTGTGCTTAGCGCTTGTTCCGGATCGGGATGTTCATCTCTTCCGGTTTGATCTCGCGCACCAGCTCAGGCACACCCCAGGCAAACGCGGGGTCGGCCTTGATCTTGAAGTGGTACATGCTCTGCATGGCCTGATGGTCTTCCTTGCGGAAGGTCATCTTGCCCTTGGGCGTATCAAAACTCATGCCTTCCATGGTCTTGATCAGGGTGTTGGCAGACGTGTCGCCCTTGCTGGCGTTCAGCGCCGTGACGATGGCCATGGCGGCGGAGAAGCCACCCGCCGTGAAGAAGTCTGGCGGTGTCTTGAACTGGCTGTAGTGGCGGGCCACCATGGCCTCGTTGATTGCATTCTTGGGAATGCCAAAGTAGTAGTACAGCGCGCCTTCCATGCCGGGGAACTGCTTGTAGGCGACCATGGCTGGAAGGATGTTGCCGCCGGTCGCCAGCTCGATGCCGTAGCGCTTCTTCAGATCCAGATCGGCGATCTTGCTGAAAGGTGCGGGTGCGCCCGACCAGCCCACCGAAATGTACTTGTTGCCCGGTTGATCCTTCAGCTTGTCAACGATGCGTTGAAGCCCAGCCGTGAAGTCCGTCGTACCCACGGCCAGATATTCCTCGTGGACAATCTTGGCGTTCTTGAGCGACTCGCGCGTCGCCTTGACACCATCTCGGCCAAACGCGTTGTCGTTGGCCAGGGTGGCAATCACATTGCCCGGCTTGTCCAGCGCCACGGCATTGGCCGCAGCATCCTGGCTGGAATTGCGACCGGTACGGAAGATGTACTTGTTCCACTTGTCGCCGGTAATGGAGTCGGCCACGGCGGGCTCCACCAACAGGATCTTCTTGTATTCCTCTGCCACGGGCAGCATCGCCAACGCAACCGGTGATGCGGTGGGGCCTACGGCCAGGTCCACCTTGTCATCACCATACGCCGCCGCCAGCAAACTCTTGCCGATATCGGGCTTGCCCTGGTCGTCTTTCTCGATAACCACAATCTTCTTGCCCGCAACCATCATGGTGCCGCCAGTCGCATAGTCCAGCCCCATCATGAAACCAACGGCTGTTTGCTTGCCATAGGCTTCCAGCGGGCCAGTCTTGCTATAAATATGGGCAATCTTGATTTCTTTGGATTGCGCCATGGCGGCGGAACCGCCCAGACCGGCCAAGAGCCCGGTCGCAATCAGTGAAGCCTTAAAAACCCAGCGGCGTTGGTGCATGAATGTCTCCTGTTATTGTGAAGCGAACACATTCATTTTGCATGAAGCGTGCCAACAACTAAAGCATTGATTTCATTAAGTATTTATCGGGAATGTGACAAATCTTTATGAGTTTGCCTAAACTTCATACACTATAAAGTGTATTTATTTCATACATATTGTATGAAGTTCAGGCAGATTCGAGCCGGGCATACAACGTCGCGCGTGCCATGCCGAGCATCTTTGCGGTGGCTGCCTTGTTACCCTGGTTCGCGTGCAAAGCAGCCTGAATGGCCCGGCGTTCCAGTTCGGCAACTTGCTCCGCTAGGGGGCGCAACAGTGCGGAATCACCCGTAGCGGCCTGCCCGGTCGCCGTTTGTGGCAAGGCCTGAACCGGTGCTACCGGCGTGGATGCCGGTTCGATGTGCTGAACGCCAGACTCACGCAGCACCGTTTCCAGTTGCTGGACATCAATCCGTTGCGAGTCACTGCGCATGGCGGCCTGCTCCAGCACATTGCGCAGTTCCCGAATGTTGCCGCGCCAGGGCTGCGCCTCCAGCAGGGCCAGAGCGTCACTGGACAACTCCGGTGGCGGCATGCCGCTGCGCAGGGCCACATCTTCACCCAGCGCCTCCAGCAGCGCCGCAATGTCGGCCCGCCGCTCACGCAGCGGTGGTACCCGAATCGGCAGCACATGCAACCGGTAGAACAAATCCTCGCGAAACCCGCCGTCGCGTACCAGTCGAGTCAAGTCCCTGGACGTGGCGGCGATGACCCGTATGTCGATGGGAATGAGCTTGTTGGAGCCCAGGGGCTCGATCTCGCCCTCCTGTAGTGCGCGCAACAGCTTGGACTGCAAGGCCAGTGGCATGTCGCCAATCTCGTCCAGAAACAGGGTGCCACCATGGGCCAGCCGGAACTTGCCATCACGCCCCTTGCGGTCCGCACCGGTAAAGGCACCCGGGGCAAAACCAAAGAACTCCGCCTCCAGCAAGGTGTCCGGCACCGCCGCAATGTTGACGCTGATGAAGGGGCCAGCGGCCCGTGCCGAAGCCGCGTGGATGGCGTGCGCCAATAGCTCCTTGCCGGTTCCGGTTTCACCCAGAAGCAGCACGGGGCTGGACGACTGCGCGGCCCGGCGCGCCTGGCGCTTGACCTCGACCGCCGCCGCACTCAAACCAATGAAGCTGGCGAAGGTGTACTTGGATTGACGCTGCCCGCTTTGCCTCAGCCGCTGCGTCGCCAGCTCACGCCGGGCATCGTCCAGGTCGCGCTGCAACAGCGAGAATTTTTCAATCAACGGCTGCAGCGTGGTCTCGGGGTGGTCGAACAACACAATACCCAACGCGCCAATCACCTGCCCGGCCGCATCACGTAGCGGAATGCGGCTGACGACAAAGGTGCCGGCCTTGTTGGTCAGCAGGTCGATCAGGATGGGTTTGCCGGTTTCCAGCACTTGGTGCATCTGCGTGTTTTGCACGACCCGGGACACGGGGTGGCCGACAAAATCCTCTTCCCGCTCGAAGCCCAGAGCCGGTAGGAAGCGCTTGTACTGGTCGTTGATCCAGACCACGCGCGCCGCGCGGTCCACCAGCATCATGCCCTCGCTGGCATTGGCAAACAGGTCAAACATGGAGCGCGCCGCCAGCTCCAGAATGCTCTGGGCGTCGCGGGGCAGGCTGTCCATGTTTTCCATGGGTGAATGGTAACGCGGCGAAAGTGGCCCACGAACGCCTGCACTCTCACATCGCAAATGCTACTGTTTATGTAGCAACAAAATCTTATCTGACGTGGGCTAGCACCCAATTTTTCTTCAAACCGTTCCGCTCGCAGCCTCCATGGGCTTACGCGAGAACGTCTGGACCAGGCGGGGCACCACAAGCACCGCAACCACCACGACCAGGATCGCCAGCGACATGGGCCGCTGCACAAAAATCATGGCACTGCCCTCGCCAATCGAGATCGCGTTGCGCAATTGCGCCTCGGCCAGTGGCCCCAAAATCATGCCAACCAGCACCGGCGCGGTGGGGAAGTTGAAGCGCCGCATCACCAGACCCACCAGGCCAATGCCATACAACAGGAACAAATCGAACGCGCTCTGGCGCATGCCGTAGGCCCCTACCGTGGCAAAAATCAGGATGCCAGCGTACAGCTGGGGCTTGGGCACCTTGAGCAGTTTCACCCACAGGCCCACCATGGGCAAGTTGAGCACCAGCAGCATCACGTTGCCGATGTAGAGCGAGGCAATCAACGCCCACACCAGGCTGGCCGATGTGGTGAAGAGCTGCGGTCCGGGTTGGATGCCATAGTTCTGGAATGCGCCAAGCAAAATGGCCGTGGTGTTGGACGTGGGGATGCCCAGGGTCAAGAGTGGAATCAGCGCGGTGGTCACCGTGGCGTTGTTGGCAGCCTCGGGGCCGGCCACCCCTTCAATCGCACCCTTGGTGCCGAATTCGGCCTGGTGCTCGCCCCGGGCCAGCTTCTTCTCGGTGGCATAGCTCAAGAAGGTGGGTATCTCGGTGCCACCGGCCGGAATGCAGCCAAACGGCGCGCCAATGGCCGTGCCGCGCAGCCACGCGGGGATGGAGCGCTTCCAGTCGCTGGCCGTCATCGTCACCCGGCTCATGCGGTTCTCGCTGTCCACGGTTTTGCCTTCGAACAGCACCGCGTGCATGGCCTCGGCCACGGCAAACAAACCCACCGCCACCAGCACGATCTCAATCCCGTCCATCAGCTCAGGCACACCGCCGGTGTAGCGCACCTGGCCGGTGATCTGGTCCATGCCCACCAGCCCGGCCGCCAGGCCGATAAACAGGGCGGTCAGCCCGCGCACCGTGCTTTGGCCCAGCACCGCACTCACGGTGGTGAAGGCCAGCAACATCAGCATAAAGTATTCCGGCGGCCCGAGCTTGACGGCATATTCGGCTACCACCGGGGCAAACAGCGTCACGATCACAGTGGCAATCGAGCCCGCCACAAAGGAGCCAATCGCCGCGGTGGCCAGCGCCGCACCGGCACGCCCGCTCTTGGCCATCTTGTTGCCCTCCATGGCGGTGACCATGGTGGCGGTTTCACCCGGCGTGTTGAGCAGGATCGATGTAGTGGAGCCGCCGTACATGGCACCGTAGTAGATGCCGGCAAAGAAAATCATGGAAGCCGTGGCCTCCACCTGGGTGGTGATGGGCAGCAGCATCGCCACGGCCGTGGCAGGGCCAATGCCGGGCAGCACGCCCACTGCCGTGCCCAAAGCACAGCCCACAAACGCCCACAGCAGGTTGACCGGCGTGCCCGCCGTGGCAAAGCCCTGCATCAGCTGGCCCCAAATGTCCATCGTGTCCATCACAACCACCCGCTTTCGGTCAGACCGGGCAAGTTGATGCCCAAAAATTTGGTGAACATCCAGTACACCGGTGCTGCAATCAGCAGAGCAACCACACAGTCAATCAGCCAACTTTTGGCACCCAGCCGACCAGTGGCCTGGGCGTTGCGTAGCCCGCGCGCCGCCAGCACAAAACACAGGGCACAACTGAACACAAAGCCGATGCGGGTGATCAGTGCAGCATTGAGCAGCATGCCCGCCGACATCCAGGCAAAACCGGCCCAATACGGGTGCTCGCCATCGTGGTCCCCCATGTGCAGGAAGCCGCTGCGCCGTGCCTTTCGAATCAGCAGGAACCCGCAGCCCCCCAGGGCAATGGACACCACCCAAGGCAGGAAGTTGGGCCCCACCCCGCCATAGCCGGCGTCCGACGGAATGAACCAGGCCCCCAGTGCCAACAGCAGCGCCAGCAGCAGCACGCCGACGCCAACCAGGGCTTGCAAATACGGCGAATGCTGCGCCGGCGCGTGTGTTCGCATGGGTGCGTCTCCTGCGGCGTTTAGATCATGCCGGACTTGACCATGGTCGCGCGCAGCGAGGCAAAGTCATCGTCGACAAACTTCTCAAACGCAGCGCCCGACAGCACGGCCGGCGTCCAGCTGTTCTTTTCCAGCGCTTCTTCCCAGGCCTTGGTCTTGATCGACTTGAGCACCAGGTCCGTCAGGGCCTTGCGCTGCTCAGCGCTGATGCCAGGGGCGCCGTAGACGCCACGCCAATTCCCGATTTCAACATCCAGCCCCTGCTCCTTCAGCGTGGGCACGTCAACGCCTTTGAGGCGTGTGGCCGACGTCACGCCCACCGCCTTCATTTTGCCGGCCTTGATGTATTCGGCAAACTCGCTGTAGCCGCTGCCGCCGATGGTCACGTTGCCGCCCAGAATGGCAGCGGTGGCCTCACCGCCGCCACGGAAGGCCACATAATTGATGCGTGCCGGGTCGACACCGGCAGCACGGGCAATCATGGCTGCGGCAATGTGCTCGGTGGCGCCGCGCGAGCCGCCGCCCCATTTCACGCTGCCGGGGTCTTTCTTCAGCTGGGCTACTACGTCGCCAAGGGTCTTGAAAGGTGAGTTAGCAGGTAACACAAATACGTTGTATTCGCTGGTCAGGCGGGCAATCGGGGTGGCAGCAGTGATCGACACCGGAGGCTTGCCGGTGATGATTCCGCCCAGCATGACAGCGCCCATCACCATCAGGGCATTCGGGTCGCCCTTGCTGGCGTTGACAAACTGCGCCAGCCCCAGGGCACCAGCCGCGCCACCCTTGTTCTCAAAGATGACGGCGTCTGCCGCTTTGGCCTCGAGTAGGGCCTTGCCCAGGGCGCGCCCGGTCGTATCCCAGCCGCCACCGGGGTTTGCGGGGATCATCATCTTGATGTTAGTGGCGGCCCGCGCCGTCAGGGGCAACGTGGCAGTTGCGGCCAGGGCCAACATCGATTTAAGAAACAGTTCGCGACGCATGACAGGTCTCCTCTGGTTGTTGAAAAACAAACCTATGATGCGAAGCCATCCTGTCATTCGGCTGTCCAAAACCCTAGGGAAAACCCCTGACTCCTGTTGCCAAACGCCATGCACCTGCTGTTGATTGAAGACGACCCTGCCCTGCGCACCACGCTACAGCGCAGCTTGGTGCGTGCATCCATGCGGGTCGATGTGTGCGGTGATGGTGCTACGGCGCTGGGCATCTGGAGCACCCTGCAACCCGACGTTGTGGTACTGGACCTGAGCCTGCCTGGCAAGGACGGGCTGGACGTGCTGCAGCAGGCGCGCAAGTCAGGTCTGCAAACACCGGTGCTGATCCTTACTGCGCGCGGCACGGTTGGCGACCGCATTTTGGGCCTGAACGCCGGTGCCGATGACTACCTGCCCAAGCCCTTTGATCTGGACGAACTGGAAGCCCGTGTGCGCGCCCTGCACCGCCGCCGCACGGGTTCGTCACGAGAGGATGCGCAAGACCACCCCGCCGTCGGTTCGCTGCGCTACGACCGTGAAAACGGTGCCATCTACCACCAGCACAGGGTGCTGGACCTGACCCCGCGTGAACTCGCCCTGATGGGTGCATTGATGGGCAGGTCCGGTCATGCCGTGGCCAAAGAGCGCCTGTTCGAGGTGGTCTTTCCCGGTGAGCTGGAGGTGCAATATGAGGCCATCGAAGTGGTGGTCTACCGCCTGCGCAAGAAGCTGACCGGCACCGGCGTGACGCTGATGACCCTGCGTGGACTGGGCTACCTGCTCAAGGCCGACACCTGACATGGCTCCTGCACCCATCCCCACAACCGCTACGCACCCAACCGCGCTGTCCCTGCGCCGCCATCTTCTGGTGGGCATTCTGGTGCCGATTGCCCTGTTTGTGGTAATCGACACCTACAGCCTGTACCGCCAAGCCCTGCAGGCGGTGAACGTCGCCTACGACCGCACGTTGCTGGCGTCTGCCAAAGCCATTGGCGACCTGCTGCAGATTGCAGACCAGGGCGGGGAACCGACCATCCGTGCGCACATTCCCTATTCGGCCCTTGAAGCCTTTGAGGCCGACAACCGCAGCCGCATGACGTACCGCATTTCCAATGCCCAGGGCCAATGGATCGATGGCGCCAAGGATCTGCCCCAATGGACGGGAACCCTGCCAAACCAGGGGCCCTACGCGGCACTGGCTGATTTCTACGACAGCACTTTCCGCGGTGACCCGGTGCGCGTGGCCGTGCTATTGCACCCGCTGGCCAATGGGGGCGACCACGCCATGGCCACCGTACAAGTGGCCGAAACGCTGGAGCTGCGCCGCACGCTGGCGCGGCAGATCCTGCTGGACACCCTGATCCGCCAACTGCTGCTGATCACCGTCATCACGGCAGTGGTGCTGGTAGTGGTGGAACGCGTGACGCGCCCGGTACGCCGCCTCAGCGAAAGCCTGCGCCTGCGCCGCGAAGACGATCTGACACCGCTTGAAGCCAGTGACATTCCACGCGAAATCCAGCCTCTGACCGACGCTACCAACCAGGTCATGCAGCGTCTGCAGCAGGTGCTGGAGCACCAGAAACGCTTTGTGCGGGACGCCGCCCACCAGTTGCGCACGCCGCTGGCAGTGCTGAAGGTTCAGGTGCAGTCGGCCCTGCGCGGCGATGCGCCGGCACAGGAGGCCCTGCAGGAAATGCAGGTGACCGTGGACCGTGCCACCGTTCTGGCCAACCAGATGCTGTCCCTGGCCAAAGTGGAGCAGGTGCGCCAGCTGCAGGACTTTGCCGTTCTCGACTGGGCCGAGGTGGTGCGAGCCGTGGCACTGGATGTGTCGCCCCTGATTGCTGAAAAGGATCTGGACTTTGAAATCACCACCCTGCCCTGCCCGGTGCACGCACACGACTGGATGCTGCGCGAGCTGGTGCGCAACCTGCTGCACAACGCAGTGCGCCACTCGCCCAAGGGCGCCAGGCTGTCGGTCAGCATCCAGCCGCAGGCGACCAAGGCACACCTCCTGATCCAGGATGAGGGCTGCGGCATCGACGATGCCATGCGACAACGCCTGTTTCAGCCCTTTGCAACCGGTGACACCAAGTCCGGCACAGGTCTGGGGCTGACCATAGCCCGCGAGATAGTGTTGGCGCTGGACGGTACCATTCAACTCAACAACCGCCAAGCAGGCGATACCATCCGGGGGCTGGACGCCTGCGTACGGCTGCCTCTGAACCACGACACCGCGTAATGGACAAAACTCGAATCGACAAATGGCTGTGGGCTGCACGCTTCTTCAAAACCCGCTCGCTCGCCACCGAGGCTGTCAACCGTGGCCAGGTGCAGATCGCCCAGCAAGATGTCAAGCCGTCGCGAGAGGTGCGTGTGGGCGATAGGCTGACCATCTGGCAGGCCAAGATTGCGCATACTGTCGTCGTCATGGGTATCAGTGAACAGCGCGGCCCCGCACCGGTTGCCCAGCAGCTGTATGCGGAAACGCCCGAGAGCCTGGAGCGCAGAGCCAAGGTCGCTGAGGCCAGGCGCTTGAGCCCTGAACCCGCAATGACACTGGAACACGGTCGTCCGACCAAACGCAACCGCCGTGATCTGGAGAAGGACTGGAACGCGCGCTGGAGCGCGTCGCTGGATAACTAGGACACGCACCTCTCCGCGCAAAGTTTCGCGGTCAGCCCAATCGGCATAGGGGGCCTCCATTATCGGAGGCACCCCTGCCACACCACCCGGCATGCGGGTCCGCACCGGGCGGTTCGAGAGTTTGAGGTCAGGAGAGTCGGGGTAATTCCAGGCTATCGAAGTATGCAATGGTCAGCACC
>CAINUX010000005.1 GCA_903853895.1 uncultured beta proteobacterium | reverse complement strand
GCCATGTCAAATTGCCCCCACCATTGCCCCCACCGTTAGGGTGGCTCAGAGTGTAACTTGCTGGATTGCTTTGGACTACAACAAAATGCTACAAGTCTGTAACTTGTTGATTTATATTGATATTGTTCAATTTCTGAGATCGTGCTGTACCTTGCTGGAAATACAAGGGGTAGCATGGGGTGCAAGGGGTAGAAGGTTCGAATCCTTTCACACCGACCATAAGTTAAAACAAAAGCCTCCAGGGAGTAATTCTTGGAGGCTTTTTTCATCAGTAAATCTTTATACCGCAAGCCATGTGTAAGGACGTGCCCTGAGACTCCCCTCGTGCTAGCGAGGCCATCGCAACTTGTTTGATGTCAATTGGTGGCAAAATCTAGCCCGTTACTAGGCCCTTCCCCCGCCACAGTCGCATCCGCCAAACGGTTCAGCCGTGCCGCGGAAGGTTAATTAAAACCAGCTTTAACCAGCTAATGTTTCCCAAAGGGAAACGGAGGTCAGCGGAATATGAGTGAAAATACGTCGCAGAAGACGAGCCCTGCGTCGGTCTATCAGGCCTACGCAAGCAATACGTACCTTTTCGGTGGCAATGCGCCCTACGTCGAAGAGATGTACGAAAACTACCTTGCCAACCCCGGAAGCGTGACTGACACGTGGCGCGAGTATTTCGACGCCCTGCAAAATGTACCGGCTGGCGATGGAAGCGATGCGCGCGACGTACCCCACTTGCCGGTGATTAACGCTTTTGCCGAGCGCGCCAAGCAGGGGGGCACCAGAGTCGTCCTGGCGACCGGTGCAGACTCGGAAATGGGCCGTAAGCGTACGGCGGTGCAGCAGCTGATTGCAGCCTACCGCAACGTCGGTGCCCGTTGGGCTGATCTGGATCCGCTCAAGCGCCACGGGCGCGACAACATTCCCGAGCTGGAACTGTCGTTCTATGGTTTCAGCGATGCCGATCAGGAAACCGTTTTCAACACCAGCAACACCTTCTTTGGCCGCGACACCATGAGTCTGCGCGACCTGATGAATGCCTTGCGAGAGACCTATTGCGGCACACTGGGCGCCGAGTTCATGTACACCACGGACCAGAACCAGAAGCGCTGGTGGCAGCAGAAGCTTGAAAGCATCCGCAGCAAGCCGCATTTTTCTGCGGAAAAGAAGAAACACATTCTGGACCGACTGACGGCGGCCGAAGGGTTGGAGCGCTTCCTACACACCAAGTACGTGGGACAGAAGCGTTTCTCTCTCGAAGGCGGCGAGAGTTTTATCGCCTCCATGGACGAATTGATCCAGCAAGCCGGCGCCAAGGGCGTGCAGGAAATCGTGATCGGCATGGCCCACCGTGGCCGTCTGAACGTGCTGGTCAATACGCTGGGCAAGATGCCAGGCGATCTGTTTGCCGAGTTTGACCATACAGCGCCCGAAGACCTGCCCGCAGGTGACGTGAAATATCACCAGGGCTTTAGTTCCGATGTGACAACGCCAGGCGGCCCGGTTCACCTGTCGCTGGCGTTCAACCCCTCGCACCTGGAAATTGTGAATCCGGTGGTGGAGGGCTCGGTGCGTGCCCGCATGGACCGCCGCGGCGACACGCTGGGCAACCAGGTTTTGCCGGTACTGGTGCACGGTGACGCTGCCTTTGGTGGCCAGGGCGTCAACCAGGAAACCCTGTGTCTGGCGCAAACCCGCGGCTATGCCACGGGTGGCACGGTGCACATCATCATCAACAACCAGATCGGTTTCACAACCTCCGACCCGCGCGACATGCGCTCCAGTGCCTTCTGTACCGACATTGTGAAGATGGTCGAGTCGCCGGTGCTGCACGTCAATGGTGACGACCCGGAAGCCGTGGTGCTGGCGACGCAATTGGCGTTGGAGTTCCGCCTGGAATTCCGCCAGGACGTGGTGGTGGACATCACTTGCTTCCGCAAGCTAGGCCACAACGAGCAAGACACGCCGATGCTGACGCAACCGCTGATGTACAAGAAGATTGCTGCCCACCCGGGTACCCGCAAACTGTACGCAGACAAGTTGGCCGCCCAAGGATTGGGTGAGACCCTGGGTGAGGACATGGCGAAGGCCTACCGTGCCGCCATGGATGCCGGTATTCACACGGTGGACCCGGTGCTGACTAACTTCAAGAGCAAGTACGCTGTGGATTGGACACCCTTTCTGGGCAAGAAGTGGACGGATGCGGGCGACACGGCGATTCCGCTGGCCGAGTGGAAGCGTTTGGTCGAAAGACTGACCGTGCTACCTGCCAGCGTGACACCGCACTCATTGGTGAAAAAGGTTTATGACGATCGGGCCGCGATGGGGCGTGGGGACGTCAACGTAGACTGGGGCATGGGCGAGAGCATGGCCTTTGCCTCGCTGGTGGCCAGCGGCTACCCGGTGCGGCTCAGCGGCGAGGACAGTGGACGCGGCACTTTCACCCACCGCCATGCGGTTATTCACGATCAGGCGCGGGAAAAGTGGGATGCTGGCATCTACACGCCACTGGAGAACGTGGCTGATAACCAGGCCCCGTTTGTCGTTATCGATTCCATCCTGTCCGAAGAAGCCGTTCTCGCCTATGAGTACGGTTACGCATCGAATGACCCCAACACATTGGTAGTGTGGGAAGCCCAATTCGGCGATTTTGCCAATGGTGCGCAGGTGGTGATTGACCAGTTCATCGCCTCTGGCGAAGTGAAATGGGGGCGCGTCAACGGCATCACGCTGATGCTGCCACACGGCTACGAGGGCCAGGGCCCCGAGCACAGCTCTGCGCGCCTGGAACGTTTCATGCAGCTGGCAGCGGATGCCAATATGCAGATCGTGCAGCCCACGACTGCCAGCCAGATCTTCCACGTGCTGCGCCGCCAGATGGTTCGCAATCTGCGCAAGCCGCTGATCATCTTTACGCCGAAGTCGTTGCTGCGCAACAAGGACGCAACATCGCCACTGTCCGAATTCACCAAGGGTGGATTTCAAACAGTCATTCCCGAGAGCAAGGCACTCAAAGGGGACAAGGTCAAGCGCCTGGTGGCCTGCTCCGGCAAGGTGTACTACGACCTGGTCAAGAAGCGCGAGGAAAAGGGTATTGATGACGTTGCCATCATTCGCGTTGAGCAGTTATATCCGTTCCCGCACAAGGCGTTTGCAGCGGAGCTGAAGAAGTACCCGAATGCAACCGACATCGTGTGGTGCCAGGACGAGCCGCAGAATCAGGGTGCCTGGTTCTTCATCCAGCACAATATTCATGAAAACATGACAGACGGCCAGCGCCTGGGCTACTCGGGCCGTGCTGCATCGGCATCCCCCGCAGTGGGTTACGCCCACCTGCATCTGGAACAGCAAAAGGCTCTGGTTGAAGGCGCGTTTGGCAAGCTCAAGGGCTTTGTGCTGAGCAAGTAATGCTCCAGGCCCACTCGATATACACAATTCGGAAAGAACAAAATGGCAATCGTAGAAGTAAAAGTACCTCAACTGTCTGAGTCGGTGGCAGAAGCCACCCTGTTGCAATGGAAAAAGAAGGTCGGTGATCTGGTCCTGGTGGACGAGATTCTGATTGACGTGGAAACCGACAAAGTGGTGCTAGAAGTACCCGCACCCAGTGCTGGTGTGCTCGTTGAGATTGTGGCAGCGGACGGCGCGACCGTAGCCGCCGAGCAATTGATCGCCCGCATCGACACGGAAGGCGCTGCAGGTGCTGTTGCGGCGCCTGCCGCTGCACCGGTTGCGGCTGTGGCCGCTGCACCGGTCGCGGTGGCTGCTCAGACAAGCAACTCGAAGGCTGGCGTGGCCATGCCCGCTGCCGCCAAGTTGTTGGCCGACAACAACCTGTCGGTCAGTGCCGTGGCCGGTACCGGCAAGGATGGCCGCGTCACCAAGGGTGATGTTCTGGGTGCCGTTGCTGCGGGTGCTAATGCAAAAACCG
>CAINUX010000004.1 GCA_903853895.1 uncultured beta proteobacterium | reverse complement strand
GGCCATGGAGCGGCGCAATCTATCCGCCTCACCGGGAGAGAAGCCGGCCGCGATCACCGCGATCTGCATCACCTGCTCCTGGAAGATGGGGATGCCGTGCGTGCGCTCCAGTGCCTTGCGCAGGTCCGGATAGGGCGAGGCGTAGGCCTCCGGGTTCTTGCGTGCCTTCAGGTACGGGTGCACCATGCCGCCCTGAATCGGACCGGGCCTCACGATGGCCACTTCCACCACCAGGTCGTAAAACTCGCGCGGTTGCAAGCGCGGCAGCATGCTCATCTGCGCGCGGCTTTCGATCTGGAAAACGCCCACCGTGTCGGCCTTGCAGATCATCTCGTAGGTGGCAGGGTCCTCGCGTGGCACATCCTGCAAGCGCATGGGCTTTAGCAGGCCGCGCCACTGCGTGACCAGGGTCAGGCAGCGGCGTATCGCGCTGAGCATGCCCAGGGCCAGCACGTCGACCTTCATCAGGCCCACGGCGTCCAGGTCGTCCTTGTCCCACTGGATGATGGAGCGGTCCGGCATGGCAGCGTTTTCGACCGGCACCAGCCGGGTCAGCGGCCCCTGTGTCAACACAAAACCGCCCACGTGCTGGCTCAGGTGGCGCGGGAAGCGCTGCAACTGGATGGCCAGCGCCAGCCACTGCTGCAGCCGTTGCTCTGAAGGAAATTCGGCTCTAGCCCTCGTGGAATCTATATCGTTAGCTACTTTTTCAATAGCAGACTGCAGCCGCTCCACCAGCACCTCGCGGTCGTACATGCCGGGGTGCTCCTTGGACAGCGCGACGATCAGCGCCTCGGGAATCTCCAGCGCATGGCCGACGTCACGCAGCGCGCTGCGCGGGCGGTAGCTGATGACGGTGGCGGCAATGGCGGCGCGCTCCCGGCCATATTTGGCATAGATGTACTGGATGACTTCTTCGCGCCGCTGATGCTCGAAGTCCACATCGATGTCCGGCGGCTCGTTTCGCTCTCTGGAGACGAAGCGCTCAAACATCATGTGGCCCTTCATGGGGTCCACCTCGGTCACATGCAGCAAATAACACACCACCGAATTGGCCGCAGAGCCACGCCCCTGGCACAGGATTCCCTGGCTGCGGGCAAAGCGCACGATGTCGTGCACGGTGAGGAAATACATCTCGTATTTCAGATCGGCAATCAGGGCCAGCTCGTGCTCCACCATGGGCAACACTTCCGCAGGGACGCCTTGTGGATAGCGTTCGCGCGCGCCCTCCTCGCAGTAGTGGCGCAGGGTCTGGGCCGGTGTGGCGCCGGGTAGCAATGCCTCCATGGGGTACTGGAAGGCGATTTCCTGCAGGTCAAAGCTGCACTTGTCGGCAATTACCACGGTGTTGGCCAGCCACTGCGCCGGATACAGCGCCGCCAGCCGCGCACGCGCGCGCAAGTGCAGCTCGGCATTGGCCTGCAAAGCAAAGCCGCACTGCACCACCGGCTTTCCCAGGCGCACGGCGGTCAGCACGTCGTGCAGGGGCTTGCGCGAGCGCACATGCATGCGCACGTTGCCCGCCGCCACCAGGGGCAGGCCGGTGAGCTGGGCCAGCTGCTGCAGGCGCACCTGCTGCAACGCATCATCCAGCCCCAGGCGCACCTCCGCCGCCAGCCAAACATTCAAGCCAAACAGGCCTCTAGCCCTCGCAGATATTGCGTAAGCCGCTTCCATATTGATAGCATCCGGAAACACCAGCAGAATTTCACAGTCCGTGATCTGTGCCCACAAGGCCTGGTGGTGCGCCCCATGCCAGCCCACCTGGTACTGCCCCTTGGGCGCTGCCCGGCGCGCCGCGGTGATGAACTGGCACAGATTGCCCCAGCCCTGCAGGTTGTGCGCCAGCACCACGGCCGTAAAGCCATGGGCCGGCTCCCCTGCGCCCACCGTTCCCAGCGGCACCCAAAACTCCGCCCCCAGCAGCAACTTGAGTCCGCTTGCCTTGGCCTGCACATGGGCACGCACCACGCCCGCCACCGAGCATTCGTCGGTGATCGCCAGCGCGCGGTAGCCCAACGCGGCGGCGCGCTCCACCAGCTCTTCCGGCTGGGAGGCGCCGCGCTGGAAGCTGAAGTTGGAGAGACAGTGCAGCTCGGCATAGGCCGGAGCTGGGGCGGGTTCGGAGGGATTCATGGCGCATCTATTTAACTGTATTTTCATACAGTATTACAAAATGCGCCAGCCCCCCTTGGGCTGCGGCCCGTTCCCTGTGCCGCGCTAGCGCGCCGCCACCCGCACTCCATCGCGCACGCGGTCATCCGGGTGGCTGATGACGCTGTCGCCGGCCTGCAGGCCGGACGTGATCTGGGCCAGCAAGCCGGTGCGCTGACCGACCTGCACACTGCGCTTGACGGCACGGCCCTGCTCCACGGCAAAAACGGCCCAGCCCTCACCGTCACGAAACACCGCGCTGGCCGGAATCTGCAGGATGTCCTTGCCCTCCCACAGGACGAAGCTGGCCTCGACGCGGTAACCGTCCCCCAGCCGCTGCCACTGGCTGGCCGGCGATGTGAAGGCGACGATCACCCACACGCGTTGCTCTTCCACCCCCAGCGCCGAGACCTTGGTGAAGCCGGCCGGCTCGACGATGCGCACCACGCCTTCCAGCGCGCCCTCGCCACCCCAGCGCTCGAACACAACACGCGTGCCGGGTGGAATGCGCACGGCGTCGGCGGACAGCAGGTCCACCTCGACCTCGAGCGCGCCGGGGTCGCCAATCTCGACCAGTGGCTGGCCGCTGGTCACGCTGCCTTCGCTCTTGTGGGCGATCTTGAGCACCTTGCCGGCCACCGGCGCGCGCACCGTCACCAGGCCAGCGCCGCTGGACTTGCCGGCGTATTGCAGCAGGGTGCGGGCGGCCTCCAGTTCGTGGCGCGCGGCGGCCACCGCAAACTGGGCCGAGCGCTGCTCCGCGCCACTACGCTGCGCGTCGCTGGCGACGCGGTCCTCGGCTGCGGGGCTGACATGGCCCTGCAGGCGCAGCGCACGCACGCGTTGCAGTTCGGCCTGCGCCAGCTCGGCCGCACTGGCGGCGGCACTGGCGCGCTGCTCAGCGCCACTCAGGGCCGACCCCGCGGCGGCGATGCGGGCAGCCGCCTCGGCCTGGCGGCGTGGGTCCAGCGTGTCGGCGCGCAGGGGCTCCAGTTCGGCCACAGTGGCACCCAGTGCCACCGCCTGTCCCACCTCCAGCGGGATGCGCCGCGCATGGCCGGTCACTGGCGAGGCCACCACGTAGCGGTCCAGCACGCGGGTGCGGCCCTCCTGCTCCAGGGTGACACGCAGGGAGCCGCGGCTGGCGGTGCCCAGGTCAACTGCAATCGGCTGCGGACGCAGTCCCCAGATCAACGCGGCGGCCCCCGCAACCAACACCAGGCCCAGTACGGTGCGGCGACGCCATTGCACAGAGATAGTCATAGCATTACTCCGCCGCCTTCAGGACGGCAATCAGATCCAGTTTGTCCAGACGGCGGCGCACCGCCAGCCCGGACAGCAGCGCCGAGGCCACGACCACCACGCAGGCAAAGGCGTAGGTGCGTGGCTCCAGCACCACCGGCACACGAAACAAGTCGTTCTGCATGGTGCGTGCAATGTAGTAGCACATGCCCTCCCCCAGCCACAAACCCAGCGGGATGGCCAGCAGCGCCAGCAGTGCCAGTTCCCCCAGCAGGATGTAGGCAATCTCCCCGCGCGTGAAGCCCAGCACCCGCAGGCTGGCCAGTTCACGCCCGCGCTCGGTCAGGGCGATGCGTGCGCTGTTGTAGATGACGCCAAAGGCAATGATGACGGCAAAAATGGTGGCCACGTAGGTGAAGAACAGCATGGTCTCCTCCATCACCCGGTTGAAGTTGCGGATCTCCTGCCGGCGCTCGGCCAGACCGGCCACACGGGGCATGGTTTTCAGGCGCGCATACAGCGCCGCCATTTGCGCCGGGTCCACGCTCAGGTAGGCGCCGGAAATGGTCGGACCCTCCTGCATGAATTGGTTGAGCGCATCCAGATGCATATAGCCCGACACGCCCAGGTATTCGCGCACCAGAGCCACCACAGTCACCTCGCGCACCGGCCGGTTGCCTTCGAGTACCTCCACCGTCAGGCGGTCACCCACGCGCACACCCAGCAGTTGGGCAAGGTAATCGGTCAGCAGAATGCCCTCGGTGGGCAGGACCACCGGACGCAGGTCGGCATCGAGCAGGCGGGAGATGTCGCCGCCCGGTTCCACGCCGCGAATGCCGGTGCGGTAGCTGTGGGGCCCATTGCGCAGGCGCACAGGCACCGCGCGAAACACCTCTACATGCTGCACACCGGGCAGTCCCATCAAATCGAAGCGGGCGCGGGCACTGGTGGGGTCAATGAAGGTGACCGACAGATCCTCGCGCTGCGCCATGCCGAACTGGACGTTGACCATGTAACTGACCGTGTCGCGCTGGAACAAACCCGTCAGGATCATGCCGCAGGCCATCGAGATGCCCAGCACCGTGAGCGCAGCTTTGAAGGACTGGCGCTGGATGTTGCGGATGATCATGCGCGTGGGCTGCGACAGGTAGCGTTTGAGACCCCACTGTTCGATCCAGGTCTCGCGGTAGCGCGCCGGGGGCTCCGGGCGCATGGCATGGGCCGGTCGCAGGCTGGCGGCGCGCCAGACGGCCAGTGCCGTCCCTGCGCCTGCAGCCAGCAGGCTGGCCAGCGCGGCCTCGACCACGGTCTGGACTTGCAGGTTAAACAACAAATAGGGGAAATGGTAGAACTCCGTGTAGATGTGGGACAAGGCCCGACCCAGCCACAGGCCCAGCCCGGTGCCGCCTGCTATGCCCAGCCCCACAATCACCGAGACCATGCGCAGGTAATGCCACAGCACGGCCAGGTTGCTGTAGCCGAAGGCTTTGAGCGTGGCGACCTGCTCACGCTGCATGGCCACCAGCCGCCCGATCACCACATTGAGCAGAAACACCGCCACCCCCATGAACATCACCGGGAACAGGCTGGCCAGCGTGCCGAGCTGGTCCAGCTCCTGGCTCAGGAAGCGGTGCGAGAGCTGGTCCTTGCGGGCATAGCTGCCCAGTCCGCCGTAGGGTTTGAGCAGCGCATCGACCCGATCGATCACGACCTGTGGGTCGGCACCCGGCTGCAGGCTCATGGCCATGTCGTTGAATGCGCCTTCCATGTCGTAGGCCTGGCCCAGCGCGCGCCGGCCCATCCACATCACACCAAAGCGCTTGAAGTCGGGAAACACCGAGCCCGGGCGCATCTGCTGGATGAACTCCGGCGACAAGGCCGTGCCCACCAGGGTCAGGGCCTGGCGCCGCCCGTTAAGGATGGCGTGGAAGCGATCGCCCAGTTGCAGGCCGTGCGCCAGCGAAAACGACGCACTGGCCACCACCTCATCGGCACGCCCCGCTATGGGCAAGCGGCCGGTACGCAGGTGCAGCGCGTTGAGCCCGTGGCGACCCTGGTCGGAAACCGACACCATCAGGGCAGAGACAGGTTCGGCAAAGTTGGGCATGTCCAGCCGCACCTGGGCCAGCACCCGCGTCTCCACCTGGTCCACGCCCGGTATGCCCTGCAGGCGTAGCTGTAGCGCCTGCGGCGCGCGCTTGAGGCTGGCAAACACCTCGGCAAAACGGTAGTCGCGGTAATAGGAGTCCTGTGTCGTGCGCAGCGCTCCCAGCGTGGCCAGAAACATGATGTAGGTGCCCACGCCACACATCACCACCAGCGCAATCGCCAGCGCCTGGCTCTTCATTTGCCACAGGTCACGCAGCAGTTTGCGGTCCAGCGCCTTCACCAGCTCAGCTCCTCGGCGGCCTTCTTGTGGACGTTCCGCTCGGAGCGCACCACCAGGCCATCGCCAAAGTACAACACGCGGTCCGCCATGGCCGCGATCACCGCGTTGTGGGTGATGACCACCGTGGTGGTGCCCAGCTCCTGATTGACCCGCGCAATCACGTCCAGCACCAGCACACCGGTCTGCGCGTCGAGCGCGCCAGTGGGCTCGTCACACAGCAGGACCTGGGGGCGCTTGGCTACCGCCCGCGCAATGGCCACGCGCTGCTGTTCACCGCCGGACATCTGCGCCGGAAAGTGGTCCATGCGCTCGGCCAGGCCCACGCGCGCCAGCGCCTCTTCGGGCGTCATGGGATTCTCGGCAATCTCGGTCACCAGGGCCACGTTTTCACGCGCCGTCAGGCTGGGAATGAGGTTGTAGAACTGGAACACAAAACCGACGTGTGAACGCCGGTACTGCGTCATCAGCGCATCGTCCTGCAGGCTCAGGTCATGGTCGGCATAGCGCACGGTGCCGCTGGTGGGGGTGTCCAGCCCACCCAGGATATTGAGCAGCGTGGACTTGCCGCTGCCCGAGGGGCCGAGCAGGACCACAAATTCACCTTCATACAGATCCAGGTCCACGCCGCGCAGGGCCTGCACCTGCACCTCGCCCATCTGGTAGATCTTGGTCAAGCCCCGGGCTTCGAAAATGGGTCGCGCGGGCACCGTGGCGCTGGGGTCCACGGCAAGTGTGCGCACGGGTTCTCGGTCTGGCAATGGAAGCATCCCTCTGAAGCATGGGCCATGGGCAACTTGCACAAACCGCGCCCACGAAAGCCTTTTAAGACAAGTCTAATCGGGCGCTGCCAACAAACCTTGATGTAACACAAAGGCGCTGGATCACCATTCACTGCGCCACCACCACCTGGTTTCGGCCCTGGTGCTTGGCCAGATACATCGCCGTATCGGCCTCCTGCACCAGGCTAGCCGAACTTTCGTCTGCTCGGGGCACGCGCGACGCCACCCCCACGCTGATGGTGACCACGCCGGCCACATCCGCTTTGGCATGGGGCAGGCCTTGCGCCTGCAGTGCCGCGCGCACCCGTTCCATGGCCGCATAGGCCTGCGCACCATCAAGACCCGGCAAGATGACCACAAACTCCTCTCCGCCGTAGCGGGCCGCCATTTCCCCCGAGCGTTGGGCCGAACTACCCAACGTCTGGGCCACGATCTTCAGGCACAGATCGCCCATCTGGTGTCCGTAGTGGTCGTTGTAGGCCTTGAACTGGTCAACATCCACCATGGCCACGGCCAATGGCAGTCCCTGGCGCAGAGCCCGCTGCCACTCCATTTCCCACTCCACATCGAACTTGCGGCGATTGGCCAAGCCCGTCAGCCCATCGGTGGCGCTCAGTGCTTCCAGCTGGCGATTGGCGGCTTCAAGCTCGGCGGTACGCGTCTGCACTTTTTCTTCCAACGCCTGGTTGGCCGCAGCGATCTGTTCGCGCAATCGCTCTTGCAGCGCGACTTCGGCGCGCAGCCTGCGCGAGAACATGACGCCAGCCCACAGCAGAACCAACAGCGCGGCAATACGCAGGACCTGCACCGCTTGCCGGAGTTGCTCGAAACGTTTATCGGTACTGGCCAGCTCGCCAGTCAGGGCGCCAACCGCAGTCTCGCTATTGATTTCATAAATTTTTTTCGCGAAAACGTAGGAATCGTCAAACAGCAACTGGCGCGCCTCTTGCCAGCGGTCCTGGCGCATGAGCTTCAAGGCGGCCTCCTCTGTGACATGGAGCGCGCGGTGGTCTTCGCTCAGGGCGGAAATTTCCTCGGAAAGGTTTTGCTGCTTGGTCAGCAAACCCAAGGACTTGATGGTGACTTCCAGGTCGGCGTCGACCGTGTCATAGCTGGCGGTGCGCAAGGTATTTTGTTCCAGCACCGAAATCACCAGCATGTTGGCCATTTCCTGGTTGAGCCGCACCATGCGCTCCAGCCCGGTGTTGATTTCCAGGTGGCGGGCATGCATGGCATCGTTCGCAATGTCAACATAGGTGCCAACGCCCATGGTCAGCACCAGGGTTGCCACGGCAACGTAGATAGTTCGGGTGGACCGCATGGACCGGACTATCCCTGCGCACTCATTCCAGCACCTTGTCGGCTTTCTTCAGCAGCTCGGGTGAAACCAACACACCCTGCGCGCGCGCCGCCTTCAGATTAATGACCAGACTGAATTTTTCGACTGGGCCCCACGGAATGTCGCCGGGCTTGACGCCCTTGAGCACCAGTGCGGCTTTCTTTCCGGCCGAGTAGCCAACCAAAAAATAGTCCATGCCATAAGCGGCAATGGCGCCTCTGGGAACGCTGTCCACATCACCGGCAAAGAGTGCAATCTTGTGCTTGTCACAGACCCGTGCAATGGCGTCAAAACTGGCCACGGTGGTGTTGTCCGACGTGATGGTGATGGCCTGCACCTTGCCCACCAGTGAGGCCGCGGCCTGTTCAACCTCGCTGCTCTTGGCGATGTTCACCTCGACGAGTTCCAGGCCCAGGGTCTTGGCGGCCTCGCGCATGGCTTTGACATGGGCCACGGAGTTGGCTTCGGCCGGATTGAAGATCGTGCCCCACTTCTTGACCTTGGGAACAAACTTGGCATAGGTCTCCATCTGCAACAGCACCGGCCACATGTCGCTGACACCGGTCACGTTGGAGCCGGTCTTCTTGCCGGGGGCGCTGTCCTTGGGCACGACCCCCGCGCCAACGGGGTCGCTGATGGACGAAAACACCACGGGTATCCGGGTGATGGCCTTGACCACCGCCTGGCTGGTGGGGGTGGCAATGCTGTGTACCAGATCCACCGCATCTTTCTCAAACTTCTCGGCTATGGCTGCGGCTTTCGCAGTGTCGCCCTGTGCATTTTGCCGGTCATAGCGCACGTTGACCCCTTCCTTGAATCCGGCGCTGGCCAGCGCGGCCTCAAACCCTTTTTCATCCGCGTCCAGCGCCGCATGGGAAACGATTTTGGTAACGCCGATGGTGACCATCTTCTGGTCAAGGCTCCATGCCAATCCGGGT
>CAINUX010000003.1 GCA_903853895.1 uncultured beta proteobacterium | reverse complement strand
GGTCAAGAAGTCGAGGCTTTGGTCTTAGCAGTTGACGTGGACCGCGAGCGCATCTCCCTGGGTATCAAGCAGTTGGACTCCGATCCTTTTACCACCTTCGTGTCGATCAACGACAAGGGCCAGGTTGTGACCGGTAAGGTCAAGACTGTCGATCCTAAGGGCGCTGAAATCGACCTGGGCGATGACATCATCGGCTACCTGCGCGCTTCCGAAATCAGCCGTGACCGCGTGGAAGATGCCCGCAACGTGCTGAAAGAAGGCGACGAAGTGACTGCTGTCGTGGTGAACGTGGATCGCAAGACCCGCAACATCCAGTTGTCCATCAAGGCCAAGGACATGGCTGACCAAGGTGAAGCCATGGCTGCTCTGAGCCAAGCTTCTGCCCGCGAAAACGCTGGCACCACCAGCCTGGGCGCATTGCTGCGCGCCAAGCTCGACAACAACAACTAAAACTTGCTGTTGAATTGATTGAACGGTCGGTGCCCCAAGCATGTGTTTGGGAACCGGCCGTTTTTTCTTGCATAAAAATAATCTCCCATGACACGCTCCGACCTTGTTGAAGAACTTGCCAATCGTTTTGGCCAGCTCACCCATCGTGACGCCGAATTTGCCGTGAAGGCCATTCTGGACGCCATGAACGACGCGTTGGTCGCCGGGCACCGGATTGAGATCCGTGGTTTTGGCAGCTTCTCCATCAACCACCGCCCGCCCCGCATGGGCCGCAATCCGCGCAGCGGCGAGAGCGTGGCCATTCCCGAAAAACGTGTACCCCATTTCAAGCCCGGCAAAGCGCTGCGCGAATCCGTAGATCAGCGCACCGCGGAATTGGAGTCCAAGGCTGCGCCATAATTGTGCAAGGGGGATAGATGAAACAACTTGCATGGTTCTTGAAGTGGGCGCTGAAAGCGGCCATTTTTTTTACCCTTTTCGCGTTCGCGCTGAACAACCAGCACGATGCCACCGTGCGGTTTTTCTTTGGCCAGCAGTGGACGGCACCTCTGGTTCTGGTTGTGCTGAGCGCATTTGCGCTGGGCCTGGTTATTGGCGTACTCGGCATGGTGCCGCGCTGGTGGCGACATCGCCGTGCAGCGGCGCTGGCCCGCCAAGCAGCCGCCACCGCACCCAGCCCCGAAAAACCCTCCGCACCGCAGCCGCCGCCCTATGGAATTTGACCTCAGCCTGATCCTGCTGGCGCTACCCATTGTTTTTGTGCTGGGCTGGATCGCCTCGCGTTTTGACGTGCGCCAACTGCGCATGGAGAACCGGCAGGCGCCCAAAGCCTACTTCAAGGGCCTGAACTTTCTGCTCAACGAGCAACAGGACCAGGCCATTGACGCCTTCATTGAGGCCGTACAGAACGACCCCGATACATCCGAACTGCACTTTGCGTTGGGCAACCTGTTTCGCCGCCGCGGCGAGTACGAACGCGCGGTACGGGTGCACCAGCATCTGCTGTCACGCGGAGACTTGAGTCTGGATGACCGGCACCGCGCCCAGCATGGCTTGGCGCTGGACTATTTGAAGGCCGGTCTGCTCGACCGCGCGGAAGAAGCCCTGCTCAAACTCGAAGGTACGCGCTTTGAGGCCCAGTCCCGTCTGGCCTTACTGGCCAACTACGAACGCTCGCGCGACTGGCAACACGCAGCGCAGATTGCACAAAAGCTGGAGGCCTGCGGCCAGGGCAGCTTCAAGGGCCGCCTGTCGCACTACCTGTGTGAGCAAGCCATGGCCAGCGTTGTGGCCCATGACCCGACCCAGGCGCTGGCACACTTCACGCAGGCCATGCATATTGCTCCGGATGCTCCGCGCCCCCGCATCGACATGGCCGCACTGCAGAACCAACAGGACAATCCGACGCTGGCCTGCGAAACACTGACCCAGGCCCTGGCCACGGCACCCGCTGCAGTGGCCCTGATTGCGCCGCGCCTGGCGCAATACGCCATCGCCTGCGGGCAAGGGCCTCGCGCCCTGGCCCGACTCAAGGCTCTTTACACCCACACGCCATCGCTGGACGTACTGGATGCCATCGTGGCCCTGGAAGCCGCCAGTGGCGCCCCCACCGCAACCGCCCGCGAATGGTATGCGCATCACCTGGAAAGCGAGCCCTCCCTGGTGGCTGCCGCCAAATGGATCGCCGGCGAAAAACTGGAGCATGAACAGTTTCACCCCCAGGTGCAGCGTGCCCTCGACCACGCCGTCAAACCCCTGACCCGTTACCGCTGCGCCGCCTGCGGCTTTGAAGCGAAACAGCATTTTTGGCAATGCCCCGGCTGCCAGGCCTGGGACAGCTACCCCGCCCGCAGGGTTGAAGAACTATGAATATCTCCAAAGAACAAATGGCCACAGCCAAAGTGCTGGTGGTGGGCGACGTGATGCTGGACCGCTATTGGTACGGCGCGGTGGACCGCATCTCGCCGGAGGCACCGGTGCCCGTGGTGCGCATCACACGTGAAGAAGAACGCAATGGTGGCGCTGCCAACGTCGCTTACAACGTCGTCACGCTAGGCGCGCAGGCATCCTTGCTAACTGTGGTGGGCGCTGATGAAGCCAGCCACAAGCTCGAAGCCCTGGTAGCACAGACCGGCATCCAGCCGCACTTCGGGCGCGACGCCGATCTCAAGACCACGGTAAAGCTGCGGGTCATCGGCCGCCAGCAGCAGTTGCTGCGCCTGGATTTCGAGAACACCCCCAAGAACGAACTGCTGGCCTCCCAAACGGCAGCGTTCGAGCACCTGCTACCCCTGCATGGTGCCGTGCTGTTCTCGGATTACGGCAAGGGCGGTCTAGGACATATCACCGACATGATTGCCCGGGCACGTGCTGCCAGCAAACCGATTCTGGTCGACCCCAAGGGCAGCGACTTTGCCCGCTACTCCGGGGCAACCGTCATCACGCCCAACCGGGCCGAACTGCAACAAGTCATTGGCGCATGGCACAGCGAGGATGAATTACGCGCCAAAGTGCACGCCTTGCGCCAGCAGTTCAACCTGCAAGCCATCCTGTTGACCCGCAGCGAAGAGGGTATGACACTGTTTGATGCCCAGGGCGAGTTGCATGTGAGCGCGCAGGCACGCGAGGTGTTTGATGTCACTGGCGCTGGCGACACCGTGATTGCCACCATGGCCGCCCTGGTGGCCGCGGGTGTGAGCCTGCGCGACGCCGTGCCGGTGGCCAACCAGGCCGGTGGTGTGGTAGTCGGCAAGTTCGGTACCGCCACCGTGAGCTACGACGAACTATTTGCCAAGCGTTAGACCAGAAGAGGAAACCCATGACCCGTATCGTTGTAACCGGGGCCGCCGGTTTTATTGGCAGCAACATCATCAAGGGGCTGAACGCCCGTGGTATCGACGACATCATTGCCGTGGACGACCTCACGCAGGGCGACAAGTTCCGCAACCTGGCAGGCTTGCAAATTTCGGACTACGTCGACGCCGATGTCTTTTATGACGCATTCGCCGGTGGCGCCTACGGCCAGATCGAAGCCGTGTTCCACGAAGGTGCCTGCAGCGACACCATGGAAGCCGACGGCAAGTACATGATGGCCAACAACTACACGCTGTCCTGCAATTTGTTCCAGGCCTGCCAGAAGCGCGGCGCACGCCTGCTGTATGCCTCGTCGGCCGCCACCTATGGCGGCGCCAGCACCTTTCGCGAAGACCCGGCGTTCGAGCTGCCGCTCAATGTGTACGGCTACTCCAAGCTACTGTTTGACCAACGCATGCGCCGCGAGTGCGGCATGGACTTTCAGCGCACCAAGGCCGGGAAAACGATGCAGGTCGTCGGCTTTCGGTACTTCAATGTCTACGGCCCGCAGGAACAGCACAAGGGCCGAATGGCCAGTGTTGCCTTTCACCAATTCAACCAGTTCCAGGCTGAGGGCAAAGTGAAACTGTTTGGTGAATACGGCGGGTATCCGGCCGGTGGCCAGATGCGCGACTTCGTGTTCATCGACGATGTGGTGGCGGTCAACCTGTGGTTCTTTGACCATCCCGCAGAGTCCGGCATCTACAACCTGGGCACCGGTCAGGCCCAGCCTTTCAACGACGTGGCCGTCACGGTGGTGAACACGTTGCGTGAGCAGCGCGGTGAGAGCCCGCTGTCGCTAGAGCAGGCCGTCGCCGCCGGCTTGATCGAATACATCGCCTTTCCGGATGCGCTGCGTGGCAAATACCAGAGCTACACCCAGGCCGACCTGACTGCCCTGCGCAGCACCGGATGCCAGCACGTGTTTGCCAACGTGCAAAGTGGCGTGCGCAGCTATGTGCAGGCACGCCTGGCCGCAGGCTGAAACGCCAACCCAAGGGTTTGCACGGACGCCGATGACCCGTGCGCGCGTCAACGGCGCGCGCGGCCCACACGTTGAGGACAGGACACCAGGCGACTGGTGTATCCACCCTGCTCACCATCCATCCTGAAGGAACTGCACATGTTGAAAAAAATCCTTGCCGTTGTGGCCATGCTGTACGCCAGCATCGCGTTTGCCGCTGTCGACGTCAACAAGGCCACCGCCGCTGAACTCGATGGTATCAAGGGCATTGGCCCCGGCATTTCCACCAAGATCATTGACGAGCGCAAGAAGGGCAACTTCAAGGACTGGAACGACTTCATTGAACGCGTCAAAGGCGTGGGCGACGGCAATGCCGCCAAATTCTCCAGCGAAGGCATGACCGTCAATGGCGCCGGCTTCAAGGGCGCAGCCGCCGCTCCTGCGGCGCCTGCCGCCAAGGCAGACGCCAAGCCCGCCGCCGCAGCTGCAGCCCCTGCAGCCGCTCCCGCTGCCAAGGAAGAAAAGAAAGACCCCAAGGCTGACGCCAAGATGAAGGCAGAAGACGCCAAGAAAGCCAAGGCCGAAGAAAAGGCCAAGAAGGCTGAAGAAGCGAAGGCCAAGAAAGACGCGGCCAAGCAAGCCAAGGAAGATGCGAAAAAGGCCAAGGCCGAGCCCAAGGACAGCAAGAAGGAAGCTGCTGCCGCTGCACCACAGGCACCCGCCAGTACCCCGAAAAAGTAAGCCTTGCATGGCTCCAAAAAACCCGCTGCTGCGGGTTTCTTGCTTTGCACGGCGTTTCCATCGCGATCGCCAAACGCGTACTGGACGATCTGAAAATTCCGTATGAAGTGCGCTACCTCGGCCCCTTCCCGCGTGTCATGGTCGCCGCCGAGCGCGGCGATATTGACGTGGTGGCCACACTCAAAAAGACACCCGAGCGGGAAGCCTAAATAGCACGCAGTGGTGTTTGCTCCAAGGTGCTGTTCAGGGCTCTCCAAAACCACCCCCACCCGGCGTGCAGATTTCAAACACATCACCGGGTAGCATTTCGGCCTGTCCGATATGGCCCAGCGTTTCGACACTGCCATCACAGCGCACCACGCGGTTCACCCCCACCTGCCCACTCTTCCCCCCGGCCATTCCGAACGCCCCATGGACGCGTCCGTTGGACAGAATGCTGGCCGTCATGGCCTCCAGAAAGCGCACGCGGCGCACACCGCCATTGCCGCCATGCCATTTTCCCGCCCCGCCTGAGCCCTCGCGAATGGCATAACTCTCCAGTCGCACCGGGAAGCGGAACTCAAAGATCTCGGGGTCGGTCAGGCGCGAGTTGGTCATGTGGGTCTGGACCACGCTGGTGCCGTGGAAACCGCCAACCACATCGCCCGCCGCATTGCGCAGGACCCCGGCACCCGAGCCGCCGGAAATGGTCTCGTAGTACTGGTACTGGGCGTTGCCAAACGTGAAGTTATTCATCGTGCACTGGCTGGCCGCCATCACGCCCAAAGCGCCATATAGCGCATTGGTGATGCAGCTTGACGTTTCCACATTGCCGGCCACGACGGACGCGGGCGGGTTGGGGTTGAGCATGGAGCCCGGTGGGATGATGACTTGCAGCGGCTTGAGGCAACCGGCGTTGAGCGGAATGTCGTCATCCACCAGCGTGCGAAACACGTAGAGTACCGCTGCCATACACACGGCGGTTGGCGCATTGAAGTTGTTGAGTTGTTGCTCGGATGTACCGGTGAAGTCAATGACCGCGCTGCGCTCTTTGGCGTTGACACGTATCGCCACCTGGATCTGCGCGCCATTGTCAAGCTGCAAGGTGAAAGCGCCGTCTTTCAGGCGGGTGATCACGCGGCGCACAGACTCTTCTGCGTTGTCCTGCACGTGGCGCATATAGGCCTGCACCACGCCCAGCCCAAAGTGGTCCACCATCTTGCGCAGTTCCTGCACCCCCTTTTCATTGGCGGCGATTTGGGCGTTCAGGTCCGCCATGTTTTGCTGCGGATTGCGGCTTGGGAATTCACCGCTTTGCAGCAACGCCACCATCTCGGTCTCGCGCAGCACACCGCGGTCTACCAGTTTGAAATTGTTGATCTGCACGCCCTCCTCCTCGATGCGCGTGGAGAACGGTGGCATGGAACCCGGCGTGGTGCCGCCAATATCGGCGTGGTGGCCTCTGGACCCCACATAAAACGTCGGCTTCCCCTCCAGATACACCGGCGTGATGACGGTAATGTCCGGCAGGTGGGTGCCGCCATGGTAGGGGTCGTTCAGCACATACACATCGCCGGGCTGCATGGTGTCAGCGTTCTCGCGCACCACGGTCTTGATGCTCTCGCCCATGGACCCCAAATGCACCGGGATGTGGGGCGCGTTGGCGATCAGGTTGCCCTCGGCATCAAACAGCGCACAGCTAAAGTCCAGCCGCTCCTTGATGTTGACCGAGTAGGCGGTGTTCTGCAGTTGCAGGCCCATCTGCTCTGCGATGTTCATGAAGTGGTTGTTAAAGACCTCCAGCAGAACCGGGTCCACGGTCGTACCTGCTGCGTATTTGATAGCACGCTGTGCAACACGGACGAGGGCCAGGTGGTCAAACTCTGTCAGAGTGGCTTCCCAGCCGGGTTCCACCACGGTGGTGGCGTTCTTTTCGGCAATGATGGCAGGGCCGGTTATGACGTCGCCGGGCCGCAGGTCTTCACGCACCACCAAGGCCGCCTGAACCCACTCGCCACCCGAGTACATGCGCACCGTCTCGCGCACCGCACCGCTCATCAGCAGATCACGCGGCGGATGCAGGGCGTGGCGGGGCTCCTCAGGTGCGTCACCCGCAATCACGGCCTCGACCGACACGGCCTCGACGACCAGCCCCTTGCCCTGCATCAGAAAGGCAAAGCGCTGGCGGTAGGCGGCTTCAAAACCTGCCACGATGAGAGCCACCGTGGCTTGCGCATCGTCGGCCTGCGCATAGGCCACCACCAGGGCCGAATCGCTGCCCTCGTAGCGCACATGCACGCGGCGGTGCATGGTGATGGCGCCCTGGTTGACCTGCTGGCGCAGCAGTTCAGCCTGGGCTTGTGCCGCCAGAGCGCCCAACTGGATGACGATAGCGGGCAGCGCTTCTACCTGCAACTTCACCTCCACCGCTTGTTCCTTGATCACGGTCTGGTCGGCCAGGCCCATGCCATAGGCGCTGAGCACACCGGCCAGCGGGTGCACAAACACACGCGTCATGCCCAGCGCGTCGGCCACCAGGCAGGCGTGTTGCCCGCCTGCGCCACCAAAACATTGCAAGGTGTAGCCAGTCACGTCGTAGCCACGGGCCACGGAAATCTTCTTGATGGCGTTGGCCATCTGCTGCACGGCAATGCTGATAAAACCTTCGGCCACTTCCTCCGCCGGTCGCCGGGTTCTCTCCGCCAATTCGGCAAACTGGGTTTGGACTGCTTCCAGACTCAGGGCCTCATTGGCCTGCGGGCCAAACACCTTGGGGAAGTAGCGGGGCTGGATCTTGCCCAGCATCACATTGGCGTCCGTCACCGCCAGCGTGCCACCGCGCCGGTAGCTGGCCGGGCCGGGACTTGCACCCGCGCTTTGCGGCCCCACGCGAAAACGCGCGCCATCAAACGCTAGCAGCGAGCCGCCACCGGCCGCCACGGTGTGGATGCTCATCATGGGCGCGCGCATGCGCACGCCAGCCACCTGGGTCTCGAACTCGCGCTCAAACTCACCGGCGTAGTGGCTCACATCGGTGGAGGTTCCACCCATGTCAAAGCCAATGATCTTCTCTATGCCGGCAATGGCCGCTGTACGTGCCATGCCCACGATGCCGCCCGCCGGGCCGCTCAGGATCGCATCCTTGCCCTGGAAGGCGTGGGCGTCTGTCAAGCCACCGCTGGATTGCATGAAGAACAGCTTGACACCCGGCATCTCGCCGGCCACCTGCTCCACATAGCGGCGCAGGATGGGCGACAGGTAGGCATCGACCACCGTGGTGTCACCGCGGCTGACGAACTTCATCATCGGGCTGGTTTCATGCGACGTACTGACCTGGGTGAAGCCGACTTCGCGCGCTATTGCGGCTGCCGCCTTTTCGTGGGCGGTGTAGCGGTAGCCGTGCATGAAAACAATAGAAACACTGCGTAGCCCTCGTACGTATTGCGTTAGTAGCTCCTGTTTTAATAGCACCTCATCGAGCGTCTCGACCACCTCGCCGTGCGCACCCATGCGTTCCTGGGCTTCCACCACGGCGCTGTACAACAGCTCGGGCAGCTGGATGTTGCGGTCAAAGATGCGCGGGCGGTTCTGGTAGGCAATGCGCAACGCATCGCGAAAGCCGCGTGTGGTGACCAAGAGCGTGGGCTCGCCCTTGCGCTCCAGCAGTGCGTTGGTGGCCACCGTAGTGCCCATCTTCACGCACTCCACCTGATCCGGCGTGACCGGCTCGCCGTCTTGCAGCCCCAGCAGGTGGCGGATGCCGGCCACTGCGGCGTCGCGGTATTGCTCGGGGTTTTCACTCAAGAGCTTGTGCGTGACCAGTGTGCCGTCCGGGCGCTTGCCGACCACGTCGGTAAAGGTGCCGCCACGATCGATCCAGAATTGCCAGAGCTTGCGGTTCAGGGGATTGCTATTGTTTTGCATGGTGTCGGTTCACTTTTTCGTCAAAGTTTGGGCGTGTAAAACCGTTGCCGCGCACTGCGCAGCGGTCAGCGGCAACTTCATGAAAAAACTCTTGGGCGTGGTTGGCCAGCCAAGGCGCCAGCGCGGCGCCGGGGCTATCCCATATTGCGCGGCATCCACAGCACCATGTCCGGTATGAAGTAGGTCAGGAACACCATCGCCACCATCACCAGAAAGAACGGGAACGCTACCCGGGCCAGGTACATCAGCTGCTTTTTGGTCAAGCCCTGCAACACAAACAGGTTGAAGCCCACCGGAGGGGTGATCTGCGCCATCTCTACCACCAGCACGATGAAGATGCCGAACCAGATCAGATCAAACCCGGCTTTTTCCACCGTGGGCAGCAGCACCGACATGGTTAAGACCACCATGGAAATGCCGTCCAGAAAGCAGCCCAGCACGATGAAGAAGCCGATCAGCATCACGATCAGCATCAGGGGCGACAGGTTGAGCCCGCCAATGAACTCAGCCAGGTGCCGTGGCAGGCCGATAAAGCCCATGGCCAGGGTCAGGAAGGCGGCACCCGCCAAAATCAAACCAATCATGCAGTACACCCGGCACGCGGCATACAGACCGCTCTTGAACGCGGACCAGGTGAGCGTGCGTTCGATGCCTGACAGCAGCAGTGAGCCACCCACACCCAGGGCTGCAGCCTCGGTCGCGGTCGCAATACCGGAGTAAATGGACCCCAACACCAAGGCAATCAACGACACCACGGGAATCAGGTTGCGGCCTTCATAGATTTTTTGCACAAAGGTCATGGCCGCATCGGCCGGGGGAATTTTCTCTTTGTTGAACAATGCCCAGACGATGATGTAGCCACTGAACAGGCTGGCCAGCACCAGGCCAGGAATCACCCCTGCGATGAACAGCTTGGCAATCGACACATTGGCCGCCACGCCATAGACAATCATGATGATGGACGGCGGAATCAGCAGACCCAGCGTGCTGGCCCCGGCCAACGTACCAATCGAGATGTCTTCCGGGTAACCGCGCTTCTTCAGCTCGGGCAGTGAAATTTTGCCAATGGTGGCGCAGGTCGCGGCGGATGAGCCTGACACCGCCGCAAAGATGGTGCTGCCAATCACGTTTACATGCAGCAGGCGACCGGGCAACCAGTTCACCCACGGCGCCAGGCCTTTGAACAAGCCTTCCGACAACTTGCTGCGAAACAGGATTTCGCCCATCCACAAAAACAGGGGCAATGCGGTCAGCGTCCAGCTGGAGGTGGAACCCCAAATGGTCAGCAGCATCGCGTCGCCCACCGGGCGCTGGGTGAACAGCTCCATGGCAATCACCGCCACGCCCAATAGCGACAGGCCAATCCACAGGCCGGAGCCCAGCACAATAAAGAGCATCACGATCAATGCCCCGGCAATCAAGATATCCATGGTGTTCTCGCTAAGTGGTGGCGCTGCGTTTACTCGGCACGGGCGGATTCGCCGTCTATCTCTTCGAAGAAGGGACGACCCTGGATGCGGCTGACCAAGGCATCGATGAACGCCACGGCAAGCCCTATACAACCCAGCAGCATCAGCACTTGCGGAATCCACAAGGGCGTCGCGTCGGCTCCAGCAGACATGTCGTGGTAGGTGTATGACTGCCACACCAGACGGCCGGCGTAAAAGGCAAAAAACGTAGTCAGCGCCGAGGCTGCTGCCAGGCACCAGTACTCAAAAATGTTGAGCAAACGAGGGGGCAGTTTTTGTAAAACCATGGTGACGCGGATATGGTCCCCATGGCGCAGCGATGCCGGCAAGGCCAGGAACAGGGTGGCGGCAATGGCGTAACCGGCATACGCATCCAGCCCCGGTATGTCCCACAGGAATTGCCGGGCCGCCACCCCCAGCAAAATAATGCCAAACGTCGCCACCATAGCCAGCCCCGAGAGGAACAGCAGGAACCTATAAAAACTCTTGACCATTGCATTCATCACTGGCTCCTTGCGCGCAAAAACACAACTACCGGGCGCACCGTTACTATTTCTTGTAGGCTTCAATGATGGCAACGCCGTCGGGGCCTGCTGATGCAAGCCACTCTCGCACCATGGTGTCGCCAATCCTGGCGAGTCCATCACGGATCTCGTTGCTCGGCTGGCCAGTGGTCATGCCCTGTTTGGCAAGCTCGGCGATGTAGCCCGCGTCTTTGGCGCGGCTGGCCGCCCAGCCACGCGCTTCAGCAGCCTTACCGGCAGCGACCACGGCGTCTTGTGTGGCCTTATCCAGCGCGTCAAAGGCCTTTTTGTTCACTACCGTGGCGTTGCGGGGCAACCAGCCGTTGACGATGTAGAAATACTTGGTTTGCTCAAACAGCTTGCTGTCCACCCCGCTGGCGCTGGAGGTCAGGAAGTTGTCGACGGCACCCGTTGCCAGGGCCTGCCCCAGCTCCGCCAACTGAATCGTCACCGGCTGCGCTTTCACCATCTGCGCAATCTTGGTGGTGTAGGGGTTGTAGGCGCGCATTTTGGTGCCCTTGAAGTCGTCCATGGTTTTCATGGGTTTGACGGAATACAGCGACTGCCCAGGCCATGGCACCGAGAACAGCAGCTTCATGCCCTGGTCGGCCAGGAGCTTTTCAGTAGCGGGTTTAGCAACCGTGTACAACTTTTGCGCAGCGTCGTAACTGGTGGCAAGGAAGGGGATGGAATCGACGCCGAACAGCGGATTCTCGTTGGCATAGGCCGACAAAATAAACTCACCGGCTTGCGTTTGACCGGATTGCACCGCGCGTTTGATTTCGGGCATTTTGTACAGCGAGGCCCCGGCATGCACGGTGATCTTGAGCTTGCCGCCGGTGGCCTTGGCCACGTCGTCGGCGAACTGTTGCACGTTTTCGGTCTGGAAGGTGTTGGTGGCATAACCCGTGGGCAGATCCCACTTGGTCTGTGCAAAGGCCAGCGGTGCGGTCAGCGTTGCGGTGCAGCTCAGAATCAGGGCGAGTTTCTTCATGTCAGTCCTTGGTGGGTGGTTGGAGAGTGGGCAGGGAAAGTGGGTCGTTCAGAAAGAAGCGAGTTGTTGGTTCAGCAGGTCGGTGATCAGCATGGCCCCCGGTGCGTGGGTAATGCAGAACGCGGGGCGAGCCTGGACCAGGGCCGATTGTGGCGTGACGCCGCAGGCCCAGAACACCGGGATTTCATCAGCCATGATATCGACTGCGTCACCATAGTCCGGCGCGCTCAGATCGCTGATGCCGATCAGGGAGGGATCACCCAAATGCACCGGCGCACCGTGCACATTGGGAAAGCGTGATGTGACTTGAATCGCCCGAATGGCAGCCGACGCCTTCATCGGACGCATGGACACGACCATTGGACCGCGGAACACACCTGCCGCCTGGGTTTCAATCGACGTGCGGTACATGGCCACGTTCTTGCCCTGTGCGATGTGGCGCAAGGGCAGACCCGCTTCCAGCAGGGCCTGCTCAAACGAGAATGAGCAACCCAGCACAAACGTCACCAGGTCGCCCTGCCACAGCGTCGAAATGTCGGTCGGTTCATCGACCACCGCGCCGTCGCGCCACACCCGGTAGCGTGGCAGGTCGGAGCGAATGTCAATGTCCTCGCCCAGGCTGGGCAACTGGGGCTGGCCGGGCTCCGATACTGCCAGCACGGGGCAGGGTTTGGGGTTGCGCTGGCAGTAGCGCAAAAAATCACCGGCCAACGCCTCGGGAAGAATGACCACGTTCCCCTGGACATGGTCGCTGGCCAGGCCGCTGGTGTGGGAGTGCCAGACGCCCTGGCGAATCTGCTTGCGCACCTGCTGTGCACTACGGCTGTCTTCGGGACTAAAAACTGATGCGATGGATTGCGACAAAGAGCTCACTTGAAATTCCCGATGCATAAGTCAAATGGATGACGATGTGCGGATTGTGGAAGTTCAAATGGGCTTGCGCAAATTCATAATTTTTCGCTTGCAGCATCGATTTTTTCGATGCTCAGTATTTACCCCTACGCACCTTTCTTGACACGATCGGCCGCTTTGGGACGACCCGTTTTGGTGCCTGTGGCGCGACCGGCAAACTCCACTGCCGACTCCACAACCGTTTCCACCATGGAAGAGGTGGGGCTGGTGCGGTAGCTGGCGTGGATGGGCAAGGACTTCAACTGCACATCACAATTCAGCAACTTGAGATCGGCAAAACCGGTCAGGCGCTGCACCGCGATGCGCGGCAGCAAGGCCACACCAAAGCCGCCCTGCACCAGTTGCACCATGGCGGAAATAGAGGAAATGGCGTGCACCTTTTTGGGCTCCATGCGGTGCTGGCGAAAGAGGTCCAACAAGGTGACGTGGGGCTGAGATCCCTTCTGAAAGGTCAGCAGTTCCATTTCAGCCAGCTCATCGAGCCGGTATTTTCTTTTGGTGTGCCGTGTGGGATTGCCCACAAACGCCATCTCCATGGTCGGTAGCGCATGGTTGCGGACCCCGTCAGCGGACGCCGGCAACACGGCGAACACCAGATCCAGGGTGCCGCGCTGAATCTGGTCCATCAGCACGGGCGTGGTTTCCACTGTCAGCTCCAGCTCCAGCCCGGGCTGGTCCAGGCGCAACTTCTCCAGCCAGGGAATCAGCCACGAATGCAGCACCGATTCAATCGCCCCGATGCGCATAGCCACGGCCATGGGGGTGCCGGAGCCCATCTCGGCCTTGACCTCGCGCTGCAATTCCAGCAACTTGTGGGCGTACACCAAAAATCGCGCACCGGCCACCGTGAGTTTGAACTGCTTGTCGCGTCGATCCAGCAGCAACACCCCCAACTCGTCCTCCAGCGTGGAAATGCGACTCGACATGGCTGACTGGGTCAGAAACAGTTTGTCGGCCGCACGCGAAATGCTCTTGAGCGACGCGACCCAGTAAAAGGCTTCTACAAAACGCAGGTTCATGGTTAATTATGATCACACGCCAGGCAACATCGCCGCAAGCCCCGAGAGGGTAGGATGCCACCGCTGCCGGGCAACGTCATCGGGCAATACAAAATAAGTGGGAAACTAGCGTCATGTGGCCTGTCATCGCAATCTGTCTGGGCGCCAGCGCCGGAGCCCTGGCGCGCTGGGGTCTGGGCCTGTGGCTCAGCCCGGGTGGCGTCATTCCCTGGGGCACGCTGGCCGCCAACCTGATGGGCGGCTACCTGATCGGTATCTGCGTGGCCGTGTTCCAGGCCCTGCCGCAGCTGGACCCGGTGTGGCGCCTGGCCCTGGTTACCGGCTTTCTGGGCGCACTGACGACGTTCTCCAGTTTCAGCGCCGAAGTCGTCAACCTGCTGATGCACCAACGTTATGCGCTGGCCCTTGGCACCGCCGGCTTGCATCTGGTGGGCTCGCTGCTGTTGACGGTGGCGGGCATCTGGACCGCGCAGCATATGCTATCTTTTCAATAGCTACTAGAGACCATTGCACGAGGGCTAGCGCGGTGTTTCTTACATGTCCTTTCTAAAGCGCCTGCTCTCCACCCTGTTTAACGTCACCGTCGGGCCAGTGCTGGCGCTGGTGCTGATTTTTGAGGAGTGGGGCTGGGAGCCGCTGGCCCGCCTGCTGGGCTATCTGGCTCGGCTCCCGCTGTGGGCGCGCATAGAGGCCTTCATTGCCCGTCTGCCGCCCTATGGCGCGCTGGTGGTCTTCTTTGTACCGGCGCTGCTGCTGCTGCCGGTCAAGCTGCTGGCGCTGTACTGGATCAGCCGCGGCCACGCGGTGTTGGGCCTGGCTGTAGTGCTGGCAGCCAAGATGCTGGGCACAGCCGCGGTGGCACGTCTATTCACGCTAACCCAACCCGCGCTGATGCAGATGCCATGGTTTGCCACACTGTACGGCCGTTGGAAACCGTGGAAAGATGCGCTCATCGCCCAGGTGAAGGACTCCCCTGTCTGGCGCGCCACGGCAGCCAGTGTGCGCGCTGTGCGTAACCGAACGCGCGACCTGCTGCAGTGGCTACGCGGCGCTGCGGATTGAACAACGCTATGCAAACTGTACTCATCATCATCTTTGTGCTCGTCTACGCGGCTATCGCGCTGGAACATCCGCTCAAGGTCAACAAGTCCGCCACCGCGCTGATGGGTGCGGGCCTGCTGTGGACGGTGTATGCGCTGGGCGGGGTTGACCCGGGGATACTGGATGCACAACTGGGTTCGTCCCTGATGGGGACCGCCCAAATCGTCTTCTTCTTGATGGGGGCCATGACCATCGTCGAGGTGGTCGATGCGCACAACGGCTTTGAGGTGATCACCTCGCGCATCAAGACCACCAAGCTGTCTTCGCTGATGTGGATGGTGGGTTTTGTATCGTTCTTTCTCAGCTCCATTCTGGACAACCTGACCACCACCATCGTCATGGTTTCGCTGATGAAAAAACTGCTGGAGCAGCGTGAAGACCGTCTGTTCTTCGCTGGCATCATCGTCATTGCGGCCAATGCGGGCGGCGCCTGGACACCCATTGGTGACGTCACCACCACCATGCTCTGGATCGGCGGGCAGATCACGGCCATCGAGATCATGAAGGGGCTGTTCGTGCCGTCGATGATCAACCTGCTGGTGCCGCTGGCCGTGACCAGCCGGGTATTGGGTGACCGACCGGTCATCGCACCCCGCCGCAGCATGGACCAGATTCCGTTTGAGACCTCTGCTTTTGAGCGCAACCTCATGTTCTTTCTGGGCCTGGGCGTGCTCGTGATGGTGCCCGTGTTCAAAACGGTGACGCATCTGCCCCCTTTCATGGGAATCCTGTTTGGCCTGGGCCTGATCTGGCTGGTGGGTGACCTGCTGCACAAAAAGGAAGTGGACCTGCGCAAGCAGCGGCTGACACTGGTGCGGGCGCTCACGCGCATCGACATGAGTTCGGTCGTATTCTTCATCGGCATCCTGCTGTCGGTGGCAGTGCTGGAGCACACCCACGTCCTCTCGGGCATCGCGCAGTGGCTGGACATAACGGTGGGCCGCCAGGACACAATTGTGATCATCATCGGACTGGTCAGTGCCGTGGTGGACAACGTGCCGCTGGTGGCCGCCTCCATGGGCATGTACAACCTGCAGCAATATCCCCCAGACAGCTTCCTGTGGGAATTCATTGCCTATTGCGCTGGCACCGGCGGCTCCATCCTGATCATCGGCTCGGCGGCAGGTGTGGCAGCCATGGGGCTGGAAAAAATTGACTTCATCTGGTACATGCGCAAGATCAGCGGCCTGGCCTTGATGGGCTATTTCGGGGGTGCTATGTACTACATCATTGAACACCAGCTCTTCCCATGAACAGCATTCCAGCCTCCATTGGAAAATACCGGGTCGTACGTGAGTTGGGACGGGGAGCCTCAGGTACCGTGTACCTGGCGCATGACAGTTTTCGGGATGCGCAAGTCGCCATCAAGATGATTCACCCGCATTTGCTGGTCGATAGTGTGCAGGCCCAACGCTACCGGCGCATGTTGCACAACGAGGCAGTCCTGGCAGGCCAACTCGTTCATCCCCATATCGTTGCGATGATTGACGTGGATGAGCAGGCCGACCCGCCCTATCTGGTTCTGGAATACATCCGAGGAAAATCGTTGGCGGAATTTACGACTCCCGATGCGTTGCTTCCTGTCTATGACGTGTTGAACATCATTTTCAAATGTTGCAATGCTTTGGAATATGCAAAAGCACAAGGGCTGGTCCACAGGGACATCAAGCCGGCCAACTTGCTGCTGCAAGCCGACGGTGAAGTGAAGCTGACAGACTTTGGGACCGCACTCGTGCTCGAAGGCGAAGGCACACACATGGCCGGCCTGGTGGGGTCGCCCTCGTACATGTCACCCGAGCAAATACGGGAAGAAGAACTGACGCACCTGTCCGACATGTTTTCCCTCGGAATCGTGCTCTATGAATTGCTGACCGGTCACAAGCCGTTTCAAGGCGAATCCGAGTTCACCACCATCTTCAAGATCAGCGCAGAAGAGCCAACCGCCATGCGGGTGCTCCGACCTGCGTTGCCCGCTGCGCTGGATGCGGTGGTGTCACGCGCACTGGCCAAAAAGCCGCAAGACCGCTTTCAGTCCTGGCGCGAGTTTGGCGAAGCCCTGGTAGACATCAATCGCAGCTTGCCGCATCTCGCCTCGCAAAGCATGGAGGCCGTGCGCTTCCAGCTGTTGCGCGGGATGGACTTTTTCACCGACTTCCACGACGTTGCCATCTGGGAAACCCTGCGCCTTGGCAACATCCATTCATTGGTCGCCGGAGGAAACCTGATGGTCGAAGGAGCCATAGGCGAATCGTTTTACATATTGCTGGAAGGGTCTGTAGTGGTGATCCGCAACGATTCTGTGCTCAGCACTCTCTCCCCGGGCGTCAGCATTGGCGAGATCATCTATTTGCAACCGGAACAGAACGTTCGCACAGCAACGGTGCGGGCGCAGTCGAACATCATCGTCATGAAGATTCGGGGGGAATCACTTCGCAAGGCCAGCACCGACGTGCAGGCATGTTTTGACAAAGCGTTCATCAAGATATTGGTCAACCGACTCGTTGCAGCCAACCAGCAACTCGCGGAGTGGGATGCCAATTAGTGGCGCGCAGCCGTGCAGAAAGCCGCTCTACCCTCTGGTAAACCCTAGTGTCTTTGGAGTGCTGGCGTCAGGGTTTCTTCAGCCGTTACACCGCCAATAGCATTTAGACTCTGCTGGCACACAAAATGGGGGGATCGGCTTGCGGCCACCCTTACCCACAACTTTTGGCGGAGACACCATGACACCATTCCTCTCGCTGTCCCGGCTGATCGATTCGATCAGCACCGTGGTCGGCAAACTCACCATGTGGCTGATTCTGGCCACCACCCTCATCAGCGCCGGCAATGCGCTGGTGCGCAAAGCATTCAACCAAAGCTCCAACAGCCTGCTGGAGATTCAGTGGTACCTGTTTGCAGCCGTGTTCTTGCTGGGTGCCGGCTACGGCTTCCTGAAGAACTCGCATGTGCGCATCGACTTCATCTCCAGCAAACTCAGCGACCGCGGCCGCAACTGGGTCGATGTGATCGGCATTTTGGTGGTGCTCATCCCGTTTTGTGTGATCAGCATTGCGCTGGGCTGGCCGTTCTTTATGCAGGCCTACACCAGTGGTGAAATTTCGACCAACGCCGGCGGCCTGATCCGCTGGCCGGTGTACGGGCTCATTCCGCTGGGCTTTGCACTGCTGATGATGCAAGCGGTTTCGGAGTTGATCAAACGGATTGCCTTTTTGACCGGCAACGGCCCGGATGTGCTGAGCAGCGAGGATTCCAAGTCCGATGAGCAAAAGCACCTGGAAGAACTTGAAAAGAAAGCAGCCGAGTTGCTGGCAGGAGACAAATAAATGCAAACCACTTTCCTGGCACAACAATTTGTGCCCATGATGTTTATCGGGCTGTTTGTCGTGCTGCTCACCGGCTTCCCGGTAGCTTTTGGACTGGCCGCTACCGGCCTGGCGTTTGGATTTATCGGCATTGAAGCCGGTATATTCCCGGCCGCACTGTTCCAGGCACTGCCCTTGCGCATCTTTGGCATCATGCAGAACGACACGCTGCTGGCCATTCCGTTCTTCACCTTCATGGGGATTATTCTGGAACGCTCCGGCATGGCCGAGGACCTGCTGGAAACCGTAGGCCAAGTCTTTGGCCCGGTGCGCGGCGGTGTTGCCATTGCGGTGATTCTGGTCGGCGCGCTGCTGGCTGCTACCACCGGTGTGGTAGCCGCTGCCGTGATCTCCATGGGTCTGATTTCTTTGCCCATCATGCTGCGCTACGGCTACAGCCGTACCATTGCCACCGGCACCATTACGGCGTCGGGCACGCTGGCGCAGGCCATTCCGCCATCGCTGGTGCTGATCGTGCTGGCTGACCAACTGGGCCGTTCTGTTGGCGACATGTATTCCGGCGCACTGATTCCCGGATTGTTGCTGGTCGGTTTGTACATCCTGTTCATCGTGGCTGTTGCCATCTTCAAGCCGGCCATGGTGCCTGCCTTGCCGCCCGAAGCCCTTCTGTACAAGGAAGACAACGGCGCCTCGGGCCACAAATCCTTGCTGGTGCTGGTGCTGGTGTGTGCGGCCGTTGGCTTTGGCTGGGCGCAGGTGCACAACGGTTTGATGACCCAATGGCTGGAACGCGCGGTGCCCTCAGCCGGTGATGAAATCGTGATCATGTCGCTGACGCTGGCGTCGCTGACCGGCCTGGCACTGGCCATCATCAACCACATCACCAAGATGCACCTGCTGTCGCGCCTGGCGGAGCAGGTGACCTTTGTGCTGATGCCGCCACTGATCCTGATCTTCCTTGTGCTGGGCACCATCTTTCTGGGAGTGGCCACACCGACTGAAGGCGGCGCCATGGGAGCCTTGGGCGCCATCATCCTGGCCTTGGGCAAGCGCCGCTTGACTATGCCACTGACCAAGCAAGCCCTGGAAAACACCGCCAAGCTGGCGTCCTTTGTGCTGTTCATCCTGATTGGATCCACGGTCTTCAGCTTCACTTTTAACGCAGCTGACGGTCACATCTGGGTGGAACACCTGTTTGACGGTATCCCCGGTGGAGCGTGGGGCTTTCTGGTGGTCGTCAACATCCTGGTTTTCATCCTGGGCTGCTTCATCGATTTTTTCGAGATCGCCTTCATCGTGATACCACTGCTGGCCCCTGTAGCCGAAAAGATCCTGCCCGGCATCGTTCCCGGCATGACGCCCGACCAGGTCATGATCTGGTTTGGTGTGATCATCGCCATGAACCTGCAGACCTCGTTCCTGACCCCGCCGTTCGGATTTGCGCTGTTTTACCTGCGCAGTGTGGCTGCCAAGTTTGACTACAAAGACCGTGTCACCGGCAAGCTGATCCCGTCGGTCAAGACGATTGAGATCTACAAAGGCTCGATAGCCTTCATCATCCTGCAATTGATCATGGTGGTCGCCGTCATTGCCTTCCCGGTGCTGGTGACCGGTGGTATTGAAAAGGTGGAAACCCTGAGTTCCGAGCAGATCATGAACCAACTGGAGATGCCCAAGCCCACTGAAGCCGCCGACCCAACGGCTGGCATGGATACGGGTGCCAAAGCCGGTGAGGCCACCAGCGACCCGATGCAGGCCATGCTGGAAGCGGCCGAGAAAGACGCCAAGAAGAAACCCTGAGCTGCTCGGCAAGGACGAACACCATGATCCCTGTACTCATCATTGTTTTTGTGCTGGCGTATGCGGCCATTGCGTTGGAGCACCCGCTCAAAATCAACAAGTCAGCGAGTGCCCTGCTGGGAGCGGGCTTGTTGTGGACCATTTACGCAATGGCCAGTGGCGACAACCAGAAAGCTGCGGGGGATCTGAACGAGTCGCTCATTAGCATGGCACAAATCGTGTTTTTTCTGATGGGCGCCATGACCATTGTGGAGGTGGTGGACGCACACAATGGCTTTGAGGTCATCACCTCGCGCATCAAGACCACCAAACTCTCCAGCCTGATGTGGATGGTCGGTTTTGTAACCTTTTTCTTGAGCGCGATTCTGGACAACCTGACCACCACCATCGTCATGGTGTCCCTGATGAAGAAGCTGCTGGGCAACCGAGAAGACCGCCTGTTTTTTGCCGGCATCATCGTCATCGCAGCCAATGCCGGTGGCGCCTGGACCCCTATTGGCGACGTCACCACCACCATGCTGTGGATTGGGGGCCAGATTACCGCCATCGAGATCATGAAGGGGCTATTCCTGGCATCCATGGTCAACCTGCTGGTGCCGCTGGCCGTGACTGCACGCATTCTGGGCGACCGCCCGGTAGTGCCACAAAAGGTTCGTGAGAACGAAGAAGTCTTTCACACCAGCGCGTTCGAGAGCAACCTGATGTTCTTCCTCGGCCTGGGCATTCTGGTGATGGTTCCCATCTTCAAGACCGTGACCCACCTGCCGCCCTTCATGGGCGTGATGTTCGGCCTGGGCCTGCTGTGGGCGGTGGGAGACATCGTGCACCGCCAGGAAGAAGACCTGCGCAAGCAGCGCCTGACGCTGGCCCGTGCACTGACCCGCATTGATATGAGTGCGGTCATATTCTTCATCGGCATCTTGCTGGCCGTGGCGGTGCTGGAGCACACACATATTCTGTCCGCGGTAGCCCAGTGGCTGGACAAGACCGTGGGCCGCCAGGACGTGATCGTGATGCTGATCGGCCTGGTCAGCGCCATTGTGGACAACGTGCCGCTGGTGGCTGCCAGCATGGGCATGTACAGCCTGGAGCAGTATCCGCCCGACAGCTTCCTGTGGGAATTTATGGCCTACTGCGCCGGCACCGGTGGCTCCATCCTGATCATTGGCTCCGCTGCGGGCGTAGCCGCCATGGGGCTGGAGAAGATCGACTTCATCTGGTATGTGAAGAAGATCAGTGCCCTGGCTCTGCTGGGCTATGTGGCGGGGGCGGTGGTCTATATCGTTCAGTTCAATTTATTGCATTGACACCTTGATGCGCTGGTCGCCATCTTTGTGATCGCCTACGCGGCAATTGCGCTGGAACACCCACTCAGAATCAACAAGTCGGGCTCCGCCCTGGTGGGTGCCATGACCATTGTGGAAGTGGTCGACGCGCACAACGGCTTCGATGTACACGCATCAAAACCACCAAACTGTCCACACTGATGTGGCTGGTCGGGTTCGTCACGTTGTTCCTCAGCGCCATTCTGGACAACCTGACCACGACCATCGTGATGACTTCTTTGATACGCAAGCTGCTGGCCAAACACGATGACCGGCTGTTTTTGCCGGCATCATCGTCATTGCCGCAAACTCCGGCGAAGCAGAACTCGACCGCCTTTGAACGCAAGCTGATGTTCTTCCTCGGGCTCAGTATTCTGGTGTCGGTGTCGGTGTCGGTGTCAGAGAGTAATGACTCAAAATACCTGTTTTGGGTATAATGAAACGCATTTTAGTAAAATACGCCTCTAGCCCTCATAGGTACTGAATGTAGCGCTGCGCTTTTGATAGCAAAAAAACCCGCCGAAGCGGGTTTTTTTGTAGGCACAGTAGCTGCTGATTACAGTTTTTGCGCTTGCATAAAGTCGTCAAAACGCGCTTCTGCGAAGCGAAACCACAGGTTTTGATCTTTGCGGAATTCTGAATAGTCTGTGTAGACTTTTTTCCAGTTCGGGTTTTTCGCACCGACTTCCTCATACAGCGCCATGGACTCTTTAAAGGCCAGTTCCAGCACGTCCTTGGGGAAGGGCAAGACCTTGGTATTGGCGCCCACCAACTGCTTGAGGGCAGCGGGGTTCTTGGCGTCGTACTTGGCCTGCATTTCAGTGTGGGCGAAGGCAGCGGCACATTCAATGATCGACTTGTTTTCGGCGGACAAACCGGCAAAGGCCTTGTCGTTGACAAACAGGTCGAGCTGGGGACCGCCCTCCCACCAGCCGGGGTAGTAGTAGAAGGGAGCCACTTTGTTCAGGCCCAGCTTCTGGTCATCGTAAGGACCCACCCACTCGGCGGAATCAATGGTGCCTTTTTCCAGCGCGGTGTAGATTTCACCGCCCGGAATGTTTTGTGGCACGCCACCCATGCGTTCAAACACGCGGCCGGCAAAACCGCCGATGCGCATCTTCATGCCCTTGATGTCGGCGGCGGACTTGATTTCCTTGCGGTAAAAGCCGCCCATCTGGGCACCGGTGTTGCCCATGGGGAAGTTGATGATGTTGTACTTGGCGTAGAACTCGCGCATCAGCTTGCCGCCATTGCCCTGGTAAATCCAGGCGGTCATCTGGCGGCTGTTCAGGCCGAAGGGAATGGCGCAGCCCAGTGCAAAGGTTTCGTCCTTGCCGTGGAAGTAGTAAGGCGCTGTGTGCGCCATTTCAACGGTGCCGTTCTGCACACCGTCCACCACTCCAAAAGCAGGCATCAACTCGCCGCCAGCGTGGGTGGTGATGGTGAACTTGCCACCGGACATCTCGCCGACTTTCTTGGCGAAGGTATCAGCCGCACCAAAAATGGTGTCCAGCGCCTTGGGGAAGCTCGAAGCGAGGCGCCAGCGAATGGCGCCAGCCTGTGCGTGAACAGCAGGCGCTGCACCTGCAGCCAACACGCCGGCAATGCCAGCGTTTTTAATAATTGAACGACGATCCATTCGGGGTACTCCAAAAGAGGTTTGAAACAATCTTGCCGCGCAGGAACTTCCACACGGTAAGGACTGCTGTGAGTCACTTCGGATTGTAGGAACCCAAACACTGCAAAACGTGGGGGTTTTCCCTCGAAAACCGCCCAAAACTCGGCCCTTCAGGATTCTGCAAGGAATACGAACAACAACCTATGCCGCGCGCACCATGGGTGCCAGCAAGGTGGCAAAGCGCCGCGCAATCGACGCTTGAATGCCGGCTGCATCCAGGCCCTGCAATGTCATCAAGCGGGCCGGGTCGCCGTGCTCAACGAACGTGTCTTTCAAGCCGAGTTGCAACACGGGGACCTCCACACCGGCTGCGTGCAGCGCCTCCAGCACGGCGCTGCCCGCCCCACCCATCACGCAGCCATCTTCCACCGTCACCAGCGCATCGTGGTCGCGTGCCACCTGCAGCAGCAGTTCGGTATCCAGTGGTTTGGCCCAGCGCATGTTGACCACGGTAGCGCCCAGCTTCTCGGCAGCTTCCAGTGCCGGGTGCAGCAGCGTGCCAAACGCCAGGATGGCTAACCCCGAGCCCACGCGGCGAATTTCACCTTTGCCAAACGGCAGGGCTTCGAGCCCGGCCTGTAGTGCAACGCCAACCCCTGCACCGCGCGGGTAGCGCACGGCCACCGAGTGGTCTTGCGCAAATGCCGTACTCAACAGCTGGCGACATTCGTTTTCATCCGACGGGCAGGCCACGCTGATGTTGGGGATGCAGCGCAGGTAGGCGATGTCGTAGGCACCGGCATGGGTGGCGCCATCGGCACCGACCAGCCCGGCGCGATCCAGTGCAAACACCACGGGCAGGTTCTGGATGGCCACGTCGTGGATCAGCTGGTCATAGGCGCGCTGCAGGAAGGTCGAATAGATGGCAACGACGGGCTTCAAGCCTTCGGTGGCAAGGCCTGCGGCAAAGGTCACGGCGTGCTGCTCGGCAATGCCCACATCAAAGTAGCGCTCGGGAAAGCGCTGTTCAAACTCCACCATGCCCGAGCCTTCGCGCATGGCGGGCGTGATGCCGACCAGGCGAGGGTCGGCGGCTGCCATGTCGCACAGCCAGCTACCAAAGACCTGGGTGAAGGTCGTCTTGGCTGCCACAGCGGGCTTCTGCAGCCCCACGCTGGGGTCAAACTTGCCGGGGCCGTGGTAGGCCACCGGATCGGCCTCGGCCAGCTTGTAGCCCTGGCCTTTTTTGGTGACTACGTGCAGAAACTGCGGGCCCTTGAGCTGGCGAATGTTCTCCAGCGTGGGGATCAGCGAGTCCAGGTCATGCCCGTCAATGGGGCCAATGTAGTTGAAGCCGAATTTCTCGAACAGCGTAGCCGGTACCACCATGCCCTTGGCGTGCTCTTCCAGACGCTTGGCCAGCTCAAACAGGGGCGGTGCGCCCTTGAGCACGGTCTTGCCGGCGTTCTTGGCCGACGCATAGAAACGTCCACTCATGAGCTTTGCAAAATAGCGGTTCAGCGCACCCACGGGTGGGCTGATGCTCATGTCGTTGTCATTCAGGATGACCAACAGGTTGCACTCCGAAACACCCGCGTTATTGAGTGCCTCAAAGGCCATACCCGCCGTCATGGCGCCGTCGCCGATGACGGCAATCGCATGGCGGTCTATACCCTGGATGCGCGCAGCCTGTGCCATGCCCAACGCGGCAGAAATGGAGGTGCTGGAGTGCGCCGTGCCAAAGGTGTCGTATTCGCTCTCGGCGCGCTGCGGGAAACCACTCAGGCCGCCGAGCTGGCGCAGCGTGTCCATGCGGTCACGTCGCCCGGTCAGGATTTTGTGCGGGTAGGTCTGGTGGCCCACGTCCCAGACCACGCGGTCGTGCGGCGTGTTGTAGACATAGTGCAGCGCCACGGTGAGCTCAACCGTACCCAGGTTAGAGCTCAGATGCCCGCCGGTCTTGGCCACGCTGTGCAACAAGAACGCCCGCAACTCATCGGTCAGCTCACGCAATTGGGCGCGTGGCACCAAACGCAGATCGTCGGGTGAGTTGATGGTGTGCAGGAGTGGGTATTGGTATTTCGGCATATGCTATATTTTTAGGAGCGGCTTACGTATAGTATCCGAGGGCTAGCGGCTGTTTTCACAAATTGCTTTGGACTTCAATGGGCCCGGTTGACCACCATGTCGGCCAGGGCACGCAATGCGCGCGTCTGCGTCTGCGACAGGCCGCTGCCATCCAGCGCCAGCCTGGCCTGGGTCAGCAGTTGCTGCGCGTAGGCCTGGCTGGCCTGCAGCCCCATCAGGGACACATAAGTCGGCTTGTGGTTGTCAGCATCCTTGCCGGCGGTCTTGCCCAGAGTAGTCGAATCGGCGGTCACGTCCAGTATGTCGTCGACCACCTGAAAGGCCAGCCCGATGGCTGCCCCATATGCCTGCAAGGCCTGCAGCGTGTCGGGCTCGGGCGCACCGCAGTACGCACCCATCACGACGCTGGCCTGCAACAGTGCGCCGGTCTTGAGTTCATGCATCTCGCGCAATTGGGACTCGGTCAACGGTGACCCGACACTGGCCAGGTCTATGGCCTGCCCCCCGGCCATGCCGGCACTGCCGGCAGCCCGCGCCAATAGACCACACAAATTCGCCTGCACCGTCGGTGCCACCGAACCGTCCTGTGGGGTCAGCAGCTCAAATGCCAGAGCCTGCAATGCATCACCCGCCAGCAAGGCACTGGCCTCACCAAACTGCACGTGCACGGTGGGCTTGCCACGGCGCAACACATCGTTGTCCATGCAGGGCATGTCGTCGTGCACCAGAGAATAGGCATGGATCAGTTCCACCGCACAGGCCGCACGCAGGGCTGCCGATAAGCATGTATCGCAGTCTTCCTCGCACACTGCCTCGTGCGCCGCCAGCACCAGCAAGGGGCGCAGCCGTTTGCCACCATCGAGCACGGCGTAGCGCATGGCAGCGACCAGCTCGGCCGGCGCACCGTGGTTCAGGCCCTGCGGCACATCGGCTGTGACCCAGCGGTCCAGGGCCCGTTCGACCTGTGCCAGGCGCTCGCCTGCCCAGCCATCAAGGTCAAAAACAGCCGGAGCCACGTGCACAGGGATTGCCATGTTGGGCACCATACCGCTCATTGGGGTTTCCATGCTTTGAGTGTGCCTTCGTCCAGCACCTTGATCTGGTCTTCTACGGCTTGCAGTTTGTCGCGGCACAACTGCAGAAGCTGGGCGCCGCGCTGGTACCCGGCAAGCAACTGGTCAAGCGGCATGGCCCCGGATTCCAAGTGCGCAACCAACTGCTCCAGTTCGCCCAGGGCTCCTTCATAGGTGGCCGGCAGGGCGTTGCCCAAGGGGGTATCTGCTGTGGAAACGGGTTTGGCACTGGCCTTGGTCATGGGTGTGGACTTGGGGTTTAACGGAAAACCGGGATTTTAGGCGCTTGGAGCGGCAAAGGGCATTGTCCACCGAGTTACAATCCAACCCCCTAGGCAGCTCTCAAGGTAGCTGCCTCACCGAACCCCCGGCAACGGGGGTTTTGCATCTAGAGGACCGAGAATTGTGCAAACAATGTACAAAACTGACTTTCCACCGATTGTCAAAAATCCCGCAAAGCCCCTAGGCATGCGGGTTTCGACCGAGTCAACGACCACTCCGTCACAACTACCCGTTTCAAGCTACTTTGACGAAGCGCTGTACCAGCGCGAATTGCAAAGTATCTTTCAACAAGGGCCCCGTTATGTGGGGCACACGTTGAGCGTCCCCCGTGTTGGGGACTATTACGCCCTGCCGCAAGAGCTGGAAGGGCGGGCCTTGGTGCGCAATGCCAGCGGGGTGGTCGAGCTCGTCTCCAACGTTTGCCGCCACCGCCAGGCCATCATGCTCAAGGGGCGCGACTCGCTGGTCAACCCGGTCACGGACCATGGCCGCCAGGTCGCCAGTGCCGGTGGCAACATCGTTTGCCCTCTGCACCGCTGGACCTATGCCGGTGCCAACACCCAGGGTACCCCCGTGCCCGCTGGCACCCTGATGGGTGCCCCCCACTTCAACCAGGACCCCTGCCTGAACCTGAAAAATTACCCGCTGCAGGAGTGGAACGGCCTTCTGTTCGAGCAAAACAGCCGCGATGTCATGGCGGATCTGGCAGGCATGGGCCCGCGCGCCGCACTGGACTTTGACGGTTTTGTGCTCGACAAGGTGGTCATGCACGAGTGCAACTACAACTGGAAGACCTTTATCGAGGTCTATCTGGAGGACTACCACGTCGGCCCCTTCCATCCCGGTCTGGGCAAGTTTGTCACCTGCGACGACCTGCGCTGGCAGTTTTCCGACAACTACTCGGTGCAGACCGTGGGCGTGGCCGCGCAGCTGGCCAAAGCCGATGCCACCGGCGGCTCCCCTGTATACGAGCGCTGGCATAAGGCCCTGCTGGCCTACCGCAATGGTGTGGCGCCCCAGCAAGGTGCCATCTGGCTGACGTACTACCCGCACATCATGGTGGAGTGGTACCCGCATGTGCTGACCGTCTCCACACTGCACCCGATGGGACCCAACAAGACCATGAACATGGTCGAGTTCTACTACCCCGAGGAAATCGTGGCCTTCGAGCGCGAGTTTGTCGAAGCCCAGCAGGCCGCCTACAACGAGACCTGCATCGAGGACGACGAAATCGGCGAGCGCATGGACGCCGGTCGCGCCGCCCTGCTGGCGCGCGGTGACAACGAGGTCGGGCCGTACCAAAGCCCGATGGAAGACGGCATGCCACACTTTCACGCGTGGTACCGCCGACAAATGGGCGCGCTGTGAGCTTCGCGCAGCGGCGGAGCGTGGGGGCTCTGATCTAAATGCAAGCACTGTGGATGGTGCTGGGCTCGTTCCTGTTTGCCACCATGGCGGTCGGGATCAAGTTCGCATCGGAGAGCTTTGGCACCTTGGAGCTGGTGCTGTACCGCGGCATCGTCAGCGTGGTCTTCATGGCCGTGGTACTGCGAGCCAGTGGCACCCCCTTGCGCACGCCCGTTCCCATGATGCATGTGTGGCGCAGCACCGTGGGTGTGCTGTCGCTGAGCGCCTGGTTTTATGCGATTGCCCACCTGCCGGTGGCCACTGCCATGACGCTCAATTACATGAGCGGCGTCTGGGTGGCGGCTTTCATCGTGGGCGGTGGCCTGCTCTACGGCCAGGCGCAGCGCCAGGGGCCGCTGCTGGGCACGGTGCTTCTGGGCTTTGTCGGCGTGGTGCTGACGCTGCGCCCCACCATCGACCAGAACCAGTTGTTTGCCGGCGTCATCGGTCTGCTCTCGGGCATGGGGGCGGCGCTAGCCTATATGCAAGTCACGGCGCTGGGCAAGGTCGGCGAGCCCGAGGTCCGCACGGTGTTCTATTTCGCGGTCGGCACGGTGGTCGTGGGGGCGGTGGGCGCATTGTTTACCGATTTCACACCCTGGTCCGAGGTCAGCTTTACGGCCGCAGCGTGGGTCATTCCCATCGGTGTGCTGGCGTCACTGGGCCAGTGGTGCATGACGCGTGCTTACAGCCACGGCGCCACCCTGGTGGTGGCCAGCATGCAATACAGCGGCATTGTGTTTGCCGCCATCTACAGCCTGACCCTGTTTGGCGACAAAATCGCACCGATCGGCTGGGCCGGTATTGCCGTCATCGTGACCAGCGGTGTGCTGGCCACCGCTTTGCGCTCTCGGGCCATGCCGAACACCCCTGCCGAAGACCACTAAACAGAGGAAGCCACCATGTACACCACGCTGATCTCCGCCTCCCAACTCCAGTCCCTGATGGTCAGCGGACAGCCTTTTATGGTGTTTGACTGCAGCTTCAACCTGACCGACGCACAGGCGGGTGTTGCCATGTACACCGAGGCCCACATCCCCGGCGCCATCTACGCCCACCTGGACCAACACCTCAGCGCAGCGAAAGACCCGGTGACTGGCAAAGCAGCCCCGGGCACCAGCGCCAGCGGCGGGCGCCACCCGTTGCCCACCCGCGAGGCCTTTGCAGCCTGGTTGGGATCGGTCGGTTTTAACAACACCATGCAAGCCGTGGTCTACGACCGCCAGGGCGCCAACTACTGCGGTCGCCTGTGGTGGATGCTGAAGTGGGCCGGTCATGACAACGTGGCCGTGCTGGACGGCGGTCTGCAAGCCTGGCAAGCTGCCGGTGCAGCGGTCGACAGCGGCCCCCAGCCCCAAACGTCGGCGTCAAAATACGTGCTAGGCCACGAATTGATTGGACTTGCCACTATCGAAACCGTAGCATCCCGCCTGGGTCGATGCAACGGAGATGGCGCCCAGACAATGATCGACGCCCGCGGTGCCCCCCGGTATCGCGGCGAGGTGGAGCCGCTAGACCCAGTGGCCGGCCACATTCCGGGCGCACTGAACCGGCCATTCACCGAGAACATTGCAGCAGACGGACGCTTCAAGCCCGCAGCCCAATTGCGCGCCGAGTTTGATGCGCTGCTCGGCGGGCGCGACCCCTCCACTGTGGTGCACCACTGCGGCAGTGGGGTCAGTGCGGTACCCAACATCATTGCCATGGAAGTGGCCGGCTTGGGGCGAACCGCGCTGTTTGCCGGCAGCTGGAGCGAGTGGTGCAGCGACCCGGACCGACCGGTTGCGCAGGGATAAAGTAGTTCGCACGAGACTTCGTGTTTGTCGCGCCGAACACGCTAGACTGGCGGTGTTGTGGAGCGAATCATGCGAAGAAGATCGTGTTTCTTGCTCTTGGCGGCCCTGCTGGCGGGTGCTGCCGAGGCACAAGCTGGGTACCCTGAGCGGCCGATCACTCTGGTGACACCATTCGCCGCCGGTGGCGATGCGGACCAGTTTGCGCAGGCTTTGGCCCGCAGTATCGGGCGAATGGCCATGCCGCAGAAACTCAACGTCGACAACCAGCCCGGCAAATCGGGCACCCTCGCATCCATGGCGGTGCGCCAGATCGCCCCCGACGGCTACACCCTGCTGTTGGGGCGGGTCGGCTCCCATGCCATTCAACCCGCAGTGGACCCCAGTACACCCTATACCGCGCGTGACTTCACTATCCTGGCGGTGCTGGAGCTTGATCCCCTGGTCTGTGCCGTGAATGCCGATTCACCGTTCCATAGCGCCCGCGATCTGCTGAGTACCATTCGCAAACAACCGGGCGAACTTCGTTACAGCACCTCAGGTTCAGGGACCATTCTCAGTTTTGCGGCTCAGTATTTATTGTCGATCTCTGGCATTCCGATCAACGCCGCAAGCGCCTTGCACTTCGATGGGGGTCGCGAAGCAGTGGCGGCAGTCGCTGAAGGCAAAGCCCATTTCACGTGTGCCATAGCGTCATCCGTGGGCCCCCTCATCCGCAACGGAAAGCTGCGCGGCCTTTTCACCACCGCAACCGGGCGCATGGAGAGCTTCCCACAAATTCCCAATGCACGGGAAGCAGGCTACCGGGGCATGTCCAGCATCGTAGGCTGGTCGGCGCTGATGGGCCCGCCCGGACTGCCGGATACAGTCGTCCAATATTGGAAACAGGCGCTGCTGAAAGTTGCAGCCGACCCCCAATGGCTGGCAGACAATGCGCGCCTGGGCGGACAGCCAGCCATTCGGCTGATCGCCCGACCTGACCAATACATACAGGATCAAGCGGCGCTGTACCAAAGAATGGTTTTGTCGATGAGAATGAAACCATGACCGGTCTCACCATGCCGACGTTGCGCGTTGCGGCATCCCCAACGCATTGGAAGGATCGCCTGGTTCTGGCTGCCATGCTGCTGGTGGGCGGTTTGCTGAGCGTGTTGACCGGTACCGCTCTCCAGGAGTCGGAGGCCCTGCGCGAGCGCGAATTGCGCACCGCCGCATCGCAATCTGTGTTGAGTGCCTTTGACCTTGACCTGACGCGCAGCATCGAGGCCGTTCGGGGCACCGGTCTGATGATCGAGTCGCATCCCACCTTGAGCCGTGAGCAGTTCAACAACTACGTCGAACGTGTCATGGCACAACTGCACAGCGTGTCGATCGTGGAATGGCAACCCATCGTTCCTGCGGGCAACTTGAAGCAATTTGAGATAGCAGCCCGATCGGCCGGACTGAAGAACTACCAGGTGGTGCAACCCGACCGCACGGGTAGCGGATGGGAGCCCGTGCATGGCCGCGACGTGTATGTTCCCGTGCTGTATGCGTGGCCCGAGCGCTTCGGCACTGCCGGCCTTGACATGAGCTTCAGCCCTGAACGAATGCAGTCCAAGCTCGAAGCCCGCGTCACCGGGCAACCGGTTGCGTCCGGCGTCTTTGACATCATGAAGGAAGGCGCCGTCGCCTCCGGCTCAAATGGAATTGCACTGTCGGTTCCGGTATACCGCGCGGCTGACCAGTCCGTCATTGGCTACGTTGCAGCCGTCATTGACCTGCCCACCCTGTTCCAGGAAGCCAACACGCGTGCGGATGGCGCCAACATGGACATGATGGTGTACGACCTCAACGCTCTGGATACCAGGCCCATCTTCGCCTGGCTGGGAGACCACAGCGACCTCTCCAGTGCGACTCCCCTGGAGCGGACACGCACGGCACCGGGCGACATGGCAACGACCGTCGATTTCGCTCGCCAAGCCTGGGAAATTGTTTTGCACCCCCGACCATCGTTTGACCGGGGTCGAGCGACACATTTTTCGGTCTGGGTCATGACGTCAGGATTGGCGACGACCCTCTTGCTGGTACTGGCCGTGGCACGGGTCCAGCGAAGCCGTCGTAACCTGCAACAGGCCCAGGTACTGGCACATCAAGCTCGGGAATCACTGGCCTCTGAGCGCCAGCGGCTGCAAAACATCATTGAAGCAACCGATGCAGGAACCTGGGCCTACAACTACACCACGGGCAAGCTGGAAGTGAACGACCGTTGGGCCGCCATGAGCGGCATGACTCTGGCCGAGTGGGAGGCCCTCCCCGCTTACGACTGGCATGAATACTGCCACCCGGACGACCAGGCTCGCGTCACTGCCGCTTTGCGGTCGCACACGCACGGAATCGTGGATCACTACGAAGCCGAGTACCGCCATCGTCGCAAGGATGGCAGCTGGTTGTGGGTGTCCGGCAAAGGCAAGGTGCTGTCGCGCACACCGAACGGCAGACCAGAAATATTTGCCGGTACGCTAACCGACATCACGCTTCGAAAAGAGGCCCAGGCACGGATTGTCGAACTCAATGCCACGCTGGAGAACCGCGTGGCGGAGCGCACCGCCCAACTGGAATCTGCCCAGCAAACCCTGCGCCGCTCACAGGAAGACCTGTCACGCAGCGAAGCCCGCGCCACATTGGGTACGCTGGCAGCCAGTGTGTCCCACGAGATATCAACCCCCATGGGCAACAGCATGATGGCCGCCAGCACGCTGGCCGACGAGGCGCGCGACTTCGACAGGTTGATCGCCTCCGGGCAATTGCGCCGATCCGACTTGAACCAGTTCGTCGCACAGGTGGCCGAGGGCAATACGCTGCTGGTGCGCAACCTGGAGCGGGCCGCAGATCTACTCAAAAACTTCCGTCAGGTTGCGGCCGACCAGGCCAGCGAGCAGCGCCGCGCATTCGACCTGCGCCAGGCCATTCAGGAAGTGGTGGACACCCTGGCGCCCAGTCTCAAGTCCAAACCCCACCAGGTGGTGCTGGACGTCGCATCCGACATTGCGATGGACAGCTATCCCGGCCCCTTGGGTCAGGTCGTCATCAACCTGATCAACAACGCCTACCTCCACGCCTTTGACGACAAGTCACCGGGGCTGTTCACCATTGCAGCGCGCGCAGACAGCGAGTGGGTGAACCTGACTTTCAAGGACAACGGCAAAGGCATTTCTGCCGAAACCTTGAAGCACATGTTTGAGCCTTTCTTCAGCACCAAAATCGGCAAGGGTGGCACGGGCCTTGGTATGTCCATTGTTGAAAACCTGGTGACCAAGACACTGGGCGGTTACGTGACTGTGCGGTCCACGCCGGACGTCGGAACCGAGGTTGCAGTCAGGATTCCGCGCTGCGCTCCGACAGCAGCGAGTGAATAAACCCGACAAACAGTCCCGATTTCTCAGTGCCCGTGCGCCAAGCCGCTGAGCACTGCGACCATGCCCATCCCCACGACCAGCCAGGTGACTTGGGCGGCCGTCTCAGCCAGGGTCAGACGTTTTTGCAGTTGGGGAATCAGATCAGCCAGTGCCACATAGACAAAGCTGCTGGACGCCACGACCAGAAAGTACGGCAGATAGTCCTGCAGCAAATCCACCAGCCAGTAACCGGTCAGCCCGCCCAGCGCCGTCACAGCGCCCGCCAAGGAGACCTTGACCAGCGCCATGCGCTTGTTGCGGGCGCCCGAGCGCAGCACCATCAGGTCACCCATGTGGTGCGGCACCTCATGGGCCAACACCGCCAGCGACGCGATGGCGCCCAGGCGCATGTCGGCCATGAAGGCCGACGCAATCAGGATGCCATCACCAAAGCAATGCACGCTGTCACCGGTGAGGATGGCCCAGCTTCCCGGCTGCGGCGGCGTGTGCTCGTGGATGTGTACCGTACCGTGGCCATGGCTGTGCGCGGGCGCGGCGTCGCTGTGGTGGTGGTGCTCATGGCCGTGGTGCCAGAGTTCGGCCTTGTCCAGCAAAAAGAAAAACACCAGGCCCAGCAACAGGGTCAGAAACAGGTCCTTGGCAGCAGCCTGGCTCTCGAAGGCCTCGGGCAGCAGGTGCATAAACGCCGTGGCCATCAGCGCGCCCGCCGCCAGGCTCAGCATGTGCTGGGTGTAGCGGGCCAGCGCACCAAAGCTCAGGGCCGCGGCCAGCCATACCGAGCCGATGCCGGCAATCAGGGTTCCCATCAGGATTGCTACCAAAGTCATAGCAAACAATTCATATTATTCGAGGGCTAGAAGCACTTTTCATGTGAACAAAATACGAAAACCGCCCCAGCGGGGGGGCTGGGGGCGGCCCCCAAGAGCCAGCTCAACCGACTCCGTGCCCCTTGAACCACGCCAGCGCACGCCGGAAACCGTCCTCAGCTGCGTCCTGGCGGTAGGTCGACCTGTAGTCGGCATGGAAAGCATGGGGTGCCTGAGGGTACACCACAAACTGTGAGGCCAGTGCTGCCGCATTGCCTTTTTGACCCGCTTGTGCCAGCGCATCCTTCATGCGGTTCACGCTGGTGAGCGCAATACCGTCGTCTTGCCCGCCATACAAGCCCAGGACGGGGGCCTTGAGGCTTGGTGCAAGGTCGATGGGGTGCCTGGGGGTCATACCTGACGCCTCACCTTCCATTCGGCCATACCAGGCCACGGCAGCCTTGACATGTCGGCTCTGCTCGGCATAGAGCCAGGTGATGCGTCCGCCCCAGCAGAAGCCGGTGATACCCACCTTCTTCAGATTACCGCCGTTGGCTGCAGCCCATTTCACGGCACCGTCGAGGTCAGCCATGACCTGTGCGTCGGGCACCTTGGACACGACCTCGGCGATCAGCCTGGAAACTTCGCCATAACTTCCGGGGTCACCCTGGCGGGCATACAGCTCGGGTGCAATCGCCAGATAGCCCGCCTGGGCAAACCGGCGGCAGGTATCGGCGATGTACTCGTGGACGCCAAAAATTTCCTGCACCACCAGAACCACCGGCAGGTTCTTCTTGCCCTCAGGCGCCGCAAAGAAGAATGGCACAGAAAAGTTTTCGACCTCAAAGACGCCCTCACCGGTCTTCAATCCGGCCGATGGCGTCTTGATGGCCGTCTGCGCCATGATGGGCATTGTCGATGCCGCGTAGCCCACACCCAATGCAGTCTTCAGTGCGGTGCGCCGGGTGGCACCGGCTTCTGTGGTCTTCCCTGGCAGCAAGGCGTTGAAATCGCTGCGCTGATCATGGTTGAGCATATTTTCTCCTTAATGTGCCTTGTCCCAATTAGGCCCTACACCCACTTCGGCCAGCAACGGAACCTTGAGGTCAGCCACACCGGCCATCAGACGCGGAATCTCGGCCCTGACCCAGTCCACCTCGTTTTCGGGCACCTCGAACACCAGTTCGTCGTGCACCTGCATGATCATCTTCGTGCCCCGCTGCTCAGCGTCCAGCACCTGCTGCACGGCATTCATGCTGAGCTTGATCAGGTCGGCCGCCGTGCCCTGCATGGGCGCATTGATGGCGGCTCGCTCCAGCCCAGCCAGCTGCGCACCCTTGGCGGTCTTGATGCCCGCGAGCTGCAGGCGCCGGCCAAACACGGTCTCCACATAGCCCTGGCTTTTGGCCAGCTCACGCGTGGTTTCCATGTAGGTCTTGACCCCCGGATAGCGCTCGAAATAGCGCTGGATGTAGTTCTTGGCCGCCGTGTTGTCGATGCCGAGGTTACGGGCCAGGCCAAAGGCGCTCATGCCGTAGATCAGACCGAAGTTGATGACCTTGGCGTAGCGGCGCTGCTCGCTGCTCACCTGATCGACAGCCACGCCAAACACCTCGGCAGCCGTGGCGCGGTGCACGTCCAGCCCGTCGTGGAAGGCCTTGAGCAGCGCGGCGTCATCGCTGATGTGGGCCATGATGCGCAGCTCGATTTGTGAGTAGTCGGCACTGGCAATGATGCTGCCCGCAGGCGCCACAAAGGCCTCGCGCACGCGACGGCCCTCTGGCGTGCGGATCGGGATGTTTTGCAGATTGGGATCGTTGCTGGACAGGCGCCCGGTCACCGCCACGGCTTGCGCATAGTGCGTGTGAACCCGCCCGGTGCGCGGGTTGGCCAACTGGGCCAGCTTGTCGGTGTAGGTGCCCTTGAGCTTGGCCAGACCGCGGTGCTCCAGCAGCTTGGCGGGCAGCGGGTAGTCTTCGGCCAGTTTCGCCAGCACCTCTTCGTCGGTGCTGCGGGCACCGGTGGCGGTCTTCTTCACCACCGGCATGCCCAGTTTGTCAAAAAAGATTTCGCCCAGTTGCTTCGGGCTGCTGAGGTTGAAGGGCTGGCCCGCGATCTCATACGCCTCGGTTTCCAGTTGCAGGATGCGCTGGCCCAGTTCATGGCTTTGTTTGGCCAGCGTGGGCGCGTCGATCAGCACGCCATTGCGCTCAATGCGGTACAGGGTTTCGCTGCTGACGATTTCCAGCTCGTAGATGAACTTCAGTTTGTCATTTGCTTCGAGTTGGGGCCATAAAACGCGGTGCACGTCCAGCGTCTGGTCCGAGTCTTCGCAGGAGTATTCGGCCGCCTTGGCGATATCCACCTGGTCAAACCCGATCTGGCTGGCGCCCTTGCCGCACAGGTCTTCGTAGTTGATGCCGCTGCGCCCCGCGTGGCGCTCCGCCAGACTGGCCAGGCCGTGCGGCATATGGACTTCGAGCACATAGCTTTGCAGCATGGTGTCGTGGGTATAACCTTGCACTTCGATGCCGTGGTTGGCAAAGACGTGGCGGTCGTATTTGATGTGCTGGCCGAGTTTCTTTTTGCTGGCGTCCTCCAGCCAGGGTTTGAGCTTGGCCAGCACCTCTTCACGGTTCAACTGCTCCGGTGCATCGGGGTAGCGGTGCGTCAGCGGGATATAGGCCGCCTCGCCCGGCTGCACGCTGAACGAGATGCCGACGATCTCGGCGCACATTTCGTCCAGCGACGTGGTTTCGGTATCGATGGCCACCAGTTCCGCGGCCTGCAGGCGCGCCAGCCACAGATCCAGCGTCTCCCACGTGAAAATGGTGTCATAGACCAGATTGGTGGCGTTGCGCGTACCACCCAGGTCGGGCGCCTCGTCGAACAACCCCGGAGCAGCGCCGCCGCCCATGCGGGGGCTCTGATGCTCCTTGATCAGCTCAGGAGGTACGGCCTGGCTGTCCAGCGTCTTGACCAGCCCCTTGAATCCGTAACGCTCGCCGAAGGTCCGAAGGGCCGCACTGTCCTGCCCACGTATGGCCATCTCCTCCAGCGACGGAAGGCCTGCAAGGTGGCCATCCATACTGCAGTCGGTCTTGATGGTCAGCAGCTCACGCCCCTTGGGCAGCCACTCCAGCGCGTTGCGCAGGTTCTCCCCCACCACGCCTTTGATGTTGGCCGCGTTTTCCACGACGCCTTGCAGCGAGCCGTATTCCAGTAGCCACTTCACGGCCGTCTTGGGGCCAACCTTGGGTACGCCCGGCACGTTGTCCACTTGGTCGCCCACCAGCGTCTGGTAATCCAGCATCAGCCGCGGCGGCACACCGAATTCGGCCTCCACCCCGGCTATGTCGCGCCGGCGGTCATTCATGGTGTCGATCACCATGATGTGTTCGTTGACCAGTTGGCTCAAGTCCTTGTCGCCACTGGAGATGACCACGTTCACTCCCTGTTGCGACGCGCAATGGGCCAGCGTGCCGATCACGTCATCGGCCTCCACGCCGGGCACAGCCAGCACCTTCCAGCCCAGCAAGGTGACGACTTCGTGAATGGGGTCTACCTGCGAGCGCAAGTCGTCCGGCATCGGCGAACGGTTGGCCTTGTAATCCGGGTACAGTACATCCCGAAAGGTAGGGCCCTTGGCGTCGAACACACAGGCCGTGTAATCGGCCCGCACGTCCTTGCTCAGCTTTTGCATCATGTTGATCATGATGCGTATGGCGCCCGTCTTTTGCACCGTGCCGTCGGGCAACGTGGTGCTCAAGGATTCGCCGCCGGCAAAAAAGGCACGGTAGAGGTAGCTGGAGCCATCGACCAGCAGCAGGGTTTTCTTGGTTTCTGTCATAGGACGCATTTTGCCTGTGCTGAATTTCGATGCCCCTAGCCCTACAATTGCACCCCATGGCGGTCTATACAGAGGTCTCTTTCGACGAGGCCAACACTCTCCTTCAATCACTCAACCTCGGCACTTTGCAAGACATGCAGGGTTGTTCCGGCGGCATTGAAAATACCAACTACTTTGTCACCACCGACCAGGCGCCCTACGTGCTGACCCTGTTCGAGCGTCTGAGCGCCGAGCAGTTGCCGTTTTACCTGCGCCTGATGAAGCACCTGGCCCACCACGGCGTACCGGTGCCCGACCCCGCAGCCGACCGCGATGGCGATGTGGTGCATGCACTCAACGGCAAACCGGCGGCCGTCGTCAACCGCCTGCGTGGCAAAAGCGAACTAGCCCCCACAGAGGCGCACTGCGCGCTGGTGGGCGCCATGCTGGCCCGCATGCACCTGGCTGGACGCGACTTCGGCATGCACCAGCCCAACCTGCGCGCACTGGACTGGTGGAACGAGACCGTTCCGGTGGTCGTGCCCTTTGTGCCCGCCGAGCAGGCCGCCCTGCTGCAAAGCGAACTGGCCTACCAGAACCATGTGGCCACGCTCTCCAGCTACGGCGCACTGCCGCGCGGCCCCATCCACGCCGACCTGTTCCGTGACAACGTGATGTTTGAGATGGATGCCACCGGGCAACCCGCATTGACCGGCTTCTTTGACTTCTACTTTGCTGGTGTTGACACCTGGCTGTTTGACATTACCGTGTGCCTCAATGACTGGTGCATTGACTTAGCCACAGGCGCGACGGACGCCGGTCGGACCCTTGCCTTCCTGCAAGCCTACGAAACCATCCGCCCCCTGCAGGCCCAGGAACGCACCCTGCTGCCAGCCATGGCCCGTGCCGGTGCGCTGCGCTTCTGGCTCAGCCGCCTGTGGGACCTGCACCTGCCACGCGAGGCAGCCGTTTTGCAGGCCCATGACCCCGATCATTTCCACCGCGTGTTGCGCCAGCGTATCCTCTACCCCTTGACACCCCAATCGACACTGATCCCTGCATGAAACTAAACATCGTCCCAGCCAGCCGGGGCATCCAATGGGTCAAACTGGGTGCGCAAACCTTTTTCCGGCAACCACTGGCGCTGTCGGGTTTGTTCTTCATGTTTTTGGCCGTGATGTCGGTGCTCAGCATGGTGCCCATACTGGGTAGCGCACTGGCCTTGGCCCTGTTGCCTGGCGCCACCCTGGGCCTGATGGCCGCTACCCGTGAAGCCAGCAGTGGCAAGTTCCCCATGCCCTTGATCCTGATCAGCGCCTTTCGCGCCGGTAGCCAGCAAGCGCGCTCCATGTTGATCCTGGGTGGTCTGTACGCCTTGGGTTTTGTACTGATTCTGGGCTGCTCGGCGCTGATCGATGGAGGCAAGTTTGCCAAGCTCTACGTGATGGGCGCTCCGCTGACTGCCGAAATGCTGCAGCAAGGCGACTTTCAAATGGCGATGCTGATGGCCTCGCTGCTATACCTTCCCTTGTCCCTGTTGTTCTGGCACGCTCCTGCCCTGGTGCATTGGCACGGTATTGCGCCGGTCAAGAGCCTGTTCTTCAGCTTGGTGGCCTGCATGCGCAATTTTTGGGCGCTGACCGTCTACGGGTTGGTCTGGATTGGCGTTTTCCTGCTGTTTGGCATCATCATGGCGGTGCTGGCAGCGCTGATGGGCAACACCGATTTGGTGGCGGCTGCGCTGTACCCTGCGGCGATGCTCATGGCCGCCATGGTTTTTACCTCGCTCTACTTTACGTTTCTTGACAGTTTTGAGTTCACTCCAGGAGAAGGTACATGACACAACACACTCTGCAGGGCAGATCTGAAGGCGAAGTAATGTGGTTTCAGCGACGCGGTTTCCTGCAAGCGGCTGCTGCCTGGACCGCCGCCGGGAGCCTGGGTTCCGCCCATGCACAAGCGCGTGGCAACGTCGTCGAACTGTTGGGCGACGCCACGGTCAACGGGCAGCGGCTGCTGCCGCAACAATCCGTGACGACCGGAGACGAAATCGTGACTGGCCCGCGATCCACGCTAATTTTTGTAGTGGGCAACTCGGCTTTCCACATGCGACAAAACACCAGCATGCTGGTCGAGCGCGGACCCAGCATCAATGCGGTCAGCCTGCTGCGGCTGCTGACCGGTGCAGTTGTCAGCGTCTGGGGCAAGGGAACAAGTCGCCAAATCATCACGCCCACCCTCACGGCGGGCATCCGGGGTACCGGGGTGTACACCGAGGTATTTTCCAACCAGGGTGATCGCTCCTACTTTTGCAACTGCTACGGCGTGGTCGACCTGAGGTCTGGCAATGATCGGGAATTGTCCGAGTCCACCTACCACCAGGCCGTATGGGGTGAACCGGCTCTGGACGGGCGCTCGGCCCTGACGCCAGCGCGGGCCATCAACCACACCGACGAAGAACTGGAATTCCTGGCCCGACTGGTGGGGCAACGCACCGCCTGGCAGATCAGCGGCAAAAAAGGCGACAAGGGTGCAGTTCGGGAATATGGCGGCTAAGTTTCTCTGACGGGCCACCCACCTGTTGCCAAAGCCACAACAAATCCACTAAACAACATGAAAAAAGCGGTAGAAGGTGTTGATTTGTCTTGTTTTTATGGTTCGGATCGCCTGATAATGAAACACGTTCTTGGCGCGGTAACGGCGTCTTTGTTTTACTAACTATGGATAAGGGGGCTACCTTGATTCCCAAAACCCTGAAGCAGATGGCAATTGGTGCCGGCGCGGTGTTGCTGGTCGGCTGTGCATCGTCACCCATTCCGGTTTCTGCAAATTTCCCCCTCACGGTGGAGCCTAAAGTTCGTTCGGCCGGCCATTGGGCCCTGTTGTCGAATGATGTGGTGAAGCAAACCCTCGAATCCTTGGGCAAGCTTGGCGTCTCCGGCAATCTGTATGTTGCCCAGCCCGCCAACGCGACCGCCTTTGACAAGGCGTTCCAGAACTTCCTGATCACCGACCTGGTGAAGAGCGGTCGGGTCGTTCAGCAAGAACCTGGACAGGCGCTAGAGGTCAGCTACCAGACCCAGGTGGTGCGCCACAACAGCCCGCGTCCCCACTTTGTTCCTGGCCGCTTGACTATGATCACCGCCGGTTTGTACGCCGCCTACGGGTTGGGCACTGCAGCCGAAGGAGCCAAAATGGCTGGCGGTCTGGTGGCTGCTGCCGGTGCGGACTACATCCTCAGCGAAAGTTCGGGCGGTCCCACCCATACGGAACTGATCCTGACCACTACGATCGCCTCCGGTGGACGTTACCTGGTGCGCAAGACCGACGTGTACTACGTGGAAGAAGCCGACACCACGTTGCTGCAGTACCGCGCACCCCAAGTCATGAAGGTAGTAGGCCCATGAACTTCAAACTGATCCTCACCACGGCCGCTGCGGTGGCGTTGCTGGCTGCCTGTGGCACGCCGTCCAATACCCGCGTTGACCCCACATATGACGAAGCTGCGGCCAGCCGGTTTGTCGCCCTGAACAAGGACGCCATCGGCAAGCTGGTCGAAAACTATGACCGCGGCCCCACGGGTGACACGCCGGTCTTGGTCGCCACCATCGTCAACGTCAATGACATGCGCCGCACCGCGCCCTTGGGTCGCACGCTGTCCGAACAGTACGCATCCCAGATGGCAACCGCTGGCTTCAACGTCAAGGAAATGAAGCTGCGCGGCGACGTCTTCATTCGTGAAGAAACCGGCGAACTGCTGTTGTCGCGTGAAATCAAGGACATTGCACGCAGCCACAACGCCAACATGGTTCTGGTGGGTACTTACTCGGCCGCTGCCAACTTCACCTATGTCAGCCTGAAGTTTGTGCGCACCGAAGACAGCCGCATCATCCGCGCCTATGACTACGCCCTGCCCAACGACAAGGACGTGACCCGTCTGCTGCAGGTGGCACCGACCACACGTTAAGCTCGGCGCTTTGCGCCACCCAAAAGAAAGCCCGGCATCAACCGGGTTTTTTTTCGTCCTGGATTTTGGCCAGCGGGGTGGGGACATTTCTTTCGCCCGCATCAGTCACGGCTTGGGCATTCTGCTTCGTGTCCCCCGCCCTTCGGGCTCCTCCTTTTACCTACGCAGAAAACCCAAGCCATGCTTGCTGCTGGAGAGTTAGGGCCTACCAAGGCAGTTCGCGCTGTGGGCACTCCAACCTTCCGCAAGATCCGTCAGGCTGTGCGTTTTGCGCAGGTAATAGGAGGAGCCCAACGGGCGGGGGACACGGAGCAAAACGCACAAGCTGACGGATCTGAAGCGCGCACAAAAGCGCCCCTCTTCAGGGCACCGGCGTCAGCTTGGCCACGCTCAGCGCCAGCCACTTGGTGCCGTGGCGGGGAAAGTTGATTTGAGCCCGCGCATCGTCCCCCGCACCTTCCAGCGTCAGCACCGTGCCCTCGCCAAACTTGGCGTGGAACACCAACATGCCCAACCGCAGGCCGTGCTGGGATGCATCCCGGCGCGGAACGGTTTGG
>CAINUX010000002.1 GCA_903853895.1 uncultured beta proteobacterium | reverse complement strand
CAGCAGTCCGGTGCGGATGACGGCTTCAGCGTCTTTGCCGGCTTCTTCCAGAACCGATACGTCTTGCCCCAGTGCCTCTGCAAACCAGATGGCAGCATCCACCAAGAGGCCGATCTGGCTGCGCAGGGCCAGTTCAGCCTGGTATTCAGGCAGGGTGCGCAGCGACCACTTGGCCAGAAGGGGAATGTGTTCGTCGGCAAATCCGGCGGACTCATGCATGCCGAAATGGCTGTTCTGTGGCATGGCGATAAGCGCCTTGAGCATGTCCGAACCCCCTTTGGAGCGCGACAGAAAGGAGTGGTCGCGCAGGGACTCGGCAGCCAGTCGCAGGTCGCCACCGCTGGAGTGCTCCAGGTAGAGGCTGACCAGATTGACCATGCGGTCCCTGGCCTTTTCCAGTTCCGGGCGCAGAAATTCGGTACCAAAGTAGCGCGCAATCTGCACCATGCCCTTGGGTGCATCGGTGCGGATTGCGTCGAGCCGTGTCTGATCCAGAATGCCGTGTTGCACGCCGTAGACCAGCGCCTTCTCGAAGAAGGGCCGTGCATCGAACAGCGAAACGCCGTGGGGTTTCAAATCGCTGATTCCTCGTCGTCGTCTCGCGCGGCGGGGGTGGCTTTGCCGCGGTCGGTGTCGCCGGTTTCAACTTTGCCGTCGTCCTCTTCGACTTCTTCCTCTTCATCCAGGCCCAGGTCATGGGCGCGGGCCTTGGCGCGCAGCACCATCACAGTTTCTATGAACAGGTCAGGGCACTCATAGCGCAGCAGCCAGGCCATTTGCATCCAGTCCTGGTCAGCCACCTCGTCCAACTCCAGCTTGGCTGGCACGTAGGCACTTGAGAGCAAGGCGGTCTCCGAGAGCATTTCGCCATCGTCTTCTGCTGCATCAAAGGTGCTGGTGCGGGCAAAGGCTTCGATACGGCTCCATTTTTCGGAAAAATAGTCCGCCAACGCTTCGCTGCCGCCCTCGAGTTCGCCAATGGCGTTCAAGAATTCAACCGGGTCCGCACCGTCCCGAAAGATGACCGAATTCACCATGCCACGCAAATGGGTGCGCGTCAGGTCTTTGTACTGCTTTTCAATGACCACGGCGCGGGCGAATATTTCGGGTGTCACCAGCAGGTTGATAACCGATTCCTTGGAGTTGTCGTATTCACGTATCACCGCCAGGATGTCTTTGGCCGGCAACTGCTCCAGCACCACCATGAGGGCGCCATCGCCCTCGGCGTCGGCCAGTTCCACCAAAGCCGATTCGGCGCCAATGATGTCGCCAGCGGCAATGAGGCTCTGAGTTTTAGCGATGAGGGCGAGGTTGCTCATGGTGCTTACTCCTTGCGGTCAAAGCCTTGCTCGACCATCCAGTCGGCACCGGCTTCTTCGCGGGCCTTGGCATCGCGTTCCTCTTCGTCCAAAGGTTCTTCGTCCTGATCGTTCTCTTCGTCCTCGTCAGCATCAGCATGTCCGGCCGGGGCATGTTCAGGTTTGAAAAACATGTATTCCAGTGCCGCTGCAACGGTCAAGAACCAGTCGCCCATGGGCTGCTTTTGCACCGTGGCAATCAGTGCTTGGGTCCAGGGCGCCATCTCCAGGGCTGATGCCAGGCTCGCCCATTCGGGGAACTCGTCGGATTCCAGTGTCAGCAAGTGGTCCATCACGCGGGTGGACGTGAAGCGAAACCCTTTGTGAAAGACTGCAGCCACCATCTCGGGGCTGACTTCCATCATGCTGATCAGGAAGTCGATTTCCTTGCGCCGCTGGGTCAAACGCTTGTCCAGTATGTTTTTGCCCTCTGAGTCAAAGGTGAGGTCGTCCAGCTCGGCGGCATAGGCAGAACGCAGTTGGCGAAAGTAGGGAGAAATGTTCATGCGGGTTCAGTTTTCCAGGATGCGGTTGAAGTAGTTTTGCCAAATGTCACGTGCGGTATCGATCGGGCTGTCCAGCAGGTTGCGCCGGCGGTTATCGTCATAGGCTTGGCGTTTGGTGTCGTCCGCGAGCACGTCATAGGCCTCTTGCACGGCACGAAACCTTGCCGGCGCGGCAGGATCAGCGTTGCGGTCCGGGTGGTGAAGCGACGCTTGCTGGCGAAAGGCTTTTTTGATGTCAGCCAGACTGGCGCCGCTGCTGACACCCAGAGATGCGTAGTGGTCTTTCAAGTCAGGGTCCGTAGCGGTGGCAGTGGGGAGCGCAGTCGCATGAAAGGGGTGGCTCCGTGGGTGTGTAGGACTGCGATTTTAACCGTTAGCCCGATGGCACAAGGTCATTGGGGTAACTGGGCAGGCGAGGTTGGCATTAATTTTGCATAAGCTCAATGCGACTGAGGGGTCGCGTCTCCTGGCAAGTTTGAAGACTCAAGCTTGCTTTATCCCCCGGCCTTTATCGGTTCGGGGGATTTTTTTGGCTGAATAAATTGTTGGTTTCGCAAGCCATGTGTAAGCGGGCTCCTTGAGACTCCGCATGCGCTAGCGTTCCCCGTGGACTGGTGTGATGCCAATAGGTGGCACAATCGGTTCCGTTACTAGGCCCTTCCCCCGCCACAGTCGCATCCGCCAAACGGTTCAGCCGTGCCGCGGAAGGTTAATTAAAACCAGCTTTAACCAGCTAATGTTTCCCTCAGGGAAACGGAGGTCAGCGGAATATGAGTGAAATTACGTCGCAGAAGACGAGCCCTGCGTCGGTCTATCAGGCCTACGCCAGCAACACGTACCTTTTCGGGGGCAATGCGCCCTACGTCGAAGAGATGTACGAAAACTACCTTGCAAACCCCGGAAGCGTGACTGAAACGTGGCGTGAGTATTTCGACGCCCTGCAAAATGTGCCCGCTGGCGATGGAAGCGATGCGCGCGACGTACCCCACCTGCCAGTGATCAATGCTTTTGCCGAGCGCGCCAAGCAGGGTGGCACCCGGGTTGTCCTGGCGACCGGTGCGGACTCTGAAATGGGACGTAAACGCACTGCGGTGCAGCAGCTGATTGCCGCCTATCGCAACGTCGGTGCCCGCTGGGCTGATCTGGATCCGCTCAAGCGCCACGGGCGCGACAACATTCCCGAGCTGGAGCTGTCGTTCTACGGTTTCAGCGACGCCGATCAGGAAACCGTTTTTAATACCAGCAACACCTTCTTCGGTCGCGACACCATGAGTCTGCGCGACCTGATGAATGCCTTGCGTGAGACCTACTGCGGCACCCTGGGCGCCGAGTTCATGTACACCACGGACCAGAACCAGAAGCGCTGGTGGCAGCAGAAGCTTGAAAGCATCCGCAGCAAGCCGCATTTTTCTGCGGAAAAGAAAAAACACATTCTGGACCGACTGACCGCAGCCGAAGGGCTGGAGCGCTTCCTGCACACCAAGTACGTGGGCCAAAAGCGTTTCTCTCTTGAAGGTGGCGAAAGTTTTATCGCATCCATGGACGAACTGATCCAGCAAGCCGGCGCCAAGGGTGTACAGGAAATCGTGATCGGCATGGCCCACCGCGGCCGTCTGAACGTGCTTGTCAATACGCTGGGCAAGATGCCAGGCGATCTGTTTGCCGAGTTTGACCACACAGCCCCCGAAGACCTGCCCGCAGGTGACGTGAAGTATCACCAGGGCTTCAGTTCCGATGTGACTACGCCAGGTGGCCCGGTTCACCTGTCGCTGGCGTTCAACCCCTCGCACCTGGAAATTGTGAATCCGGTGGTGGAGGGCTCGGTACGTGCCCGCATGGACCGCCGCGGCGACACGCTGGGCAACCAGGTGCTCCCCGTTCTGGTGCACGGTGACGCGGCCTTTGGTGGCCAGGGCGTCAACCAGGAAACCCTGTGTCTGGCGCAAACCCGCGGCTATGCCACGGGTGGCACGGTGCACATCATCATCAACAACCAGATCGGTTTCACCACGTCCGACCCGAGGGACATGCGCTCGAGCGCTTTCTGTACCGACATCGTCAAGATGGTGGAGTCCCCAGTGCTGCACGTCAATGGTGATGACCCCGAAGCGGTGGTACTTGCCACGCAACTGGCGTTGGAGTTCCGCCTGGAATTCCGCCAGGACGTGGTGGTGGACATCACTTGCTTCCGCAAGTTGGGCCACAACGAGCAAGACACGCCGATGCTGACGCAGCCGCTGATGTACAAGAAGATTGCAGCGCACCCCGGCACCCGCAAGCTGTACGCCGACAAGTTGGCTGCACAAGGCCTGGGTGAGACGCTGGGCGAGGATATGGCTAAGGCCTACCGTGCCGCCATGGATGCCGGTATTCACACGGTGGACCCGGTGTTGACCAACTTCAAGAGCAAGTACGCTGTGGATTGGACGCCCTTTCTGGGCAAGAAGTGGACCGATGCTGGCGATACGGCGATTCCGATGTCCGAGTGGAAGCGCTTGGTGGAGAGACTAACCACTCTGCCAGCCAGCGTGACACCGCACTCCTTGGTGAAGAAGGTCTATGACGACCGGGCCGCGATGGGTCGTGGTGACGTCAATGTGGACTGGGGCATGGGCGAGAGCATGGCTTTTGCCTCCCTGGTGGCAAGCGGATACCCGGTGCGGCTAAGCGGCGAGGACAGTGGACGCGGTACCTTCACCCACCGTCATGCGGTTATTCACGATCAGGCGCGTGAAAAGTGGGATGCCGGTATCTACGTTCCATTGGAGAACGTGGCTGATAACCAGGCACCCTTTGTTGTTATTGATTCGATCCTGTCAGAAGAGGCTGTTCTGGCCTATGAGTACGGTTACGCATCGAACGACCCCAACACTTTGGTAATCTGGGAAGCCCAATTCGGTGATTTTGCCAACGGTGCCCAGGTGGTGATTGACCAGTTCATCGCCTCCGGCGAAGTGAAGTGGGGACGCGTCAACGGCATCACGCTGATGCTGCCGCACGGCTACGAAGGCCAAGGCCCCGAGCACAGTTCTGCGCGTCTCGAACGCTTCATGCAGTTGGCAGCGGATGCCAATATGCAGATCGTGCAGCCCACGACAGCCAGTCAGATCTTCCATGTGCTGCGCCGTCAGATGGTTCGCAATTTGCGCAAGCCTCTAGTCATCTTTACGCCGAAGTCGCTGCTGCGTAACAAGGACGCAACGTCGCCTCTGTCCGAATTCACCAAAGGTGGATTCCAGACCGTGATTCCCGAGAGCAAGGCACTCAAGGCGGACAAGGTCAAGCGCCTGGTGGCCTGCTCTGGCAAGGTGTACTACGACCTGGTCAAGAAGCGCGAGGAAAAGGGTATTGATGACGTAGCCATCATTCGTGTGGAGCAGTTGTATCCGTTCCCGCACAAGGCGTTTGCAGCAGAGCTGAAAAAGTACCCGAATGCAACCGACATCGTGTGGTGCCAGGACGAGCCGCAGAATCAGGGTGCCTGGTTCTTCATCCAGCACAACATTCATGAAAACATGACGGACGGTCAGCGCCTGGGCTACTCAGGCCGTGCTGCATCGGCATCGCCCGCAGTGGGCTATGCCCACTTGCACCTGGAACAGCAAAAGGCCCTAGTTGAAGGCGCGTTTGGCAAGCTCAAGGGCTTTGTGCTGAGCAAGTAATGCTCCAGGCCCACTCGATATACACAATTCGGAAAGAACAAAATGGCAATCGTAGAAGTTAAAGTACCCCAGCTCTCGGAGTCCGTGGCCGAAGCCACTCTGCTGCAATGGAAAAAGAAGGTCGGTGATCTGGTCCTGGTGGACGAGATCCTGATTGACGTGGAAACCGACAAAGTGGTGCTGGAAGTACCTGCACCCAGCGCTGGTGTGATCGTCGAGATTGTGGCAGCGGACGGCGCGACCGTAGCCGCCGAGCAATTGATCGCCCGCATCGACACGGAAGGCGCAGCCGGTGCTGTTGCAGCACCTGCCGCTACACCGGTTGCGGCTGTGGCAGCTGCACCGGTCGCGGTGGCTGCCCAGACAAGCAATTCCAAGGCTGGTGTGGCCATGCCCGCTGCCGCCAAGTTGTTGGCCGACAACAACCTGTCGGTCAGTGCCGTGGCCGGTACCGGCAAGGATGGCCGCGTCACCAAGGGTGATGTTCTGGGTGCCGTTGCTGCCGGTGCTGCTGCAAAAACCGTAGCGACTGTAGCAATCCCCACCGGGGCTCCGACCAAGGTATTGCCACAGGTTGCGGCTCCGGCCGCACTGCACCTGGGGGACCGGCCCGAAGAACGCGTGCCCATGAGCCGCCTGCGTGCCCGTGTGGCCGAGCGTCTTCTGCAGTCGCAAAGCACCAACGCGATTCTGACCACCTTCAACGAGATCAACATGGCACCGGTCATGGACATGCGCAAGCGCATGCAAGATCGTTTCGAAAAGGAGCATGGCGTGAAGCTGGGTTTCATGAGCTTCTTCGTCAAGGCAGCAGTGCATGCCCTCAAAAAGTTCCCGGTGCTCAACGCCTCGGTGGACGGAAACGACATCGTTTACCACGGCTATTTTGACGTGGGTATCGCCGTGGGCTCACCCCGTGGCCTGGTGGTGCCGATTTTGCGCAACGCTGACCAGATGAGCTTTGCCGAGATCGAGAAGAAGATCGCTGAATTTGGCCAAAAGGCCAAGGACGGCAAGTTGGGCATTGAAGACATGACCGGTGGAACGTTCTCCATCTCCAATGGTGGTACGTTTGGTTCCATGATGTCAACCCCCATCATCAACCCACCACAATCGGCCATTTTGGGCGTGCACGCCACCAAGGACCGCGCTATGGTCGAAAACGGCCAAGTGGTGGTTCGCCCCATGAACTACTTTGCCATGTCGTACGACCACCGCATCATCGACGGCCGCGAAGCCGTGTTGGGCTTGGTGGCGATGAAGGAAGCGCTGGAAGATCCCGCCCGCCTTTTATTTGATATCTGAAACCCTGCGGGACATACCCAGAGTCAGAGCAGCAGAGTGCTCTGCTCCGTGTCCCCCGCCCTATCGGCTCCTCCTTTACCTGCGCAGAACCCTCTGCCGCCCAGACTCCTAGGAAAATGTATGAGTAAACAATTTGATGTGATCGTTATTGGTGGTGGCCCCGGTGGCTATATCGCCGCCATTCGCGCCGCCCAACTGGGCTT
>CAINUX010000001.1 GCA_903853895.1 uncultured beta proteobacterium | reverse complement strand
CCTTTTTAGCGGGAGCGGCTTTCTTGGCTGGGGCTGCCTTTTTGGCTGCTACCTTTTTAGCGGGAGCGGCTTTCTTGGCTGGGGCTGCCTTTTTGGCTGCTACCTTTTTAGCGGGAGCGGCTTTCTTGGCTGGGGCCGCTTTTTTAGCAGCTACTTTTTTCGCTGGCGCAGCCTTTTTCGCTGGTGCAGCTTTCTTTGCGGGAGCGGCCTTTTTTGGGGCCGGTTTTTTTGCAGTTGCCATGATTTTCTCCTTGATCAATTTACAAAGAGCACTTCTTGCCAGTTGTTTGCAAGAAGCGATTCATATGGTTGGGCACTTGCCCAGCCACATGAACTTGGTGACACCTAACCATCACAGACTCTGTGGCCTGTTGGTGGTGAGATGAAATTCGAAAATACATACGGTCAATCAGTCCCAGGACAGCGCCCCGCCCGACTGGTACTCAATAACACGGGTCTCGAAGAAGTTACGTTCCTTCTTCAGGTCAATCATCTCGCTCATCCAGGGGAAAGGGTTTTCCTCGTTGGGGAACAGGGTTTCCAGGCCGATTTGGGTGGCCCGACGGTTGGCGATATAGCGCAAATAGCCCTTGAACATCGACGCATTCATGCCCAGCACGCCGCGTGGCATGGTGTCTTCGGCGTAACGGTATTCCAATTCGACCGCGGTCTCAAACAGACCCTTGATCTCGGCCTTGAACTCGGCCGTCCACAACTGGGGATTTTCCAGCTTGAGCTGGTTGATCAAGTCGATGCCAAAGTTGCAATGCATGGACTCGTCGCGCAGGATGTACTGGTACTGCTCGGCGGCTCCGGTCATCTTGTTTTGACGGCCCATGGCCAGGATTTGCGTGAAGCCGACGTAGAAGAACAAACCTTCCATCAGACAGGCGAACACTATCAATGACTTCAGCAGGGTCTGGTCCGCCTCCGGCGTGCCGGTATGGAAGTGTGGGTCCATGATGGCTTCGATGAAAGGAATCAGGAACTGGTCCTTGTCCCGAATCGACTGCACCTCGTTGTAGGCGTTGAAGATTTCGCTCTCATCCAGCCCCAGCGACTCCACGATGTACTGGTAGGCGTGGGTGTGGATGGCTTCTTCAAACGCCTGTCGCAGTAAAAACTGGCGGCACTCGGGGGCCGTGATGTGGCGATAGGTCCCCAACACAATGTTGTTGGCTGCAAGTGAGTCGGCGGTGACAAAGAAACCGAGGTTGCGCTTGATGATGCGGCGCTCGTCTTCAGTCAGGCCGTTTGGATCTTTCCACAACGCGATGTCACGCGTCATGTTGACCTCTTGGGGCATCCAGTGGTTGGCACAGCTCGCCAGATACTTTTCCCAGGCCCACTTGTACTTGAATGGCACCAACTGGTTGACGTCGGTCTTGCCATTGATGATGCGCTTGTCCGACGCTTTCATGCGCACGGGGACGCTGGACTTTATGGGGGAGTTTTGCGCCCGCTCGACCGGCGGGTTTTCCGACGGCGTGAACGCAAATTTGGCTAGCGATGTGGGCTTGACTTCTTCGTCCCAGGTCAACATAAATAATTCCAATCAGCGGATTATGAGAGCAGTGAAATGAAATGAAAAGTAATCATGCACTTCACCGCGGATATGTGTTGTTCCATAGCATCGCATTGGCGACGAAGTGCATGCATGCATCACTGACACGACTCGCATGTTGGATCGTCGACGCCGCAAAACTTGATGTCGGTTGCCGCGTTTGTGGCCATCTCCATTTGCATTTGCGCCGCAGCCGCTGCAGCCTCCAGTGCACTCGATGAGCGCATGGAACTCTTGGCGTCGTTGCCCGAGGACACGGCGTTCATCTTGCCTGCAGTGACCGTTGATTTCTCGGCATGTGTGGCCGACATCGTGCGCAGGTAATAGGTGGTCTTTAGGCCGCGCAACCAGGCTTGCTTGTAGGTCTCGTCGAGCTTCTTGCCAGACGCACCGGCCATGTAGATATTGAGCGACTGTGCCTGGTCAATCCATTTCTGGCGACGCGCAGCGGCTTCAACCAGCCACTGTGTCTCGACCTCGAATGCGGTGGCATAGAGCTGTTTGACTTCTTGAGGAACACGGTCGATAGGCCCCAGCGATCCGTCAAAGTGTTTCAGGTCCATCACCATCACGTCATCCCACAGGCCCAGACGTTTCAGATCTTTCACCAAGTAACCATTGATCACCGTGAATTCGCCCGATAGGTTGGACTTGACCGACAGGTTGCCGAAGCTGGGCTCGATCGACGCGTCCACGCCAATGATGTTGGAAATCGTGGCGGTGGGAGCAATGGCGACGCAGTTGGAATTGCGCATACCATCCGCGGCGATCTTGTTGCGCAACGCATTCCAGTCCAGTGTGGAGGAACGGTCCACTTCCACATAGCCTCCGCGTGCCGAGGCCAGCAGATCCAGTGTGTCCAGCGGCAGGATGCCCTTGTCCCACAACGATCCGCGGTAGCTGGAATATTTGCCACGCTCCCTGGCCAGTTCGGTCGACGCCCAATAGGCGTAGTAGCAGATGGCCTCCATGGATTCATCGGCAAACTGCACAGCGGTTTCGCTGGCGTAGGGGATGCGCAACTCATACAGACTGTCCTGGAAGGCCATCACACCCAGGCCGACCGGGCGATGGCGCAGGTTGGAGTCGCGCGCCTTCTTGACTGCGTAGTAGTTGATGTCGATGACGTTGTCGAGCATGCGCATGGCAGTCGAGATGGTGCGTTTGAGCTTGTAGTGGTCCAGCGCGCCTTCCTTCAAGTGCTGGCGCAGGTTGACCGAGCCCAGGTTGCAGACGGCAGTTTCGGTATCCGAGGTGTTGAGTGTGATCTCGGTGCACAGGTTGCTGGAATGCACCACGCCTGCATGCTGCTGAGGCGAGCGCACATTGCAGGCATCCTTGAACGTGATCCAAGGGTGGCCAGTTTCAAACAGCATGGTCAGCATCTTGCGCCACAGGTCGCTGGCCTGGACGGTGCGGGTCGGCTTGATCTCGCCGCGTGCTGCTTTTTCCTCGTAGGCCACGTAGGCCTTCTCAAAATCGGTACCAAACAAGTCGTGCAGATCGGGCACATTGTTGGGCGAGAACAGCGTCCAGCTGCCTTTTTCCATCACGCGACGCATGAACAGATCGGGAACCCAGTTGGCTGTGTTCATGTCGTGGGTGCGTCGGCGGTCATCCCCGGTGTTCTTGCGCAGTTCCAGGAATTCCTCAATATCTAGGTGCCATGTCTCCAGATACGTGCAGACCGCTCCTTTGCGCTTGCCACCCTGGTTCACTGCCACGGCGGTGTCGTTGACCACCTTCAGGAACGGAACCACGCCTTGTGACTCACCATTCGTGCCTTTGATGTGTGCACCGAGGGCCCGCACGCGGGTCCAGTCATTGCCCAGACCGCCGGCGAACTTGGACAGCAGCGCGTTTTCCTTGATGGACTCATAGATACCGTCCAGGTCATCCGGCACCGTGGTCAGGTAGCAGCTGGAGAGTTGCGAGCGGCGGGTGCCGCTGTTGAACAGCGTGGGCGTGCTGGACATGAAGTCGAAGCGCGACAACACTTCATAAAACTCGATAGCGCGGGCTTCACGGTCGATCTCGTTCAGAGACAGGCCCATGGCGACCCGCATGAAAAAGGCTTGCGGCAATTCGATGCGTGTCTTTCCTTCGTGCAAAAAGTAGCGGTCATATAGGGTTTGCAAGCCCAGGTAGTCAAACTGCAGGTCGCGCTCGGCCTTTAACGCGGCACCCAGGCGTGGCAGATCGAACTGCATCAGGCGCTCATCCAGCAACTCGGCACTGACGCCGCGTTTTATGAAGCCGGGGAAGTAATCGGAATAGGCCCCGGCCATGTCCGCGGGTGCGACATCATGGCCCAGCACTTCGCGTGAGATGGTGTGGAACAGCAGGCGTGCCGTGGCGTACGTGTAGTCCGGGTCTTTTTCGATCAGGGTACGGGCCGCCAGAATGGAAGCTTTGTAGACTTCGTCCATGGGTACACCGTCGTACAGGTTGCGCATGGTCTCTGCCAGAATCGGTTCCGCTTTGACGTCTGCACCCAGCCCGGTGCAGGCGACTTCGATCAGGGTTTTTAGCCGGTTCAAGTCCAGCACGACCCGCTGGCCCGCATCGATCGCATGCAAAATCGGCGCAGGCGGAGCGACCTGTGCCACTTGCTTGGCGCGCTCCTGGGTGCGGCGTTCACGGTATAGGACATAGGCGCGCGCAATTTCATGGTGCTCGCCCCGCATGAGGCCCAACTCCACCTGGTCCTGCACGTCTTCGATGTGAAAGGTCCCACCGCCCGGACGCGAGCGCATCAGCGCGCGGATTACTTGCTGGGTCAGTGCCTCCACCGTTTCGCGCACGCTGGCTGACGCGGCGCCCTGGGTGCCGTGTACCGCCAGGAAGGCCTTCATCATGGCCACGGCGATCTTATTGGGCTCAAAGGGCACAACCGCGCCATTGCGGCGAATGATCTGGTAATGGGCCAGATGGTTTACGCTGCCGCCGCCGGTCGCCGCAACGCTGTGGGCAGACAGCATGGCGGTGGATGCTGTAGGGGCAGAATTTGAAACAGATTGCATGGATTCCTCGTCGTAATCAATATATTTTTTGGGAGCTTGTCGGTACGCTGCGAACGTCCTGCGATATGCAATTATCGAAAGGACGGAGAAGACATTGCACACTATATATGGTGTCTGGTGTGCTTGCAAGCCACTACCGGTAGTGTACTGGGACAAATCCAGTCAGGTCGACGCCGATGCGCAAAATGTGCTGGCGCATGCCGCTATTGACGCGAGCTTGTGGTTCAAATCGAGTTGTTGCGTGTGAGCCTTGCCGGCTGGCGGTTCGCAGTTGAAGGCCTAGTATTGGCGGGGTTTACCAAGGCATTTGCGCGGAGAAACCGCATGGGGCAACGGCTTTGGGAGCCTCGTCCATGGCTACGATGCGGCATTCAGCAGTGCTTTCATGTTGCACAGCGCACCCGTCAGGGGCCAGACTACTTCAACACACCTTCGGGAAAACACCAATCCGTTCGCCCCAGTTTTCTATGCAACAGGTTCCAGTCCAGCCCAGGACCGGGGTCTGCTTTTCGGCCGGGAGCGATGTGCTCATGTCCTGCAATATGGGTAATCGGATAACGTTGGCCCAGCGCGGGACATAGCGCTGCAAGTGCTGCGTACTGGGCCGGTTCGAAGTTGTCACCTTCCAACCCTTCCAGTTCGATGCCAATGGAGTCGTCATTGCAGTTGACGCGGCCCCTGTACTGCGAAGTGCCAGCATGCCAGGCGCGGTCGTCACAACTGACAAACTGCCAGATGTATCCAGTGCGCTGGATATAGAAATGGGCCGACACCTTGAGTCCTTCCATCTTCTTGAAGTAGGGGTGCTCGTCCCAGTTGAGCTGGTTGGTGAATAGCGCCTGTACCTGGGCGCCACCGTAGACGCCGGGCGGCAGGCTGATCGAATGCAAAACGATCAGATCGATAGCGGTGTCAGTTGGCCTGGGACCAAAATTGGGCGAAGGTTCTCGCCGCGCAAAACGGTACCAACCTCTATCCCAGGTGGCAACGTCTGCCGGCCCCAGTTCATTCATCGGCGTCCTCGTCTCGAGGGACATCAATTTTTAGTCGAGCGATGCGATAGCGGATCTGGCGCAGGCTCAAACCCAGGCGCGATGCCGCCAACGTTCGGTTGAACCCAGTTTCGCGCAGACTCTTGATGAGAATCTCGCGCTCCTGCTGGTCCAGGTGGCCCTGCAAGTCCGTGGGCAAGCGGATGTCACTTTGCCCGACGGGTATGGTTGGCTCAATGGGGTTGTCTGGCTGCCGTACATCCAAGGGAACAGGACCGCTGGACGAGGATTGGAAGTCTGCAAGCTGAAGTTCATCGCCGTCACACAATGCAACTGCGCGGTGCAGAAGGTTTTCAAGCTCCCGTACATTGCCATGCAAGGGCAAGCGTGCAAGTTGTTCAACGGTGCCCGCCGCGAGCGTGGGCACCGACATCTGCGACTCTTCGGCAATCCGCGCCAGCAACGCGTGACATAGAGCGGGCAGGTCATCGCAGCGCTCCCGCAGCGGCGGGATGACGATGTCGATGACATTGAGCCGGTAAAAGAGGTCCTGGCGGAAACGACCAGCCACAACCTCGGCGGGCAAATCCTTGTGTGTGGCACTTACGATGCGAACGTCCACCGGTTCTTCCTGGTTTGAGCCTACCGGGCGCACGCAGCGCTCTTGAATGGCGCGTAGCAGCTTGGATTGCATCGCCAGAGGCAGGTCGCCGATTTCATCCAGAAACAGCGTGCCGCCTTTTGCGGCCTGAAAGAATCCTTCGCGATCATGCACCGACCCGGTATAGGCCCCCTTTTTTGCGCCAAAGAACTCGGTCTCCAGCAAATTCTCCGGTATCGCACTGCAATTCACCGCGACCCAAGGCCCCGCCGCGCGGTGGCTGGTGGCGTGCAGGGCGCAGGCGACCAGTTCCTTGCCGGTGCCCGATTCGCCCTGGATGAGCACCGGGGCCATGCTGCGCGACACTTTGACAATGCGTTCCTTGACGCTGCGCATCACTGCAGAGTCACCGGCCAGACGAGATAAGGCCAGTTCGCCCTGCGAGCTGGACGCGGCGACTTGCGTCAGGCGGGCGTCGGTTGCCCGGCGCGATGGTCCGGGTTTTGACGTGGTGCCCAGTACCGCTGATGCGATAGCGGTGCGAAATTGCTTCAGATCAACCGGCTTGGTCAGGTAGTCAAACGCGCCGGCCTTGAGTGACTCCACCGCGTTTTCGGCCGAACCGTGCGCCGTGATGACGATGCTGCGCTCGGTGCGTTGCTGCGTCTTCATGTGGGTCAGGATTTCGATTCCCAGCCCATCGGGCAGGCGCATGTCGGTGATGACAACATCAAAGCGCTGTGCGTTCAGCAGTTGCAGGGCCTCTTGCACAGTACCCGCCGTATCGACACGATAGCCTTCGCGTAAGAGCGTGAGTTCATATAGCGTGCGCAAATCGGGCTCATCGTCGATGACCAGGATCTGCGCATTGCTCAGTACAGCGTGGGTTGCCATGGTGTCGAGGTGTTGTCTGCTGAGGAGGGATTATCCGTGGGATCGACGCGTCGCAGGGTGATCACAAACTCATTGCCCTCACAAGGCTGCCCACTTGCATCGCGCGTGGTGCGTTGGTAAACCAGAGATGCGTCATGGCGTTCACACAACTCTCTGCAAATGTACAGGCCCAGACCACTGGATCGGCTGTCCGAAGAAAAGAACGGTTCAAACAGGTGGCGTTCTACCGACTGGTCCATGGGGGGCGAATTGCTCCAGATCGAAACAGTTGCATGTTGGGCGTCACTACCGCTGATGTAAACCTGGATCGTATCGGTTCCTTCGTCGGTATGGCGGCGCGCGTTGTCCAGCAAATTGACCAGGACCCGACGGAGATGCTCCGTATCAAACCGCACACCGATCGTCTGGTCTCCGGCATGCACGGTCAGCCGCTGCAGGCTGGCGGTTTGTGTGGCCCAGTCGCCGCATATTCGGTGAGTGGCTGCATCCAGCGCTATGGGTGGGATCAGATGGGTTTGATCGTAGGGCTGGACTCTGGAGACGTTCAATATATCGTTGACAATTTTTTCGAGCCGCTTGGCGTTCTGGCTGACCATCTCTGTCAACTTTTTCTGTTTAGGGTCACTCAGGTCTTCGTCCAGCAGTGCGTTGGCCTGCGTGATGGCCGACAGCGGATTGCGGATTTCGTGTGCTACGGCGGTGGACAGGCGGCCCATGCCCGCCATGCGTTCGGTCCGTACCCGGGCCTCCAGCTCGCGCTGATCCTGCAAAAAGAGAACGCACAGGCTCTCGCCCGCGTGGCCGTTGGGCGCGGCCAGGCGTGTGCGGGCGTGCAGTCGCCGCGGGCCATCGGTGCCATGGCGGATCGTGACATCTTCCTCATGGCTGAGTCCGGTACCCATACTCAGCCGCGTCAGGTTGAGAAGAGGCCGCCATCCCGCTTCGTCCTTCAGATCGAAAATGGGGGAGCCCTGGTTCTGCTGTGAACCCAGCATTTGCCGGGCCGCCGGATTGGCGGCGCGCACGCAACCTTTTTCATCGACGACCAATACGCCATCGGGCAAGGACTCGATAACCAGTTCGTTCACTTGGCGCTGCATGCTGGCTGCCAGCTGGCTTTGTCGTGCGCGCTGGGCTTCGTTGGCCAACCGGGTCGACAGTTGATTGGATAGCCACGCAATTGCAAAATAGCCTACGCCACTGAGGGCGGACTGCGCAAAATAGGGCGTGACATCTGTCGGACCTTTCAAGTAGGACAGCGACGCTTCCACCAACATAAGCACGGTAATGCCAGCGGCGGTGCCCAGCGCCAGGCGCATGGACCCCAGCACGGATGCGACCAGTATCGGCAGCGCAAAGAGGGGGGTGTAGTTGATGGAACTGCCAGCGCCGGTCTGCAGCATTTGCAGCACCGAGAAGGTCAACAGGTCCAGCCCGACCAGCGCACCCCAGACCCGGTTGAAGGATTGGCCCAAAGGGCGGGGCCGTATGAGCAACTTGCTGGCCAGTGTGCCAGCCAGGTAGGCCGCACTGATACCAATCTGTGTCTTGCTGTGGGATGTGCCGGTTAAGTAGAGAGCGGTTTGCAGGGCTACCAACACCAGACCGAGCACCAGCCGCGCAGTCATGAACCCCTGCCACTGCCGAAGCATCTCCTGTGAGTCCTCTGAGCGGACCGCTTGCGGATCCGTTGTGTTGGGGTCAAACCACGACGAAACCGGCGCAGCGTGCGCCATTCAGGGCTCCACGCTCAATCGGTGGGCCACACTGCAATAGCTGCCCTGTGCCCCGACAATTGCCTCACCAGCTGGCAGATGGACACCACATTGGTGGCAGGCGATCATGGTCGTCGCGTCGGGCACAACCGGTTTTTTGCGCTTGACTGCCAATTGCCCGGCTTCGCGCCAGGACCGCCAGCGCCACGCAATGACCAGCACCACCAGAAATACCAACAAAAATTTCACAGTGCACGTCCCAAAAGGATTTCCGTCACGAAGCGCGAACCCACGTAGGCCAGCAACAGGAATGCGGAGCCTACATACAGAACACTGACGGCCCGTTTGCCGCGCCACCCCAATGTGGACCGCCCAATCAGCAGGATGGCAAACGTCAACCAGGCCAGGGACGAGAAGATCGTCTTGTGGTCCCAGCGCCAGGCGTGCCCATGGCCATACAAGGATTCACCAAAGAGGACGCCGGCCATCAGTGTGGCGCTGAGCAGCACAAATCCGGCAGTCACAAAGCGGTAGGTCAGTCGCTCCAGTGTCAATAACGGCAATCCACTGTGCGGGTCTTCCGCATGGCGGATGCGCGCCTCGGCGCGGGTCATGAACCAGGCATGAACGACCGCGATCCCAAACAGGCCGTAACAGGCCACACCAAAGGCCAAGTGCAGCGCCAGCCAGGCGGATGCCGTCACCGGCATGGGATTGCCGGGAAAGAAGAACGCCGCCAGTACGGCCACTGCACCCACTACGCACAGTGTCCACCGGGTTGGCAATTGGGGATAGATCTGGCTCTCCACCGCATAGACGGCAGCCACCAGCCAGGCCGTGACCGACATGGCCGGGGCAAAGCCAAAATACGGGTGTTCTCCCAGGAGCGTGATCGTCAACACTGCGCCGTGCATCAGCCACGCCAGCGCAACCCAAACGCGTGCGCCGCGTTCGTCCAGGTGAGTCGTCCGCACGGCGGGCCACGCGTAGGCAGCAGCGGCCAAAACCGACAAAATCAGGCTGAGAGGGGGCGCACTGGCTAAAATCATGGGTACAGTTTAGCGTTTTGCTTTCTGCACCGGTACACATCCTATGGCCTCCGCCCTCTCCGACAAACTTTCCCGCCTCGTTAAAGAAATGCGTGGCCAGGCCCGCATCACGGAAACCAACGTTTCCGACATGCTGCGCGAGGTGCGCATGGCCCTGCTGGAGGCCGACGTGGCTCTGCCGGTGGTGCGCGACTTCATTGCCCGCGTCAAGGAGAAAGCGCTTGGCCAGGAAGTGCTGGCGTCCCTGCAACCCGGCCAGGTGTTGGTGAGCATTGTCAGCAAAGAGCTGGCCGCCACGATGGGCGAGGGCGTCAGCGATATCAACTTAGCAGCCCAGCCACCCGCTGTGATTTTGATGGCCGGCCTGCAAGGAGCCGGTAAAACCACCACCACTGCCAAGCTGGCCAAGCACCTGATCGAGAAGCGCAAGAAAAAAGTGTTGACGGTGTCGGGCGACGTCTACCGCCCCGCTGCCATCGAGCAGTTGAAGACCGTTACGGCCCAGGCCGGCGCCGAATGGTTCCCAAGCACGCCGGACCAGAAGCCGGTGGACATTGGCCGTGCCGCGCTGGACTATGCCAAAAAGCACTTCTTTGATGTGCTGCTGGTGGACACCGCCGGCCGCCTGGCCATTGATGAAGTGCTGATGGCCGAGATCAAGGAGCTGCACGCGGTGTTGAACCCTGTTGAAACCCTGTTTGTGGTCGATGCCATGCAGGGCCAGGACGCGGTCAACACGGCCAAGGCTTTCAAGGAAGCGTTGCCGCTGACCGGCATCATCCTGACCAAGCTCGACGGCGACTCACGCGGGGGTGCGGCCCTGTCGGTGCGGCAGATCACCGGTGCGCCGATCAAGTTTGCCGGTACCAGCGAAAAGCTCGACGGTCTGGAAGTGTTTGACGCCGAGCGCCACGCCGGGCGCATCCTGGGTATGGGCGATATCCTGGCACTGGTGGAGCAGGTGACGGCCGGTGTGGACATCGCGGCGGCGCAAAAGCTGGCCGCCAAGGTCAAGAGCGGTGCCGGGTTCGACCTAAACGACTTTCTGGCGCAGATCCAGCAGATGAAGCAGATGGGCGGTCTGTCGAGCCTGATGGACAAGCTGCCCAGTGCCATGACTGCCAAGGCAGGCAATGTGGACATGGACCGCGCCGAGAAAGACATCAAGCGCAAGGAAGGCATCATCCATAGCATGACGCCGCTGGAGCGCCGCAAGCCTGACCTGATCAAGGCGACCCGCAAACGCCGCATTGCCGCTGGCGCTGGCGTACAGGTTCAGGAGGTTAACCGCATGCTCAAAGAGTTTGAGCAGATGCAGGACATGATGAAAAAGTTCAAAGGCGGCGGCATGATGAAAATGATGAAGCGCATGGGGGGCATGAAGGGTATGCCCAAGATGCCGTTCTGATTGCGCCTTGCTGCGCGGGATGGGTCTTTAATACCCAATTTGGGTTCTTTTGTGGTGACTTCTAGTAAAATAGGCCTCTAGCCCTCGAAAAACATACCTAGCATGCTATGTATTTTGTAGCAATTGGCAATAAAAAAGCGGCATGCAGGGGTTGCCCCTTTCATGCCGCTGTCCGTTTCAGACGACGATCAGTACACGTCGTGCTGGGTGTTGTGCACGTTGAACTTGCCGGTAGGGGTGATCAGGACCTTGTCCTTGATCACCGCCTTGAGCTTCAGCGTCTTGTCGTCCACCACCACGATGGCGGACTCTTCGTTGGCGGCGCTCCAGACCGAGAACCAGACCTCGTCACCGGCCTTGTTGTACTCGGGTTGGACCACGCGCTTGGCGCCCTTGCCCAGACCGGCCCACTCTGCGATGGGCAGGGTCTTGAAGCCATTGCCAAAGTTGTTGATGTCAAACACGGCGATCGACTGGCTGATTTTCTCGTCCGGGTTCAGCGGTGTGTCGACCCACAGGTTTCTGGACTTGGGATGGCTCTTGATGAACAGTGAACCGCCGCCTGCGCCCTTGATCGTTTGCACCACTTTCCAGGCCTGATCTTTGTGCTTGACGGGGTCGGTGCCAATGAGCGAAATGGTTTCATCGCCCAGGTGGCTGGTCGCCCAGACCGGACCAAACTTTGGGTGTTTAAAGTTTGCACCTCGGCCGGGGTGTGGTGTCTTACCCACGCTCACCACGGCGGCCAGTTTGTCCAGTTTGGTGTCGATCACGGCGATCTTGTCGGAGGCGTTGGCGGCGTCCATGAAATAGCGGCCAGTCGACTCAAAGCCACCGTCGTGCAGGAAGCGCGGCGTGTTGATCATGGTGACCTTCAGGTTTTCCAGGTCCGAATAGTCCACCATGTGTACCGTGCCAGTTTCCTTGGCGTTGACCAGAAATTCGGGGCGGTAGTGCGACGCCACAATGGCTGCCACGCGCGGCTCCGGGTGGTAGTCCTGGGTGTCAGAGGTCATGCCGCGTGTGCCGACCACGCGCAAGGGCTTCAGGGTGTCGCCATCCATGATGACGTACTGGGGCGGCCAGTAAGCGCCGGCGATGGCGTATTTGTCTTCATAGCCTTTGAACTTGGAGGTCTCCACTGAACGTGCTTCCAGACCAATCTTGATCTCGGCCACGGCGGCAGGCGTGGCCATCCACAGGTCGATCAGTACGATCTTTGCGTCGCGGCCAATGACGTAGAGGTAGCGTCCCGACACGGACATGCGCGAAATGTGCACCGCGTAGCCGGTGTCCAGAATCTGCACGATCTTCTTGCTGGCGCCGTCGATCAGTGCAATCTTGCCGGCATCGCGCAACGTGACCGAGAACAGGTTGCCGATGTCGAGCGTGTTCATCTGTTTCTTGGGGCGCTTTTCTGGCTCGATCAGCAGCTTCCAGGTCGCAGCGACTTCCTTGAGACCCATTTCCGGTGGTGTCGGTGGCTCATGCTGGATGTACTTCACCATGATGTCGACCTCGTCCTTGCTTAGCGTGCCCGAGGTGCCCCAGTTGGGCATGCCCTGGGGTGAGCCGTAAAAGATGAAAACATTGAGGTAATCCGATCCCTTGGCCAGTGTCACATCGGGCGTCAGCGCCTTGCCTGTGGCGCCTTTGCGCAGCACGCCATGGCAACCTGCGCAGCGCTCAAAATAGATCTTGGTGCCGCGCTGAAACTCGGCCTCGGACATGGCCGGCGACTTCGGGTTGATCGTCTGGTGCATGACCACGCCGCCCATGGGCGATGCCCCGCCAATCTCCTGCGTGGCTGTGAGTGGCGGGGGTGGCTTGGGCGCGTCATCTGCCGCGCTGAAGGCAAGCATGGGCAACGCCAACAGGGCGCTGAGCACAAGTTGTTTGACTCTGATCAATCTCACGGGTGTCTCCTCATTTTTGAAGTTTTTTACTGGAGAACGCACAGTACCCGTATAAGCTGCATAAAACAAGCATCTTTTTTGATGCAAGATAATTCCACAATCATTTAGTCGATTTATTTGCAGGAAGAGTTGGGCGGACCGGTCAACGCCCGCCCGTTGCTGCGAACCTACCCGGTCAGCATGTCTTGCGTTACCACCTCGCCTCGTAAGGTGTAGCTGCGCGTCTCGGTGATCCGCACATCCACCAGTTGCCCCACCAGCCGCGCCGGTGCGGCGAAGTTCACCACCCGATTGCATTCGGTGCGGCCCATCAGCTCGCCCGCATCGCGCTTGCTACTCCCCTCCACCAGAATGCGTTGCACCGTGCCCAGGCGGCTTTCACTGATGCGGGTGATGTTGGCGTTGATGGCCGCTTGCAAATGCTGCAGGCGGCGCAGCTTCACGTCGTGCGGCGTATCGTCGGCCAGGTTGGCGGCCGGCGTGCCCGGGCGCGGGCTGAAGATGAAACTGAAACTGTTGTCAAAGCCGACGTCGTCGATCAGCTTCATCATCTTGTTGAAATCGTCCTCAGTCTCGCCGGGGAAGCCAACGATGAAGTCCGAGCTCATGGCCATGTCGGGGCGGATGGCGCGCAGTTTGCGCACCGTGCTTTTGTATTCCATGGCGGTGTAGCCGCGCTTCATGGCCATCAGAATTTTGTCGCTGCCGTGCTGCACCGGCAAGTGCAGATGGCTGACTAGCTTGGGGATCTTGTCGTAGGCGGCGATCAGCGAGGGCGTGAACTCGTTGGGGTGGCTGGTGGTGTAGCGGATGCGCTCGATGCCAGGAATGTCGGCTACGTATTCCAGCAGTGTCGCGAAGTCGGCCTGCTCGCCCGTGCTGCCCGCAATGCTGACGTTGCTGCTCATTCGGGCACGCCAGGCGTTCACATTCTGGCCCAAGAGCGTGATCTCCTTGACACCCTGGTCGGCCAGGCCCGCCACTTCCACCAACACGTCCTCAAACGGGCGACTCACCTCTTCGCCGCGGGTGTACGGCACCACGCAGTAGCTGCAGTACTTGGAGCAGCCTTCCATGATGCTGACAAAGGCAGATGCGCCTTCGACCTTGGCAGGCGGCAGGTGGTCGAACTTTTCGATCTCAGGGAAGCTGATGTCCACCTGCGGCCGGTTCAGCACCGCTCTGGCGTTGAGCAGCTCGGGCAGGCGGTGCAGGGTTTGCGGGCCAAACACGATGTCAACAAACGGCGCGCGTTTGATGATCTCGGCGCCTTCCTGGCTGGCGACACAGCCCCCCACACCAATCAGCACGCCTTTCTTTGCCAGATGGCGCACGCGGCCCAGGTCGGAGAACACTTTCTCCTGGGCCTTTTCACGCACCGAGCAGGTGTTGAACAGGATCAGGTCCGCCTGCTCCACATCTTGCGTGGGCTCATAGCCCTGGGCGGCGCCCAGCACGTCGGCCATCTTGTCCGAGTCGTACTCGTTCATCTGGCAGCCAAAGGTCTTGATGAATACTTTTTTGTTCATGCTGAACGCTCCAAGAATTGCTAGAAATTTAGCAGCTGACTAGACCGTCAGTACGAGGGCTGCAGCCCTGTTTGTTCAATAAGCTTTTGGGGCCGCTGGCGCGGACCGGGGCTATTGCTGCGGGGTCGCGGGCGCGTAGCTTTCCGACCCGTAGTTGCCTTGCGCCGGCACGCCGGGCATTTTTTGCCGTGCTTCGGTGGCGTTGAGCAACCAGACTTCATGCACCATGCCCTGGGCATCGCGCACATAGTTCACGACCAGGCTCTGGCCGACCAGCGCGCCGGACATTACCAACATATTGTTCACTCCCCGGATGCGCGCTCCGGGCGACAGGCGCGCCGTTTGCCCGTTCAGCAGCACCTCGGGCGGCTGCGTGACCTGCAGGGTGCCGCGCAGCGCGTTGGCCGGGAAGGGGCGTACGCTGTCTTGTGCGTTGGCCGAGAGGCACAGGCCCAGCAAGGTGGTGACCAGAGCGATTTGCCAGGTGGCGGAGCGGGGTGGGGAGGCTTGGGTGCAGCGGTTCATGGTGTGTATCCAGAGGCTGATTGAAAAAAGACCATTGGCCACTTGGATCAACGGTCTTTTCGGATTTGGTGGTGATAGGTGGATTTGAACCACCGACATCAGCATTATGAATGCTGCGCTCTAACCAACTGAGCTATATCACCGAAGCGCATGATTATAGCCAAAAATCACTGGTGGGTGAACTCGGCCTTGCGTTTGTTGACAAAAGCGTCCATGCCTTCCTTCTGGTCCTGCGTGGCAAACAGCGCGTGGAACAGGCGGCGCTCGAACATGATGCCATCGGCCAACGTACCTTCAAAGGCGCGGTTGACTGACTCCTTGGCGGCCATGGTGGCGATCTGGGAGAAGCCGCAAATCATGAGCGCGGCGCCCAATGCCTCGTCCATCAGCTTGTCCTGCGGTACCACGCGGCTGACCAGGCCGGCGCGCTCTGCCTCGACCGCGTCCATCATGCGGCCGGTCAGTGCCAGATCCATGGCCTTGGACTTGCCCACGGCGCGTGGCAGGCGCTGCGTGCCGCCGGCGCCGGGAATGATGCCAATCTTGATTTCGGGCTGGCCGAAGCGGGCATTGTCGGCGGCGATGATGAAGTCGCACATCATGGCCAGCTCGCAGCCGCCGCCCAGCGCAAAGCCGCTGACCGCGGCGATGACCGGCTTGCGGATGGAGCGTACGGTTTCCCAGTTGCGGGTGATGAAGTCGCCCTTGTAGGCGTCGACAAACGTGAACTTGGCCATGGCGGCAATATCGGCACCGGCGGCAAAGGCTTTTTCGCTGCCGGTGATGATCATGCAGCCAATGGCCGGGTCGGCGTCAAAGCCTTTTAGGGCATGGCCCAGCTCGTCCATCAGCTGATCGTTTAACGCATTGAGCTGCTTGGGGCGGTTCAGCGTCACGATGGCGACCTTGTCGCCTTCAATGCGGGTGGTGATGCATTCGTAGTTCATGGTGGTGGGATCGGTTGGTTTGAGTGGCGTGGCAAAAGGGAATCGGGAAGGGGGCAGGTGGCTTACACGGAGGTGGCAGCGTCCATTTGCATGCCCAGCCAGGCGTCAACGCGAGCGGCATCGCGCACGCTCAGGCGCACGGCCTGGCTGGCCTTGGGCAAGGTCAGACTGAGCGTGAGCAGGCGTTTGTCGCGCGCCACGATGGCCGTCACTTTCTTGGCATTACCGGCAAACAGCGTGAAGTCGTCCAGCGTTTGCAGGCGCCAAGCACCATGGGCATCGGACCCGCCGGGCTGTACCGCGATCCATTCGTCGCCACTGGCAAATCCGGCTTTCTCAGCCACGCCACCACGCAGCACATGCTGGATGAACAGGCCACCGCTTTCCTTGACGCGCAGGCCAAGCTGTTGGGCTACCTGGTCGGGTTCCTGGTGGATCTGAATACCGTGTTTCTCCAGCAGGGCTGTGGTCGGTAGTTCCTTGGTACTGTGCACCCAGTGCGCCAGGTCGGGCGCAAAAGAGCGTTCGCCCAACTGCTGCAAGACCGCCAGAAGGTCCTGCTCCGACATCGGGCCGCCCTGGCAGCGGCTCCACAGCGTGCGCATCACGGCGTCCAGCGTGGTGCGCCCTTCAGCGCGCAGCGTCAGGTCCAGGCACAGGGCGACCAGTGAGCCCTTGGTGTAGTAGCTCACCGTGGCGTTGGGCGAGTTTTCGTCCTGGCGGTAGTACTTGATCCAGGCGTCAAAGCTGGCCTGGGCCACGGTCTGTACCTTGCGCCCCGGGGTTTGGGCCACGCCGTTGAGGGTCTTGGTGAGCAGCTTGAGGTAGGTTGCGTTGTCGATCAGCGCGGCGCGGCGCAGCAGCAGGTCGTCGTAATAGCTGGTAAAGCCCTCAAAAAACCACAGCAGTTCGGTGTAGTTCTCTTGCTTGTAATCGTAGGTGGCCAGCTCGGAGGGGCGCAAGCGCTTGACGTTCCAGGTGTGGAAGTATTCGTGGCTGATCAGGCCCAGCAGCGTGGTGTAGCCCTCGGGCTGCTTGTGCGTGGTAGGCGCCAGCGTGGTGCGCGGCAGGCGCGGCAGGTCGGCGCGTTTGCAGATCAGCGCGGTGGAGTTTTTGTGTTCCAGCCCGCCATAGCCATCGGCCACGGCATTCAGCATGAAGACATAGCTCGTGAACGGAATAGGGCCCTGGCCCTCGTCCTTCTTGCGTGTCTTGCTATTGTTTTTGATGGTGCTGCTGTGCCACAAGAGGATTTCGGCTTCGCAGATGGCTTGGGTGTCGGCCAGCAGTTTGGCGCCATCAAAGCTGGGCGGGGCTCCTGCCACGACAAAGCGGTGCGGGATGCCGCAGGCGACAAAGCTGCCGCTCCAGAACGGCCCCATTTCCACCGGGCAATCCACCAACATGTCGTAATTGTCGGCACGGTAGCTGCCAAAGCCGTGTTTGTTGACCTTGACCGGTTCCAGGCCGGTGGCGACTGACCATGTGGCAAAAGCCTCGTCGGCGAGCAGTTCCAGCACGTGGGCCTGGTCCTGATAACCTTCCACCTGCAGACACAGGCTGGTCCCGTTGAAGAAGCCCCGCGTTGCGTCCAGCCAGGCGGTGCGAACCGAGGGGTCATTGGCGTAGACCTCGTAGTGCACGACCAGGGGCTGCTCGAGTGCACACGCCACGTCCCAGCTGGCCTTGTCGATTTGCCGCGCCGGCACAGTCTTGGTACCCTGCTGGCAGCGCAGGTTTTGCAGGTTCTTGGCAAATTCGCGCACCAGGTAGCTGCCCGGAATCCAAACCGGCAGGCGCAAGACCTGATGGGCTGCGGGTCGCGCTATCGTGAGAGTGATACCAAACAGGTGGGCGTGCAGGTTGCGTACTTCAACCCGGTAGTGGATGCCGGTTGCCATATGAACCGTCTAGCCTTTGGCGTCTGTCAACATTTTTTCAACCTGCGTGGCGTCGATCGCCCCTGGCACGCGTGCGCCATCGATAAAAATCAGGGTCGGGGTGCCAGTGATCTTGTGGTTGCGACCCAAGTCCACATTGCGCGTTAGCGCTGAGGTGTCGCAGTTTGCAGCTGGCGCAGGAACCGGCAGGTCACGCACCATAAAGTCCTGCCATGCTTTCGCCTGATCTTTGGCGCACCAGATGGCCTTGGACTTGTCTGCAGAATCCGCACCAAGAATGGGGTACAGAAACATATAAACCGTGACGTTGTCGATCTTCTGCAAGTCACGCTCAAACCGCTTGCAATAGCCGCAATTGGGGTCTTCAAACACCGCCATGCGGCGCTTGCCGTTGCCCCGCACGATGGTGAACGCGTCCTTGAACGGCAAATTGTCAAACTTGACGGCGGTGAGCTTGGCTATGCGCTCTTCGGTCAGATTGCGTTTGGCCCGCACGTCAATGATGTTGCCCTCTATCAAATAGTTGGCCTGCGCGTCGGTGTAAAAAATTTCGCTGCCATTGATGCGCAGCTCGTAGATACCGGGAATGGCCGTCTTGTTGACTTCATCCACTGCTTTGATGAGAGGAAGCCGCTCGGCAATGTTCTTGCGGATCAAGGCTTCCTGCGCAATGCTGCTGCTGCAGACCAGGAGTGCGGCGCAAGCCAGCAGGGATTGGATGACGGATTTCATATTCGCTGTTTACCTTGTGTTGATGTCGGTTTGCCCAGCGCGCCCATGGCACGCCGCGCAACCCATTGTTTGATCGGTCCGCTGTCTTCAAATCGGTTCATGCCCCAGTTGCGCATGGCCTGTATGGCCGGATGCGGATGGGTGAATAACTGCTGCAAAGCGTCGTTGGCCTGTCCCATCACGGCAAAGTCGGCCTTGCGCGCACGCTCGTACTGGCGCAGCAACCGGCTGTCTCCTACGCTGCGCCAATAGGCGCGGTGCTCCAATACATCTACCAGTTCGGCCACATCAGCCAAACCCATGTTCAATCCCTGTCCGGCCAGGGGATGCATGTTGTGTGCAGCATCCCCGGCCAAAACCCACGCCCCCTGTGGCGAACCACCACTCCAGCGCTGGGCCACGGCCTGCTGCAATGGCCAGACCTTGCGCCCGCATCCCAAAGCCACCGCGCCCAATGCACCATGGCTGGCTGCTTCCAGTGCTAGGCAAAACTCCTCGTCACGCATGGCCTGCAAGGATTTGGCACGTTCAGGACTGACAGACCACACAACGGCGCACAAGTTCCCTTGTGGGCCGCCCATGGGCAAAAATGCCAGTATTTCGCCCTTGCTGAACCATTGGTGGGCGATTTGTTTGTGCTGCACGGCGCATTGCACACGGGTTGCGAGCGCCCATTGGCCGTACGGCGTTACATCCCACTGCACACCCCACTCCTCCCGTGACGCACTGGCTCGTCCCTCGCAGACCACCGTGAGCGCAGCCGACTGAGGGCTGTCAAAGATCTCAATCAAGGGCTGAAAACGCACGGCCTGTGCCAATCGGGCCTCCAGTACCGGTACATCGGCAATCCAGTTCAGGGCTTCAGACGCGGTCTCGGTGGCATCAAACGCGACCTTGCCGCCGTCGTCCCCATGCACTTGCATGGCCAGCACCGGCGTGGCATCGGTATCGTCTGGCCAGCAGCGCACGGCGTCCAGCAGTTGGCGGGAGGCCAGGTTGAGTGCGTAGGCCCGTACATCGGCTTCACCAGATGGTGGCACTGGGGGGTGCGCGTCGGAGGCTATTAGGGCCACCCGCAATTGCTTGCCAGCCAGATGCAGGGCCAGTGTGCGTCCGACGATGCCGGCGCCGCGGATGCAGATATCAAACGGTCGTGTCATGCAGGGATTGTAAAAGCCGCTCACCAACTGGCTTGTCTGGACAGTGTTTGTCCCTATGCGGGCTCGGCCTGCGAATGCATTTGAGAGGCCTCGGTCGGAAGGGCTTCGAGAAAGCGGATCGGTCTGCGGGTATGAGGTGACATACCCGCCATCAGGTCACGCAGGTCGTCCAGTACCCGACCTGGTGGCACGGGGTTGTCATGCAACATGACGCAGACAGCATGGAAGTGCAGGGTGACTTCCGGTACCAAGCCCGGCAAGGGAATCAGCCCCGAGCCAATCAGCTTGACCATGCGCTCGGTCAGCGCCTGGCGCGTTGCCACGCCCTCCATCAGCAGCGCAAACTCTGCCGTACCCACGCGGCCCGCAGGGTCCACGTCGCGCAGAATGCGCTGGATCTTGACCACGGCGCGAAGCAGGCATTGCTCGGCAGTGGTGTCGCTGTAGGCTTGTCGGATGTGCTCATGGTTGGTAACCCGAACCATGACCAGTGCCAGAGGTTCACGGTGGTCGATGGCGCGCTGTACAGCTGTTTCCAAATGGGTTTGGAATACCTCGGGCGTTAGTAATCCGGTCAATGCATCCTGGGTGGGCAGGTGGTTGGCGCGAACCACCAACTCCTTGCGGTCATGGGTTAGCTGGCTCAATGCATAGAGCAATACCGGGATTGCAATAGCAACTCCCAGCGATGTCAGATAGCGCATTTGCCAAAGAGTTGGAACGAGGCCTACCGCCTCGCCGACCATATACAGGATGGTGGAAAACACGGGCAGCAAGGCAAACATCAACCAGCGGCCAACCACAGACCCGTCACGCCGACTCAGATACGTTGCAACTATGCCAATCAGGATTGCAAAAATCATGAATACGTTGGATATCCAATCGGCGATGAATCGGTCCACCACGGCGTAGGCCACTACCGATGCGATCGTGCCCCAGCCGACAGACGATAGAAACCGGTCGAACCAGCGGTAATGCACATGCAGTGAAAAAATGTTGCGGATAAACAGCAGTGCACACCCCACCGTCACCACCGGTACGACGCCGGATGCATAGTTCCCAATCTCGGGTAGCTGCGCCCATACAAAAACGTTCATGACGCCATTGATCTGGCCTATCGTGGAGGCAATCAAGAGGCCGAACAGGGCTGCCCATCCGTCAATGGCTTTGCGGTGTTCCACGTAGCGCAGCAGTGACAGAATCGCCAGACTCAACAATGCGCCCAGCATCAGTCCCATGCCTAACAACTCCAGCTGGCGCTGCATTTCCCGCTGTTGAAACGTGGCCAGGCGAATGGGAACGCTCACCTGCTTGAAGTTGCGAATCTGCAGATACAGGTCCTTCGGTGTACTGTCAGCCAGCGTCAGTTCGAAATCGGCATACAGGCCCTGCCTGGGCCATTCGGACTGACCCACGCTGTCGCCCGCGCGCTGGGCCACCCACCGGCCGGCTGCATCGGCCTGGTACAGCGTCACAGAATCCAGAAACGGCAGCGGCACGTTCAGCGTCCACTGTGCGGTGTTGCCCATCGGACGTTTGACGCTGAGCTTGATCCACAGGGTGTCGAATTTGTTCAGCTGGTAGTAGTCCTCAGCCCGGCCTGATTTGAAGTTCACAGCGCCCCCCGCTATCAGAGCAATGGCCGCGTGTGAGCCCTCGTCTATCCAGCTCTTGACGTCGGCCGACACCTGAACGGCGGGCACATTGTCGTTGAGCACGATCACATCGTCTGTCAACGGGTTGTTGGCCCATGCCAAGCTGCCACACAGGCAGAAAATAGTCAGCAGAAGGCGCCCCAACAGGGATGGCATACACTTGTCTCCCCCGTTTTTAGAGGTTTTTATGAGTCTGAAGTGTGGCATTGTAGGCCTACCCAACGTCGGTAAATCCACGTTGTTCAACGCCCTGACCAAGGCGGGTATCGCTGCGGAGAATTACCCCTTTTGCACGATTGAGCCCAATGTGGGCATCGTGGAAGTGCCCGATGCGCGCATGGCACAACTTGCGCTCATCGTGAAACCCGAGCGCATGGTGCCCGCCGTGGTGGAGTTTGTCGACATCGCCGGCCTGGTGGCCGGTGCCAGCACCGGCGAGGGCCTGGGCAACAAATTCCTGGCCCACATCCGCGAGACCGACGCCACCATCAATGTGGTGCGCTGCTTTGAAGACGACAACGTGATCCACGTGGCTGGCAAGGTCGACCCGATCTCTGATATCGAAGTCATCCAGACCGAGCTGTGCCTGGCTGACCTGAGTGCCGCAGAAAAAGCCCTGCACCGCGTCACCAAGACCGCCCGCTCGGGTGACAAGGAGTCCATCAAACTCGTGGCGATTCTGGAGAAATGCCAGGCCGCGTTGAACGAGGCTAAGCCCGTGCGCACGCTGGACTTCACCAAGGAAGAGCTGCCTTTGTTGCAACAGTTTTTCTTCATTACGGCCAAGCCCGCCATGTTCGTGGCCAACGTGGCAGAAGACGGGTTTACGAACAACCTTATGCTGGATCGCCTGACCGCCTATGCCACCGCGCAAAACGCGCCCGTGGTCGCCATTAGCGCCAAGATGGAAGCCGAGATGTCGGAGATGAGTGACGAGGACCGCCAGATGTTCCTGGAAGAACTGGGCCAGACCGAGCCCGGCCTGAACCGCCTGATCCGCTCAGCCTACAAGCTGCTGGGCCTGCAAACCTACTTCACCGCCGGCGTGAAGGAAGTGCGCGCCTGGACCATCCACGTGGGCGACACCGGGCCGCAGGCTGCTGGCGTGATCCACACCGATTTTGAGAAGGGCTACATCCGCGCCCAGACCATTGCGTTTGACGACTTCATCGCCTTCAAGGGCGAGCAGGGTGCCAAGGATGCCGGCAAGATGCGGGCCGAGGGCAAGGAGTACGTCGTCAAGGATGGCGATGTCATGAATTTCCTGTTCAGTTCCTGATGCCCCGGTAATGGCCGCGCCGTTTTCATGGGCGCTGGTCGGCCCGGGCAACATTGCCAACCGGTTTGCCGAGGCAGTCCGGCACCTGCCCGACGCCCAACTGGTGTGGGTGGCAGGGCGTGATCGGGAGCGGGCCCAGGCGTTTGCCCAACGCTGGAGCCAGGACGGCTGCGCGCCGATTCGCGCCTGTGAATCACTGCAGGCGGTGCTGGACGACCCGCAGGTGGACGGCGTCTACATCGCCACGCCCCATGCCTTTCACGCCACTGCGATAGCCCAGTGCCTGGCCGCCGGCAAGCCGGTGTTGTGCGAAAAGCCGCTGGTGCCCAGCTTGGCCATTGCACAGCCCTTGGTCGACCTGTCGCGCACCCGCGGGGTCTTTTTGATGGAGGCCTTGTGGTCACGCTTTTTGCCCGCCTACGACCAAGTCGGGCGGTGGTTGGTGGAGGGCGCCATTGGCCGTGTGCGGTCCATCCAATCCACGTTCTGTTTTCCTGCGATCTTTGATCCGCAGAGCCGTTTGTTCGCACCGGAACTGGCCGGCGGTGCGTTGCTGGATATTGGTATCTACAACATCAGCCTGTCGCGCTGGGTGTTGCAGGTGGCGCAGGGCGAATGCCCGCCTTTGTTGCACGCGGAGGTGCAGGGCGTTTTGGCACCGACCGGCGTCGACCAGCGGGTCAGTGCGACGCTGGCGTTTGCCGGTGGTGTCGTCAGCCAATGGGTTTGCGCGCTGGATGCTGTGGCCGACAACAGCCTGCAGATCCTTGGTGAACGCGGGTGTATTCAGGTGGCGGCCAATTTCTGGGAGGCGCAGGATGTCGTGCTCAAACGTCTAGGTGAGGCAGACCAGCACGTGAATCGTCCCTTTGCCGCCAATGGCTTTGAGTATGAAATCGTCGAAGCCATGTGCTGTATTCGCGAAGGGCGTTTTGAGAGTCCACGCATGCCCCATAGCGAGACGCTGGCCACCCTCACGTGGATGGATGCCATCCGTGCCAAACTGGGAGTGCGGTATCCGTTTGAAGCGTACGGCGACCGTTAGAAAACGCTACTTGGCGCAGACGCCCACGGTTGCGCATCTTGTCACGCGCACGAGACACTGTCATTCCAATGTAAAGCACCACGCGACGGGCAATGGGAATTGGTGCGCAGGTCAATGCGCGCCGTTGGGGAGGGGGCAGCGTGCGACGCAGCTTTGTTGGCATACATGGACTGGTCTGCGGCGCGCAGTGTCTGTTCCAGTTCGATGCCATCGTGTGGATAGACAGCCTGCCCGACACTTGCGCCCACCGATACGACCACGCCATTGTCGAGCGTTATGGATTCGCTGACCGCGGCTTTGACTTTTTTGCATACAGGATCCGACGCGAAAGGGCCGTTCGGGCATTCGACGATCAAGACGAATTCGTCTCCCCCCAAACGCGCAGCTGTGTCGGTGGTACGCAGCGCGGCGGTGAGCCGCCGTGCCACTTCGACCAGCACGGCGTCTCCAGCGGCATGCCCATGGGTATCGTTGATGCGCTTGAAACCGTCCAGGTCAATCACCAATACCGCAAATGACGCGCTGTCGCGCTTCGCCCGCGCCACAGCACACTGGAAACGGTCCTTCAGTCGTCTGCGAGTGGCCAAGCCGGTCAGGCTGTCGTGGTTAGCCAGTGCTTCCAGTTCAGCCTGTCTGGCTCGGAGTTGTTCGATGACCTGCTCCAGCTCATAGGTGCGTTGCGCCACCAGGCTCTCCAGGCGCTGTGCACTCAACCACGCAGAAATGGAGCGTGGGTGCAAGTTGTGTCGGGCTCGAGCCGTTGTCACTTCCAGCACAACTTACTCCCTTGCGCCGACCAGTGAGTCAGCGGTCATGAGGGCGGACGCGCCCAAGGTGGTGGCAACGCTGCCAATGGTGCGGGAGGAAGTGGTTTTCATATTGGCTTTGGAGAAAGGATGAAAGGGCGGTCAGGCACTTTGATATCCAAGATTCATGCCAAGTGGATTGATCAATAAAATCAACGACTTACGTTAACCACGTCGAGTCGACTGTCTGTCTTTCCCGACGGAAATCTGCGTGACGTGGCACACCGCCAAGGAAAACGGGTGTGTACCGCTGTCCGCGAAAGCAGACAGCAAGAAAAAATGGCGGCAGCCCTCATACTCTTAGAACGCAGCGGAAACGCCGTCTATGCGATCCAGGCGGACCACAATGCGTGTGGCCTGCTGGTTGCGCCCGACGGCGTAGCGCTCGTCCACTGTCGTCACCACCATGGAGATGGTGGTGCCACTGGCGTAGATCGTGACGCCTTTGCCTTTTTCCTTGCTCTCCAGCAGGCTGGCGCGCAACGGGTCTTTTTCGCCGACGGATGCGGAGTCGGCCGCGCCTGCCGAGCCGGTTGCCAAGATGGTGGACAGCAAAATCCAGGAAAGCATTCGTGATGTGGTGGGCATGGTCGGGGCTCCGTGTGATGGATGGAAGAACCAGTATTACAGGGCAACGCTGGCAGTGGCATTAAACCGGAACTACTTGGCTGGCCTCGCGTGCACCCGCTTGCATGGTGCCGGACAGCAGGCCGTAGGCCAGTGTCCAGGCCTCGCGGACGGCAGGGGTAAATTTGTCGCCCAAGCCTTGTTCCAGCGTCCATAGCAGCGCACTGCCCACGGTTTCATAGTGTTCATCACGCACGCCGTAGGCTACGTGGCGCGCACCCAGATTGCGCAGCACGGGTGCCAGCGTGTCCAGGCGCGTAAGGCCGCCGACGGCCGAGCTCAGCATGGACATCAGCATGCGGCCTTGGTCGGCCATGTTGCCCTTGAACAGCGGACGCAGGCTGGTGTCCAGTACGAAGAGACGGGTGTAGAAGAGTTCTGAGGCAACAACGGCGATGGGGCGGACGTCCTCAAAGGAGGTTTGGACCAGGGAGACTTGTTCGGAATTCATGGAGATTCTTTCAGGGTTGGATCGTTTGGGTTGTGGACTGCGCGTTGCGGCGCCGACCCGCTATCTATCCAAGAAGCGTGCCAACAGGAAAACCCAATGAAATCAACAGGGCAGATGCCGACCGGGTGGCAAGGATGTCTGCGATCACAGACAGGTGACGCGCTGACGGGATGTGGCGCACTATCGGGCCAAGGGCCTCAGCTTTTGAAGCTGGCAGACTCCAACTGGTGCCGGGCCAGCAAGGCGTAGAAGTCGGTCCGGTTGCGTTTCGCTAGCTTGGCGGCCTGCGCAACATTGCCATTGGTGATCTTGAGCAGTTGCGTCAGGTAGTCGCGTTCAAACTCCTTGCGGGCATCGTCCAGCGCCAGCATTTCAGTGCCCCGGGTGCTCAGCGCGCTTTGCACCAGGGATGCCGGTATCAGCGGTCCGGTGCATAGCACGACGCATTTCTCCACCACGTTCTGCAACTGGCGCACATTGCCGGGCCAGGATGCCGTGGCTAGCAGTTCAAGCCCCCCCGGAGCAAAGGCGGTCAGCGGTTTGGCGTACCGCTGCGACAGGCTGCGCATGAAATGGTTGGCCAGAAGCGCAATGTCTTCGCGCCGTTCGGAGAGCGGCGGCAGCGTCAGCCCCACCACATTGAGTCGGTAGAAAAGATCTTCCCGGAACCGGCCTGCGGCGACTTCATCTTCGAGCTTGCGGTTGGACGCCGAAATAACCCGCACATCGACTTTGTGCGGTTTGGCAGCACCCACGGGGCGCACTTCCCGCTCCTGCAAGACCCGCAGCAGCTTGACCTGCATGGCCAGCGGTAAATCCGCAATCTCATCCAGAAAGATGGTGCCCCGGTGCGCAGTGGTGAACAGCCCCACGCTGTCACGCACGGCGCCGGTGAACGAGCCCTTGGTGTGGCCAAACAATTCAGACTCAACCAGGTTTTCGGGAATGGCCCCGCAGTTCACCGCTACCAGTGCCGCGTTGGCGCGTGCACTGGAGGCATGCAGTGCGCGCGCCAGCAGTTCTTTGCCGGTACCACTTTCGCCGTGGATCAACACGGAGGCATCGCTTTGCGAAATCAACCGCGCTTCGGACAGCAATTTCTCCATCCGCGGACTGCGCGTGATGATGGCTTCCCGCCAGGATTCACCGGCGTCGTCCCCAGGCATATCAGCGCCCAGCGCCGACGAGACTTCGAGGGCCCGGTCCACTTCGCGCATCAGGTCCACGCCTTCAAAGGGCTTGGTGATGTAGCCAAAGACGCCGCGCTGCATCGCATGCACTGCGTCAGGGATGGTGCCGTTGGCGGTCAGCATCAAAACCGGAAGCAAAGGGAAACGCCGGTGCACGGCTTCGAACAACTGCAGCCCGTCCATACCCGGCATGCGCAGGTCGGTGATCATGATGTTCGGCAGTTCAAGATCAAGCTTTGCCAGGGCCGTCGTCCCACTGTCTGCTTCTATGGTGGTATGCCCTTCGTAGTGCAGCCGCAGCGAAAGCAGTCGCAGCAATGCAGGGTCATCGTCTACGATCAGGATACGTGCCATATATAGCAGTCAAATTGAGCAGGCATCCACGTGTCGGGTAGATGCTCTGCGGATGGGGAAACTGTGTGCAGCATAGCGTCTTTGACGCGGTTTGAATCAACGCTTGATCTGTAAGACGCGAAGATTGCTCCTGATTTAGGAGCAATATCCGTATACTACACGAGGGCTATAGCCCGATTTAGCAAATGCTCTTTTGCCAAAATGGCACCTCCGGGCGCCGTTTGGCACTTTTGCCGGGAGGATACTGCGTCTTGGTACCATGGTTCACCATGTCGGATCCCCAACTCCCCATCCTGGAATTCTTTGCCACTGACGATGCGGTCGCGCTGCTGGAAGCATCCCTTGCTGCGGCGAAGTGGCCCGAGCGCCTGCCCGCAATGATTGCACTGGCCTGGCAGATGCGCCAGCGCGATACCCAGCGCGCGCTGGCACTGGCGGATGAAGCACAAACGAGCCTGGACACTGACTCCTGCGTGCCCACCCGCTTGGCCGACGAAACCACGCGGCGCCGCTTCCAGGCACGGCTGATGTTGATTCGCGGCGAGGCGAAGTTCCTGTCTGGCGAGCTGGACGCAAGTGCCATCCTGGGTGCGAGGGCCTTGCTTGACTTTGCTGCATGCCGTGATGCCATCGGCAGTGCCGACGTGCACTGGTTGCAGTACCTCATTGCGAGCGGGCAAGGCGATGCCGTGCGCCAGGATGCCGAACTGGAGGCCGCCGCAGCCGCAGCCCAGAGCCACGACCCCGTGCGGGTTACGGTGGCCCACGCTGCGCTCGCCTTCCGGGCGGTGTACCAAGATGTTGGCGCCGCCCAAAAGAAATGGGCCGCGCGGTTTGCGGGTGGAACCGCCGATATGCACCCGGCGGCGGCCTCCTGGGTAAATGGTTTTTTTGCCGCTGCTGCCGGACAGAGCAGCAAACACGTCGAATCCATCCAGCACTACGGCATCACCTACGCGCAGGCGCTGGCCACGGGGCAAATCCGGCGGGCGGTCGTCGCCGCCACCAACCTCGGTGTTGGATTCAACAATCTCAACGACCACCACGCCGCACTCGACTGGATGCAGCGCGGGCTGGATTTGGCCCGACCCCACGGCTGGCCGGGCGCCATGGGCGTCGCACTGCTGCAAACCGCCGGGACCTTGCGCGAGTTGCAGCGCTTTGACGCCGCCCGTACGCTGCTGCGCGAGGCGATGGCGCTGATGGCGCAACAGGCGGCCTCCCGTAACTATGCAGTTGCGCTGCGCTATCTGGCGGATGTGGATCTGAGCTGTCACCAATACACCGACGCACTGGCGAGCTTTCAATTACTGGCGCAGCGCGCGAACGCGCTCGGGGCAGCGGATATGCTGTGCAACGCCTTGCGCGGTCAAGCAAAGGCACTATTGGAATTGGAGCAACCGCAAGCCGCGCTGGCCAAGGCACACGCCGCGTTGGCGGCGGCGCGGTCGGACGCCATTCACCAGATCGACGCCTTGCGGGTCCTGGCCGACATCCACGCGCGGTACTCGCTGCCCCCTCCACCCGGCATGTGCGCCGCAAACGCGCCACTGCACTATCTGCAACAAGCACTGGAAGCGGCCGCAACGATGGAGGACTACACCGTCCCCGGTGATCTGCTGGAAGTGGTGGCACAGGCCCACGCCAATGTGGGTGACACCGCACGGGCCTTCGAGTTGGCAAAACAAGCCATTGCCGCCCGGGAAGTGACCCACAGCCGGGAAGCCAGCAACCGCGCGGTCGCCATGCAGATCACCCACGAGACGCAGCGGGCACGTGCTGAAGAACTGCACCAGCGGCAACTGGCCGAAGCCCATGCCGAGCGCGCCGATCTGCTGGAGCAGGCCAACGAGGCCTACCACGCCGTGCTGGAAAACGCACAAGATGCCATCGTGCTGACCGACAGCCAGGGGCGCATCCACAACTGGAACCATCAGGCCGTCCTCAGCTTTGGTTGGACGCTGGACGAGGCCTTGGGCAAAGACATCTTTGCGATGCTGTTCCCGGCACGGTTCCGTGACGAAGTGGGCGCCACGATCGCGCGCCAGCAAATGGCTCAGAAGAATACGCCCCGCATGGAGACTATGGCGACCCGGCGGGATGGCACTGAATTCCCCATCGAGCTATCGGTCACGTCCATGCGTGTGCGCGGCCAGTTCGAATGCAGTTTTTTCGTTCGCGACATTACGCAGCGCGTCCAGGCAGGGCTGGAAATTGCGGAATCATTGGCCCGGCAACGCGAGCTGGCAGACCTCAAGTCGCGCTTTGTGTCCATGGCGTCGCACGAGTTCCGCACGCCGCTGGCCACTGTCCTTTCTTCCTCGGATTTGCTGAAGCTCTACGGCCCGCGCATGGCCGATGAGGAGCGCGAGAGCTGCTTCGCGTTCATCAGCGATGCCGTGCACCGCATGAAAAACATGCTGGAGGACGTACTGCTGATTGGCGTGACCGAGGCCGGTGTCTCGCAGTTCAAGCCATCGGCACACGCACTCGGGCCGTTGTGCGAATCGATTGTCGAGGAGGTCCAACGTGGCTTTGCCGATCAGTCTGCGTCAGCAGCGCACCCCATTGCAATGCGCATCGCAGATGCGCTGTGTCTGGCGGACATTGACGAACGTTGGTTTCGACACATCTTTGGCAATCTGCTGTCCAACGCCATCAAGTACTCACCCGAAGGCGGTTTGGTGCGCTTTGAAGCCACTGTCCGCACGCAAGAAGTCGAGTTTCAGGTGGTGGACAGCGGTATTGGTCTGCCGCAGCAGGATATCCCCCGTCTGTTCGAAACCTTTTTCCGGGCCAGCAACAGCGGCAAGATCTCGGGTACCGGGCTCGGCCTGTCTATCGTGCAACGCGCCGTCGAACTGCATGGCGGGCGCATCTCCGTCGCATCCGAACTGGGCCAGGGCACGACCTTCACGGTGGTACTGCCGTTGCGCCAAACGCTATTGATTCAGTAGCGTCTCACGCAATACCGGTAAGGTCTACAGGCCTTCTTGCATTCGACAACAGATTCCCAGTAGCCCCAGCTGTCGCATGCCGGCGAACAGCCCCGAGGCCAAACAGCGCTGCTGCGAACAACACTCTGGTGGCAACGAGAGAGTGCAGGCCGCAACGTGAGTAAAACGCTGAGCGATCCTCTCGGAAGAAGCAACTCAAGAATGGAAAGCGGGAGCCAGAGCCCCCGTTGTAGCTTGATTCTCAATTGGATCAGGCAGACTGCTTCCGTCGCGCCACGGCAAGTCCCGCAAACCCTAAGGCCAAAAGCGCGAGCGAAGTTGGCTCTGGGACATCATTGGTGCCGATTTCGGCATTGGTAATCGTTACGTTGTACTCCGCACCCGAAGGAATTCCTAAACCATCATAGTTATCCAGATGAGCTTGCAAACCCAAAAGCGTTATTGCGCTACCAATCCCAAGGTAGTTGCCATTATTGAACCCATCAGTAGGCGCCGATGTGCCATCATCCATTGCAAAGCCCGCTTGACAGCAATAGGAAACCAGGAGGCTGTAGTTGCCGGCGGCCAGATTCTGAGTCAAGTGTGATTTGTGAGACCAGTTGTCATTGCCAAAATTCTCGTCATCGCTGGAGATGATGTGTGCACCGCTGCTGTTGAACAAGGAAAACCAAGAATCGAAGATGCCACTGTTGTACTGCATGTCAACCACAGCACCAGCTGTATTGAAGCCGATCACGCCATACCCCCCTGCGCCGAATATGCCGGAAACGGTGACCGCGCTCGCGTTCCCGGAAAAGGCGCAAGAAGCAACAGCAACTAGCATTAATTTTTTGAAGAAGTTCATATGAATGTTCACTTTTGATTGAATATGTGAGATTGGGAAAATGCGTTTCATGGTCAGTGCAGCAACGAACATGTCATCACTTGCTATCAGATTGATGCGATGCTGTACTACTTGAAATTGTTGCGAAAACGCTGCACCGTGTAACTCGTTTTTATCGCTTATCTGTGCAGCCAGCAGAGTGTTTTTTTAAATATTTTTCAGAATATTCCTACAAAAAGATCGCACTGTTATTCGCGACCGCTTGCCCGTTGATGTCACGGCCGGGCAATTTGGCTTTTGCGGGCATTGCTAACATCCTGACGGTTGCTGCAAATGCCATCAACATGGCCCCTAATTTTTTCGATTTCATTGTGGTTTACCTTAATTGTGTTAACTGCCTCAAACCGGTCATGCCATTGCAACTGCCAACCCGGTACCCCAGTGGCCTATCACCTGGCTGGAATTCCTGTCAGTTCATTGCCTATGTTTCTTGCGAATGCCTGGTTGAGGAGCAGACCTATACCCAAGATCCGTGCCACAAATAAACTCAATGAAATCAACGTACGAGCATCTGTTAGCCGCCGTCAGGTGTCGCTATTTGCCGACGCGTATTGATGGACCCAGAAAATACCGATTAAAAACAACGGCTTAGCGTGTCGGTGATCGCAGACAAAAGTTGGAGCATTTGTAGCGAAGGCATTGTGGGTTGAGTCAGCCAGCGATCGAGACGGTCACTTCTGGGGAGTCTCTGGCAACGTGTGGAAAAAAAGCGCCAATCAGCTTGGGCTTGTGTTTGCAGCTATCTAGAACAAAGCAAAGGCTCCGATCGCCGCGGCCGTCATGGTCACGTAGCGGGCAAATTTGCCAATCGCCATATAGACCAGGCAGGGCCAGAACGGCAGCTTGAGCCAGCCTGCCACGGCGCACAGCGGATCTCCCACCAACGGCAACCACGCCAGCAGGCAGGCCTTGGGACCCAGTTTTTTCAGCCAGTCCAAGGCGCGGGCGTGGTGGGACGAATGGCTGTATTTGTCCGCCACCTTGTGGGCGCCATAGCCCATCCACCAGTCCACCGCGCCACCCAGTGTGTTGCCGGCGGTGGCCACCAGCACCACGGGCCAGAACATGTCCGGGTTGAGGTGGATGACGCCATAGACCACGGGCTCGGACCCCAGCGGGATCAGCGTGGCGGAGATGAACGAGACCAGAAACACAGTGCTCAGGCCGTAGTGGGGCAGTGACAGCAAGGTAAGTAAATGTTCGATCCACGCGGGCATGTTGACAGTGTAGGCGTTGCGGTAGATCAGCCAACGCATGCGCAGTGGACCAAATCGTGTAAAGATTTCAATTGCTGAAATTTTGGGCAGCTAGAATAGCTTCCGACACGCGTCCCGGCTTGCTACTCCCCACCCCAATCCCATTCGACTACCGCATGCATATCGGCCACTTCGCTATGGCGAATTCCCTGTTTGTTGCACCCATGGCGGGTGTGACGGACCGGCCTTTCCGCCAACTGTGCAAGCGCCTGGGGGCGGGCTATGCGGTCAGCGAGATGGTGACCTCCCGGCGCGACCTGTGGGATACCCTGAAGACATCGCGGCGTGCCAACCACGACGGCGAGCCCGGGCCCATTGCCGTGCAGATTGCCGGCACCGAGGCGCAGATGATGGCCGATGCGGCGGTTTACAACATCGAACGTGGCGCGCAAATCATTGACATCAACATGGGCTGCCCGGCCAAGAAGGTGTGCAACAAATGGGCCGGCTCCGCCCTGATGCAGGACGAAGCGCTGGCCCTGTCCATCGTCGAAGCCGTGGTCGCCGCCTGCGTGCCACACCGGGTGCCGGTGACCCTGAAAATGCGCACCGGGTGGTGCCAGACGCACAAGAATGCGGTCGTGCTGGCCAAGGCGTTCGAGTCCGCGGGTGTGCAAATGCTGGCGGTGCACGGCCGAACGCGTGAACAGGGTTACAAGGGCCAGGCCGAGTACGACACCGTGGCCGCGGTCAAGGCCGCAGTCAAGGTTCCCGTCGTCGCCAATGGCGACATCACTACTCCCGAGAAGGCCCGTGCCGTGCTGCGGGCCACCGGGGCGGATGCCATCATGATTGGCCGAGCCGCCCAGGGTCGACCCTGGATCTTCCGCGAGATAGGGCATTTTTTGGCTACGGGCACACCGCTCGCCCCGCCGCTTGTCAGTGAAGTCAAGCGCCTGCTGGTCGAGCATTTACACGACCACTACAGCCTGTACGGAGAATTCATCGGCGTGCGCTCCGCGCGCAAGCACATCGGCTGGTATGTGCGTGAACTGCCCGGCGGCGAAGCGTTTCGCGCGCGCATGAATGCGCTGGAAGACAGTGCTGCGCAGATCACGGCGGTCGCACAATTTTTGGACCAGTTGAACGAACAAATGGACCGAATTCCCGCTGTGGGAGTGACGGTCGACACGAAGGGACGAAACATGATGGAAACTGCGACATGAGCAAGAAGCTCATTGAAGACTGTGTGCGCACCAGTCTGGAGGGGTATTTCCGTGACCTGCGTGGCACCGAACCTGGCGGCATGCACGAGATGCTGGTGCGGGCGGTCGAAAAGCCCTTGCTGGAAGTGGTCATGGCACAGGCCGACCACAACCAGTCCAAGGCGGCCCAGTGGCTGGGCCTGAACCGCAACACGCTACGCAAAAAGTTACTCGAACACCGCCTGATCGATTGAGTGCCCGGTCGTCCATTGTGATTGGCTGACCGACACCACCTCCCCTTTTATTAACTCTGTCCGCTTTTCCCAATGAACGCACTACTTTCTGTCTCTGACAAAACCGGCATCGTCGAACTCGCGCAAGCCCTGCATGCACAAGGCATCAAGCTGCTGTCCACGGGCGGCACCGCCAAGCTGCTGGCCGACAAAGGCCTGCCCGTGACCGAAGTGGCCGAGATGACGGGCTTTCCCGAAATGCTGGACGGCCGCGTCAAGACCCTGCACCCCCGAGTGCATGGCGGTCTGCTGGCGCGCCGCGATGTGCCGGCCCACATGGCTGCACTAGCTGAGCACGCCATCGACACCATCGACGTGCTGGTGGTGAACCTGTATCCGTTTGAGTCCACCGTCGCCAAGGCCGGCTGCACGCTGGAAGATGCGATCGAAAACATCGACATTGGCGGTCCGGCCATGGTGCGCAGCGCCGCCAAGAACTGGAAAGACGTGGCGGTACTGACCGACGCGTCGCAATACGCCACCGTGATTGACGAACTCAAAGCCGCTGGCCGCGTGTCCGACAAGACCAAGCTGGGCCTGTCGATTGCAGCCTTCAACCGCATCAGCCAATACGACGGCGCGATCAGCGACTACTTGTCCGCGATCCAGATCGGCGACACGGTGCCCGCCGGTGACGCCGCACCCACGCTGGATTTGTTCCCCGGCCAGAGCAACGGCCGCTTCGTCAAGGTGCAGGACCTGCGCTATGGCGAGAACTCGCACCAGAGCGCCGCGCTGTACCGCGATCTGTACCCCGAACCCGGCTCGCTGGTTACGGCCAAGCAGCTGCAAGGCAAAGAGCTGAGCTACAACAATATCGCCGACGCCGACGCTGCGTGGGAGTGCGTCAAGGGCTTCAACACCCCAGCCTGTGTCATCGTCAAGCACGCCAATCCCTGCGGCGTGGCGGTGGGTGCCAATGCGCTGGAGACCTACAGCAAGGCGTTCCAGACCGACCCCACCTCGGCCTTCGGCGGCATCATCGCGCTGAACACCGAGCTGGACGAAGCCGCAGCCCAGCAAATTGCAAAGCAGTTTGTCGAGGTGCTGATGGCGCCCAGCTTTACCCCCGAAGCGCTGGCCGTGTTCAAGACCAAGGTCAACGTGCGCATTTTGCAGATTGACTTGCCTAAGGGTGGTGCCACTGATTGGGACAACGGCCGAAACGCAATGGACATGAAACGCATAGGCTCCGGCATCCTGCTGCAGACCGCCGACAACCACGCGCTGGCTTTGAGCGACCTGAGAGTCGTTACCACCAAGCAACCGACTGCCGAAGAAATGAACGACCTGTTGTTCGCGTGGAAGGTGGCCAAGTTCGTCAAGTCCAACGCCATCGTCTTCTGCAAGGGCGGCATGACCATGGGTGTGGGCGCCGGCCAGATGAGTCGCCTGGACTCGGCCCGCATTGCCAGCATCAAGGCTGGCCATGCCAACCTGTCTCTGGCAGGAACGGTCGTGGCCAGCGACGCCTTCTTCCCCTTCCGTGACGGCCTGGACGTGGTGGTCGACGCGGGTGCCACCTGTGTCATCCAGCCTGGTGGCTCCATGCGTGACGATGAGGTGATCGCTGCGGCCAACGAGCGCGGCGTGGCCATGGTGTTCTCCGGGGTTCGACACTTCCGGCATTGAGTCTTTTTGGCTGCTAGCCCTCGTGAAATGTGTCTGGGTGGCTATTGTTTTTGTAGCAACTGGTTGGTGTGCGAAGTCTTTTTGTGCCAGCGTGTAGGCGGGCCGACAGACCGGGCATCCCTACTCTGGCCCACCTCGCGGGCGGCAGCTTCGGGTCTCTGATGTTGATTCGTTAACGCGGTGGTTGGTGCGCGCGCTCTGTGGCAACCGCGAATCGGGGCCGGCGTAGGGACACCCGGACTGCCGGCCTGCGCCACCTGCCTATACAAACCCAGCTTGCTTGCCGTGTCTTTGTAGCAGCGCTTGCTGTGGGGATCTTTAGAAAAGGATAATCCCTCCATGCAAAATCACATCACCTCCAGCCTGCAAGAAGCCTCTTCCGCGCTGGCAGCTTTGTTGGCCAACCCAGCCGCACTGGCGACCGTGGAACAAGCGGCGCAACTGCTGATCACCACGTTCGAGGCCAAGGGCCGCGTGTATGCGTGTGGCAACGGCGGTTCCATGTGCGATGCCATGCATTTTGCGGAAGAGCTGACGGGCCGCTACCGCAAGGACAGACTGGCCCTACCCGCGACCGCCATCAGTGATGCGGGGCATTTGACCTGCGTTGGCAACGACCACGGCTATGACCAAGTTTTTTCACGCTACATCGAAGCCCACGGGCGACCCGAAGACTGTCTGCTGGCCTTGAGTACCAGCGGCACCAGCAAGAACATCATCCGCGCGGCGGAAACTGCCAGGGCGATCGGCATGCGCGTCATCATCCTGAGCGGGCGCCCCAGTGAGTGGCTGGAGCCGCTCAGCTCGGTCTATGTCTGCACAGCGGGAGGCGCCTTCGCGGATCGGGTCCAGGAACTGCATATCAAGGTCTTGCACATCCTGATCGAGCTGATCGAGCGCCACTTCTTTCCAGAGAACTACGCGGATTGACGACGCGCCGCGCGCCTTGTACAAAGCGCCTGACTGGCGGGGGTCATCAAAACACCGTGAATGAAATTAGTCGACAGCCCTCTAGAATGCTTGGCTTATTGCTATCCAATTTATAGCAACTTAAAAACTTCTTCCGCCGCACGCACGGAATACGCAATATCGGCATCGGTGTGTGCCGCGCTCATGAACCCGGCCTCATACAGCGCTGGCGCAAAGTACACACCGCGGTCGAGCATGCCATGGAACAGCGTGTTGAAGCGCTTGTTGTCGGTGGTCATGACCTTGGCGTAGTTTTGCGGCAAGGCGTCAAACAGGAAGAATCCGAACATGCCGCCTTCACTGTCCACGCAGAAGGGAACGCCAGCTTTGTCCGCCGCGCCCTTCAGCCCAGCCATGAGTCTTTGCGTCTTGGCGCCCAGTGCCTCGTAGAAACCGGGGCGGCGAATTTCGCGCAGGGTGGCGAGTCCGCATGCGGTGGCGACCGGATTGCCCGACAGCGTGCCGGCCTGGTAGACCGGTCCCAGCGGTGCCAACTGCTCCATCACGGCGCGCTTGCCACCAAAGGCTGCCAGTGGCATGCCCCCGCCAATGACCTTACCCATTACTGTGATGTCGGGCTCAAATCCCGGGATGGACTTGGCGTACACGCTTTGGGCGCCACCCAGTGCGACGCGAAAGCCGGTCATGACCTCATCGAACACAAATAGCGCGCCGTATTGCGTACACAGCTCACGGCAGCGCTGCATGAAGGGCACCGAGGCGCGCACAAAGTTCATGTTGCCGGCGATCGGCTCAATCATCAGGCAGGCCAACTCGGGGCCGTGCAGGGCAAAGGCTTCCTCGAGTTGCTGGATATTGTTGTACTCCAGCACCAGCGTGTGTTGCACCACTTCGGCCGGTACGCCAGCGCTGGTGGGGTTGCCGAATGTCGCCAGCCCCGAGCCTGCCTTGACCAGTAGTGCATCAGCGTGGCCGTGGTAGCAGCCTTCAAATTTGAGGATCTTGCTGCGCCCGGTGGCTCCGCGGGCCAGGCGAATGGCGCTCATTCCGGCCTCGGTGCCGGAGCTGACCAGCCGCACCATGTCCATACTGGGCACGAGACTGAGGATTTCTTCGGCCAGTTCCACTTCACGCTCGGTCGGGGCGCCAAAAGAAAAGCCTTCCAGAGCAGCCTTGCGCACCGCATCGACCACGACAGGGTGGCCGTGCCCGAGGATCATTGGACCCCACGAGCCGATGTAATCAATATAGCGTTTGCCGTTGGCGTCCCAGAAATAGGATCCCTCAGCACGGGACACAAAGCGTGGCGTGCCCCCGACCGCCTTGAATGCGCGCACGGGGGAGTTGACGCCGCCCGGGATGACCTTTTGGGCGCGTTGGAACAGTTGCAGGTTGCGGTCAGTGTCGGGTGTCATTGGGCGAAATTTCAAAAGAGGATTCTTGGGGTTCTTCGTCGTCGGTTTCGGGGTGTGCCCAAAACAGGCGATCCGGTAACACATTGCCCATACCGGGCCTGAAGCCGCTCTCGAGGCAACGGTCCAGGTAGCTCAATGCCTCGGTAGCGGATTCGGAGAGCTCGGTACCACAGGCAATTAAGGCCGCCAGTGCCGCCGACAGCGTATCACCGGCTCCGGCAAATACGGCTTCGAAGCGTTCGAACTTGTTGCTGCACAGCACGGCAGTCGGGCTGCACAGGACGTTGTCGATGAATTGGTCCGGCAAGGGGATCCCGGTCACCAGGGTGTAGGGCACGCCGTACGCGTTGGCCGCGCGGGCGATATCGCGCGCCGAGGGGCTGCGCTCCCCGCTCCAGTCGGGCAGCAGCCATCGGCACAGGGTGCTGTGGTTTCCAACCAACACGGTGGTTAGCGGCAGTACGAGCTCGGTATGGGCGTCCTGGTAAATATCAATCTTGTCTTCCTGCCACCATGAAAGGTCGGGCATGTAGGCGACGAGCGGGATGTCCGAGTAGTCGGATGCCAGTTCGGCGACGGCGCTCAGGTTCTCGGGCGAACCCACAAATCCGACCTTGATGACCAGGACCGGTACGTCCTCGAGTATGGCGCGCGCCTGCTCGGTAACGGCTTCGTCATCCATACAGAAGTGGTCGTACACCTCAGCAGTGTCACGGGCGTAGCTGCCGGTCAGGATGGGCAGCGCATGGGCGCCCACGGAGGCAACGGCGGTCACATCGGCAGTGAGACCGCCCGCGCCGCTGGGGTCATTGGCATTGAAGACTAGGACGCAGGCAGCCGGCCCTTCGTCGTCAGATTCTAGGTCGCTGCTGGAGTCGAGAAGTGCCGTCATCAGGGGGCCTGTCTTAGGGTTTGTCATCAGACAGAATGGCAAGGTTTGGGCTCGCGAGAGGCATTTTGCCAATGCTGCTTCGATACAATCCTTGCATTCTATTCGAAGGCCCTTTAAGCTGTGAGCGATACAAAAACGTGGATGTGCCTGATTTGCGGCTGGATTTATGACGAGGCGGCAGGAGCCCCTGATCATGGAATCGCGCCCGGTACACATTGGGCCAATGTACCGATGAACTGGACGTGCCCTGAATGCGGTGCGCGCAAAGAAGATTTTGAGATGGTTCAGCTTTGAATACGCAGCGAGTGAATCGCTTGGTTTGTCCGTAGAAGAACATACATGATCAGGAGCAACGCCTTTTGAGTACCGCAGCCAACACTGTCAGAGTTCTGGTCATTGACGACAGCAACACCATTCGCCGTAGCGCCGAAATTTTCCTCAAGCAGGGAGGACATGAAGTGATGTTGGCCGAGGACGGTTTTGACGCGCTTGCCAAGGTCAATGATTACCAGCCGCAGCTGATTTTTTGTGACATCCTGATGCCCCGGCTGGATGGCTACCAGACCTGCGCGATCATCAAACGCAATGCCAAGTATTCTGGCGTCCCGGTGGTGATGTTATCGTCCAAGGACGGGGTTTTTGACAAGGCGCGCGGTCGTATGGTCGGTGCGCAGGATTATTTGACCAAACCGTTTACCAAAGATCAGTTGCTGCAAGCCGTGCGGCAATTCGGAACCGTTATGCAAGGAGCTAGTTGATGGCAATAAATAAAGTACTCATCGTTGACGATTCAAAAACGGAGATCATGTTCCTGACGGATCTGCTGCAAAAGAACGGTTTTGTCGTGCGTTCGGCAGAAAATGCAGACGAAGCTTTTAAGCGATTGACCGAAGAAAAGCCGGATCTGATTTTGATGGATGTCGTAATGCCAGGCCAGAACGGCTTTCAGCTGACCCGTGCTATCAATCGCACGCCAGAATACACCGATATTCCGATTTTCATCTGCACCAGCAAGAATCTGGAGACAGACCGCGTCTGGGGTATGCGCCAAGGAGCGCGCGACTACATTACCAAGCCGGTGGATGCTGCCGAGCTATTTGCCAAGATCAAGGCATTGGGCTGATTTTCTGATCCCATGGCAAATCGCGAAGCACTTAGAGAACTCCAGGCCCGGCTCGCTAGTCGTCTACAGGCAGCCCGTCTGGAAGGGATGTCGGTGGCGTGGCTTGCCCTGCGGGTTGGCGGCAAGAATCTCCTGTTCCCCTTGGGCCAGTCCGGTGAAATTTTTCCTTTGACCAGTTTACAGTCTGTGCCCTATGCGCGGGACTGGTTTCGGGGGGTCATCAATATCCGCGGCGGCCTGTATGGGGTAGTTGACCTTGCCGGCTTTATTTCCGTCGACACGGGCACATTGCGCACTGAGCCTGCAGCGCAAGAACCCAGCGTGGTGACCCTCAATGTTGCACTTGAGGTGAACTGTGCGCTTCAGGTCGATGGCTTGTTGGGTCTGCGTGGCGCGGATGCGTTCGCTTCGTCGTCACCTGCGGATGCAGGCGCTCCGCCTTACTTTGGTAACCAATTCCTGGACGCTGCCGGTGAGCAGTGGCAGGAAATCGATTTGCGTATCTTGTCCCAAACCCCCCAATTTTTGAGCATCAGCGCTTAGACCTCTCCGTAAGGCTTTACCATGTCCGTCGTCGATAAATTTAAAAACATTTTTGCCAAAAAAACGTCGGAGTCCGAGCTGGATTCCCGCCTGAGTCTGGCCATGCCAGAAGACTCATCAAGCGCGGTGGGTGGAGAGACGGTTCAGGAGGACGAGGTTCCTGCCGCGATAAAGTTCGGTCCGCCATTGAAAGAGGCGGATATAGAAGTGAATGCGCCGAAAGCGGATACCGGCGATTTGGTCTCTATTCCCGGCTTGGGAAGTCGAACGGTGGTGCAACAACAGCGGACGCTGTTTTTTCTGGGAGGCGCTTCGCTCTTGGTGTTGGGTGCGGTCACGGTCTTCGCGCTCAATCAATCTGACAAAGTAGCGCAGCAACTGGGAGCTACCGGTCAGGCGCTAATGCAGTCGCAGCGGCTTGCAAAATCAGTGTCACAGGCGGTGGTGGGTAGTGCCCAGGCCTTCCCGGACGTGTCGGATAGTGCGGATGTATTGTCCAAAACGACCCGGGGCTTGCAGTCCGGTGATGATGCATTGAAATTGAAATCTCTCGGTGATGCCTATGCGCATGAGCTGGAAAAGATCATGCCCTTGGTGGACCGTGCCGAGAAGAGCGCCAAGGCTGTTATGGGGCAGCAAAAAATTCTTACCCAGATCGGTTCGGCGCTGCGCCTGATCAATCGGCAGTCTTCCGATTTGCTGGAAATTGCTGAAGCCATTCTGGCGATGAAGCTGCAACAGAACGCGCCCTCGGTGGAGATTTCCGCGGTGGGTCAGTTGGTGATGTTGACCCAGCGGATTGGAAAATCTTCGAATGAGTTCTTGACGGCTGAAGGCGTGAGTCCGGAGGCTGTTTTCCTGTTGGGCAAGGACTTGAATACTTTTAAGGAAATTTCACAGGGTCTACTGTCGGGTAGCCAGGAACTGCGTTTGACGGCTTCCAAAGATGCTGGAACGCGTGAACAGCTGGATGCGTTGATCAAGATGTACGAAGAGACTCGGGTGCAGGCCAGTGCCATCTTGGGCAACTTGCAAGGCCTGGTGTCTGCCCGTGAAGCGCAGGACGCAATTATTGCGGACAGCGAGCCTTTGCGTCGCAACCTCGAAGAAGTTCAAACCGAGTTGTCGGGCCAGACCGGTATCGGAGGTGCGGCCTTTGCGGTGCTGGTGCTGGCAGCTGCTTTTGCTTTGGCTTGTGCGGGTGGATTGTCCTACGTGCAGCTCCAAGACAGCCGTCGGCGCCAGGTGGTTGCTGAAGACCAGCGCGTTGAAGCCGAGCGTCAGGAACACGAAGCCAAACGCGTCAATGACGCCAATCAGGCCGCTATTTTGCGCCTGATGAATGAACTGCAAACAGTGGCTGAAGGCGATTTGACGCAAGAGGCCACGGTTACCGAAGACATTACCGGAGCCATCGCCGACTCGGTGAACTACACGGTGGAAGAGTTGCGATCCTTGGTGTCCAACGTGCAAAGCACTGCGTCCCGGGTTGCGCAAACTACGGCCGACGTGGATGCTACGTCCACCGAGCTGCTGGCGGCTTCTAACGAGCAGTTGCACGAAATTCGGGAAACGGGCCGATCCGTTGTGGATATGGCAGGACGTATTAACGAAGTGTCTGTGCAGGCGCAGGAGTCTGCCACTGTAGCTCGCCAGTCATTGTTGGCCGCAGAGTCGGGCCTAAAGGCGGTGCAGGACGCCATCGGCGGTATGAATTCGATTCGCGACCAGATCCAGGAAACCTCCAAACGCATCAAGCGGCTGGGAGAGTCGTCGCAGGAGATTGGTGAAATTACCGAGCTGATCTCGGACATTACCGAACAGACCAACGTTTTGGCGTTGAATGCCGCTATCCAAGCGGCGTCCGCCGGTGAAGCGGGCCGTGGCTTCTCCGTGGTTGCGGAAGAGGTGCAGCGACTGGCTGAGCGTTCGGCCGATGCAACGCGCCAAATCTCTGCGCTGGTGAAGGCGATTCAGACTGACACACAGGACGCGATCGGCGCTATGGAGCGTTCTACGCAGGGTGTGGTTGAAGGAGCCAAACTGTCCGACAACGCGGGTACTGCGCTGACCGAGATTGACCGCGTGTCACGCCAGGTTGCCGACTTGATTGAGCAGATTTCCAGTTCAGCGTCTCGTGAAGCCGGTCTGGCTAACGTGGTGGCCGACAATATTCAGCACATTTTTGCGGTAACCGAGCAGACTGGAGAAGGTACACGGGTCACTGCGACCCAGGTGCGTGAACTCTCTCGCATGGCAGAAGAGCTGCGCCAGTCGGTTTCGCGTTTCAAAATCAGCTGATAGCGGACCTCCGAGCGTCCATTCAGAACAGAGATCCCAGGAGAGCCCGAACCCATGTCATCGAATTCTGCCGCTCCCGGCGTCCATGAACTGGCGGTCAGTGATCTGGGCCCATTGGCATGGGTGCTGGATGAACTTCGCAAGTCTTTGGACGGTGCTACCAAGGCACTTCGCCGTTTTGTGCGTGATGCAGAGTTGGCTCGCGGTTCCAATTTGGCCGAGCTTGATGCCAGCCATCTGCGCATTGCCCGGCAGCAATTGCATCAGGCGGTCGGTGCACTGGAGATGGTTGGATTGGGCGCGCCCGCCAAGATGTTGCGTGCCATGGAAGGCTTGGCTCAGAAATTTGTGCAAAGGCCGGAGCTGTGCAGTGAAGAAGCTGCGAACCGCGTTGAGCGCGCAAGTTTTGCCCTGACCGAATACCTTGAAGGTGTGCTCAAAGGTAAGACCGCGTCGTCGGTGGCGTTGTTTCCGCAGTACCGTGCGGTATTGGAGTTGGCTGGCGGAGATCGTGCGCATCCAGCGGATTTGTGGCCGGTTGAGTGGCGTTGGCTCGACGTGCCCTTGCAGCCCGATGTCACTGCTCTGTCGTTCACCGCAGGCCTGCGTGGGCAGATGGATCAGGCGGTTTTGCGCGTCATGCGAACAGGCGACGCGAAGTCAGCCAGACGCATGAGCGACCTGTGTGCAGGTCTTGCAGCCGGGCAAACGGCGTTAGAGCCCAGAACCTTCTGGGCCATCTGCTCGGCATTTTTCCAAGGTGTGGCCATGGGCCTGTGCCCAGCGGATGTATATACCAAGCGCGCCGCATCACGGGTACTGCGGCAATACACATCACTTTCACGTGGTGATCTGAGCATTTCAGATCGGCTGGCGCACGATCTAGTCTTCTTTTGTTCACTTTCGGTCCCGGACGCTGATCAGAGTGCACCAGCGCTCAATGCGGTGCGGTCCACCTATGGGCTGGAGCGGGCCAAGCCAGTCCAGTATGAAACCGAGCAGTTTGGGCGCTTTGATCCAGCCCTTATGGTGCTGGCACGCAAGCGTATTGCGACTGCTGCGGAGACCTGGTCGGCCCTGGCCGGCGGTGATACCAACCGCCTCAAGGTGGTGGCTGAGCAGTTTGGCGTAGTTGCCGAATCAGTGGTCAAGTTGCACCCGGAGAGCGGCGAGTTGGGAAAGGCGCTGACGCGCGCTATCGACACAACGGTGCGCTCAGGCGCGGCGCCCGTGGCTCCGGTTGCCATGGAGGTGGCCACAGCGATCCTGTATCTGGAGGCCGCGTACGATGACCTTGACCCCACTGAGTCCAATATGGCTGAGCGCAGTGCGCGACTGGCCATGCGACTGGATCATGTGTGCGCTGGCGGACAGCCTGAGCCTCTTGAGTCCTGGATGGAAGAGCTCTATCGCCGGGTCAGTGATCGCCAGACCATGGGCAGCGTGGTCGATGAATTGCGCACGTCTTTGGCAGACGTAGAGAAGTCGCTGGACCAGTTCTTTAGAAATCCCCAGGACAAGGCACCTTTGCGGGAAGTGCCCAGTCAATTGGCTCAAATGCGGGGTGTATTTTCTGTTTTGGGATTGGACCAGCCGTCTCTGGCTGCACTGCGCATGCGGTCGAGTGTTGAGCAGTTCCTGGTGGACGACATTGATGAAGCGACTGCACGGCGTGGCATTTTTGAGAAGCTGGGCAATAGCCTCGGTGCGATGGGCTTTCTCATCGACATGCTGAGCTATCAACGCGCGTTGGCCAAGAAGCTGTTTGTTTATGACGAAGAAGCTGGCGAATTCAAGCCGCTGATGGGGCGTGAACGGGCCGCAACTGAGGTGACACCAGAGGTGACTGCGGCGCAGCTGACTACAGTTACCCCTGTGGTTGTTGCTCCCATATCTGAGGTACCGTCGCAAGCTCCTGCGGCGTCCGCGAGTCCCGTGTCTTCACCCGCAGTGGTTGTTCCGCCAAGCACATCGTCGACGGAAGATCTCTCCGATGACGAGGCCGAGCTGATTGACATCTTTCTGGAAGAAGCCGGCGAAGTTGTACAGAATGGGCTGGTTGCAGCCAAAGCCCTGGAGGAGGACCCCTCCAATTTGGCCGAACAAACCACGCTTCGCCGTGCGTTCCATACGCTCAAGGGCAGTTCACGTATGGTCGGACTCAACGACTTTGGCGAGGCTGCGTGGTCATTTGAGCAGTTGTTCAACAATTGGCTGGCCGAACAGCGCCCGGCCAGCGATGAGCTGATCACGGCAGCCAGTACCGCCATGCAGGCATTCGGTCGCTGGGTGGCGGACATTGCTGCGCATAGAGATGCAGACTGGAACGCGCAGGACTTCCGCAAATCGTCGGACTCCCTGCGTCTGGATGGCAAGTGGATTCCCTTGCGTACGCCAAGCGCGTCGGATGGCAGTACCGCTACCGAACCGGTCGTGTCGGTGCAGCAGGAGTTCGACGCGACTGCCGAGGCGCACAGCGTGGCTGGTTCCGAGGGCTCCGTCGCAGAGAGTCACCCCGATTTTGCGGCTACCCAGACCTTTGGATTCGAGACCACGCAGGCCTTTACCCGTGATGGCACCCAGGAACCAGCGCAAGCGTTCCAAGGGACTACCGAGGTCACCGAAATTGACTTTGGTGATTTTGATTTTGGTGATAAACCTGTTGAAGTGACGCCAACGCCTGAGGACGCAACTGCTTTGGAGGCAGCGCATGAAGCTGCTGCCGCGCCCTTGCAGCTGGCAGATATTGATCTTGCCTTTCAGCCACAACCTTTGGAATCGGTGCAGATCGAAACTGCAGAGCCACATGACGTGGAGCTTCTCGCGGTAGTCGAAGATCATTTGCCAGAGCCAGAGCCAGAGCCAGAGCCAGAGCCAGAGCCAGAGCCAGAGCCAGAGCCAGTTTCTGTTGCCGAGTTGGCTGTAGAGCCAGCGCCGCAGGATCTGGACGATGTACCCGTACTGGAAGCTCCGCTGGATGAAGCAGAGTTGGCGACCCCCGACGTGGTGGAAGAGGCAGAGGAACAAGTCAAGGTCATTGGACACTTGCGCCTGAGCATTCCACTGTACAACGTATACCTCAATGAAGCCGATGAGTGGTCCAGGCGGTTGCAGATTGAGTTGAGTGAGTGGGCCATGGAGTTGCAGCGTCCGTTGCCGGATTCGCTCGTTTCGCTGGCGCACTCGTTGCTCGGTAGTTCCGCGACGGTCGGTTTTGTGGCTTTGTCTGAAATGGCGCGTGCGCTCGAGCAGGCTTTGCAGCATGTTCAGTTGCACCGCCAGGGAACACCCGCGCAAGCCGAAGTATTCTCGAACGCGGCGGAAGACATCCGTCGGCTGTTGCACCAATTTGCTGCGGGTTTCCTCAAGGAATCCGATGCAACCGTTTTGGCGGCATTGCATACGATTATCGAGACCGAGTTTCCAGCGCCGACGATGGACTCCATTGCTGATGCACTGGACGACGATATGGCCAACCTGGACGACGAGGACCTCGAGTCGATCGCGCCACCTGTTGAGATGCCCGCGTTTGTGACAGCGGACTTGCCGTCGCCTGCGCCCTTGTCAGTGGTTGCAGCTCCGCTCAGCGTTGCCCAAGCACACGATGACGATGAGATTGACGCGGTCGACCATTTGGACGAAGACCTCTTCCCGATTTTTGAAGAAGAGGCGATAGATTTGATGCCGAAGCTTGGCAATGCTTTGCGCCAGTGGGTTGCGGTACCGGACAACCTGAAGGCTCGTAACGAAGTCCTGCGCGTGTTGCATACCTTGAAAGGGAGCGCGCGATTGGCAGGCGCCATGCGATTGGGCGAAATGTCCCATCGGATGGAGTCGAGTATTGAGCAGATGGGGTCCGAGCAATTGCAGTCGGTCCAGCTCGAGCCGCTGTTGACCCGATTTGACGCATTGCAAGACACTTTCGGCAATTTGGGTGCGGCACCGGTTGAGGAAGAGGTGCCTGTTGCGGCTGCACTGACTGCGGCGACAGCAGTGGATGCCGCGGCGCCAGTCCCCGCAACGGCCGGGGTGCCGGTCAAGATCCTGCCGCGCGGCTTGGCTGCTGTTACTGCCGTGCGTCAACCGGCTAATCAATCGGTCCGGGTGCGTTCTCAGCTGCTTGACCGTTTGGTGAATCAGGCGGGCGAGGTGATGATTTCCCGTGCCCGCATGGAGGCGCGCTTGACTCAATTGCGCTCTTCGCTCGGCGATTTGAGCGGCAATCTGGAGCGCCTGCGCAATCAGTTGCGCGACGTGGAATTGCAGTCCGAATCGCAAATGCAGTCGCGATTGGCTCAGACCAAAGATTCGGCACAGGCGTTCGATCCGCTCGAGTTCGACCGGTTTACCCGGGTGCAGGAATTGACCCGCATGATGGCTGAATCCGTGCACGACGTGGCAACCGTGCAGCGCAACTTGCAACGTTCGGTCGAAGGTGCAGAAGACGACTTGATTGCGCAAGGCCGCCAGGCGCGGGAGCTGCAACGCGACTTGCTGCGTACCCGCATGGTGGAGTTCGAGAGCATTTCCGAGCGCCTGTATGGTGTCGTTCGTCAGGCCGCCAAGGACTCCGGCAAGCAGGTCAAGCTCGACATTACCGGTGGCTCCATTGAAATGGACCGCGGCGTTCTGGATCGCATGGGCCCTGCGTTCGAGCACATGCTGCGCAACTCGGTGGCGCACGGTATTGAAAGTGCTGCCGAACGTGTTGAAGCGGGCAAGCCCGCTGCCGGGACAATCACCATTCGCGTCAGCCAGGAAAGCAATGACGTGTCCGTCGCTTTCAGTGACGATGGTGGTGGATTGCATCTGGACAAGATTCGCGCCAAGGCGATTGCCAATGGTGTGCTGGCGGCGGATCAGGCGCTCAGTGAGAGCGATGCAGCCAATCTGATCTTCACGCCCGGCTTCTCGACCGCCGACCAGGTGACCGAATTGGCCGGACGTGGTATCGGCATGGACGTGGTGCGCTCTGAAGTGAATGCGCTCGGTGGGCGTATCGAGACCGCGACCGAGCAGGGTCACGGAACAACATTCAAGGTGATTCTGCCTTTGACCACAGCAGTGACACAGGTCGTGATGCTGCGTGTTGGCGATTTCACCATTGGTGTTCCGTCGGGACTGGTCGAGACCGTTTTGCGCACACCCGCAGCCGTCCTGGAGCAGGCGTATCAGGCGGAAGGCTTTGACATGGCCGGGCAAGTGCTGCCATTCTTCTGGGCAGGTGCTTTGCTGCAGGTATCGGCACACAGTACCGAGCCGCCCACCAAGACACGGTCTGTGGCCGTTTTTCGAAGCGCCGGTCAGCGGCTGGCTCTGCATGTGGATGAAGTGTTGGGCAACCGAGAAGTCGTGGTCAAGAACCTGGGCCCACAGCTGGCGCAACTGCCTGGCTTGGCGGGTGTATCGGTTCTGGCATCGGGTGCGGTCGCGTTGATTTACAACCCGGTGGCGCTGGCTGCCGTGTACGGTGAGCAGGCCCGGCAGTTGCACAAATCGGTGGTGGTTGCGTCGGCGGAGGCAGGCGGCAGCTTTGCAAACGCGCAGGCCACTCCGCTAAGCGTCGTCAATCAAGTGCCATTGATTCTGGTGGTCGATGACTCGATCACCGTCCGTCGAGTCACCCAGCGTTTGCTCAAGCGGGAGGGCTACCGTGTAGCACTCGCTTCCGACGGTCTGGATGCTCTTGAGAAGCTCCAGGAAGAAAAGCCTACGGTGGTGTTGTCCGACATCGAAATGCCACGGATGGACGGATTTGATTTGGCCCGCAACATCCGCGGGGATGCCCGTCTGCGCGACCTGCCCATCATCATGATCACGTCCCGCATTGCCGGTAAACACCGTGAACACGCCAAGGAGCTTGGCGTCGACCACTATCTGGGCAAGCCCTACTCGGAAGAGGAACTGCTGGGCTTGGTGCGCAGCTACTGCACGTCCGACGTGGAGGCCTGAAGGCCTTTGCGGACCACCGCGTAGCGTTCCAGTGTCTGCGCTCTTGCTTGGGCATGGTCAACGATAGGCATGGGGTAGTTGTGCCCGAGAGTCACTCCGGCGGCGGACAAATCAATCGGTTTGGCACGCCACGGAGCGTGAATCAGACTCGCATCCAGCCCTGCAAGTTGTGGCACGTAGCGCTTGATGAACTTGCCTTGCGCGTCGAACTTCTCGCTCTGGCTGATCGGGTTGAAAATGCGAAAGTAGGGCTGGGCATCGCAGCCGCTGGAACTGACCCATTGCCAGCCCCCATTGTTCGCCGACAGGTCAAAGTCGTTGAGCTTCTCTGCAAAATAGCGCTCGCCCCAGCGCCAGTCGATCCCCAGGTGCTTGACCAGAAAACTGCCGGCCACCATGCGCAGCCGGTTGTGCATGTAACCCGTCTGGTTCAGTTGGGCCATGGCCGCATCAACTAGTGGGTAGCCGGTTTTACCCTGGCACCAGGCCGCATACAGTGTCTCGGCGTGCGCACCGTGTTCCCACACGATCTGGTTGTATTCGGGTTTGAACGCACCGTCTGCCACAAAGGGGAAGTTGGCCAACACCTGAAAGTAGAAGTCCCGCCATACCAGTTCCCCCAACCAGACGGACGCGCCAGCGCTGCCGTCCAGATGTCGTTGCAAGGCGAGCGACACCAATTGACGGATCGAGACGGTACCGAAGCGCAAATGCACACTGAGATAGCTGGGGCCTTTGACTGAAGGGAAGTTGCGCGTTTCCTCATACTGGTCCATGCGCTCCCAAAAGTCGTCCACCAACAGACTCGCCCTTTGGGCTCCTCCGCCAATGCCCAGGGCATGAAGATTTGTGGCTGAAAAGCCCATGCTGCTCAATGACGGAACCGCTTCGACATAAGCCGTTGGGCGCTCGGCCAATGTCTGCGCGTCGGGCTCATAGGCATGCTGCGAGGGCGGCGTATCGCCCAGCCGGGCCAGCCAGGCACGCTTGTAGGGGGTGAAGACCCCATAAGGCTTGCCGGTCTGCGTCAATACCTCCCGGCGCTCAAAAATCACATGGTCTTTGACGGTGATAAGTGTCGTGCCATGGGCGACCATAGTGTTGTTGACCGCGGTGTCGCGCGCGATGGACAGGGGTTCGTAGTCGTGGGCCGCAAAAACCGCCTGTGCGCCCAGCGCACACGCTAGTTGGGGAATGCAATCCGTTGCGAAGCCGTGCTGAACGATGAGCCCTGCCAGCGGTTTGCCTGCCATCAATCGCAAATTGGCGTCCAACTCGACCAGCGCTTCCCGGATGAACTCCACTCGGCGGTCCGCGCGGGGCAGCTCGTCCAGGATCGCGCGGTCAAAAATAAACACGCAATGCACCCGGGAGCAGCGTTGCAGGGCCGCACTCAGAGCCGTGTTGTCGTGTGCGCGCAGGTCCCGGCGAAACCATACCAGACCCGTGTCAAATTCTTTTCGCATGGCAGCCGTTAAAATCAATGAATGTCCGGCGATTCTGCACCCATCAACCTCACGAATCACTTCCTGATTGCAATGCCCGGACTGGAAGATGCAATTTTTTCCAAAAGCGTCGTGTATGTCTGTGAGCACACTGCACGCGGCGCGTTGGGCCTGGTCATCAACAAACCCGCAGATCTCAAAATGGCGGCCTTGTTCGGCAAGGTCGACCTGCCGCTGAAGCGCCAGGACCTGACCGACACGCCCGTGTTCCAGGGCGGACCAGTGCAGATTGAACGGGGTTTCGTGTTGCACGAGTCGGTCTTTCCGGCCGATGACCAGCCGGAACAGGCTTTGTATGCGTCCACCATGGCCATTCCTGGCGGCCTGGAGATGACCACCTCCAAGGATGTGCTCGAAGCCCTATCCAGCGGCTCGGGTCCCCGTCGCGTGCTGGTGTCGCTGGGCTATTCGGCCTGGGGCGAAGGCCAACTGGAAACGGAGTTGGGCGAAAACAGCTGGCTGACCGTCGATGCCGACCAGACTGTCATTTTTGACACCCCGGTTGAAGAGCGTTACGACAAGGCGCTGGCCTTGCTGGGCCTGCAGGCCTGGATGATTTCGTCACAGGTGGGCCACGCATGAGCGTCGCCCGGCCGCCCGAAGGCGCTCGCTGTGCAGTGCGCAGCACGGAGGTTACCCAGTGAGTGAGGTGCCAGCCACCACACAAGCGATGCCGGTGTCGGCCGCATTGAATACCTTCCTGGCGATTGATTTTGGAATGAAACGAACTGGCGTTGCCGTCGGCAACCGTCTGTTGCGCACCGCCCAGCCGGTCGGCTCGGTTAAGGCCGAAGGCGATGCCCGTTTTGCGTTGATCGAAAAACACCTCAAAGAGTGGCAACCGGACGCGCTGGTCATTGGTGTGCCTTACCACCCCGATGGCGCGCCCCACGAGAACACGGCACGGGCCCAGAAATTTGGCCGCCAGTTGCATGGGCGATTCAAGCTCCCCGTGTTTGAAGTGGACGAACGCTACAGCACAACAGAGGCGTTGTCCTCAGGTGCCAAAGACGCCGACGCCGCTTCGGCCTGCATTATTTTGGAACAGTTTTTGAGGAGTTTGCCGTGAGTACATTGGCACTGGACGCGGAGGCGCTGTACCGTGAATTGCTACGGGGCGTACAACTGATTGGTTCGACGAATACCCGCCTGGTAGGGATCACGTCGGGTGGCGCATGGCTGGCCGAGCGACTGCAAAAGGACATGCATCTGCCGGGCCAAGCCGGCAAGATTTCATCGGCCATGCACCGCGATGACTTTGCCCAGCGCGGCTTGTCGAGTGGCGGCCAGACCGTGCTGCCGTTTGATGTGAATGGCGCCGATATCCTGATCCTGGACGACGTGCTCTACACCGGGCGCACGCTGCGCGCTGTCATCAACGAACTGTTTGACTATGGCCGCCCGGCCAGCGTGAAACTGGCCGTTCTGGTGGACCGCGGTGGGCGCGAGCTGCCAGTGCAGGCCGACTTTGCTGCGGCCCGCGTCACGCTCGCGGCAAACCAATCCTTGGCCCTGGCGCGTAGCGAAGCAGGCGTCTTCAGTTTTGATGTGAAAGACGTCTGACATGCTCTACAAACGCAACCCCCAACTCAACCAGCACGGCGAACTGGTGCACCTGTTGTCGGTCGAAGGCCTGCCCAAGAGCATACTGACCCACATCCTGGACACCGCGGCCAACTTCGTCTCGGTCAACGACCGCGAGGTGAAGAAGGTCCCGCTGTTGCGCGGCAAGAGCGTGTTTAACCTGTTCTTCGAGAATTCGACCCGCACCCGCACCACCTTCGAGATCGCGGCCAAGCGCCTGTCGGCCGACGTGATCAACCTGGACATCGCGCGCTCCTCGGCCTCCAAGGGCGAGTCGCTGCTGGACACGATCGCAAACCTCAGTGCCATGGCCGCCGACATGTTCGTGGTGCGCCACAGCGAATCCGGCGCGCCCTACCTGATCGCCCAGCATGTGGCGCCCCATGTGCACGTGATCAACGCCGGTGACGGCCGCCACGCCCACCCCACACAGGGCTTGCTGGACATGTTCACCATCCGGCACTTCAAGAAAGATTTCTCCAACCTCACCGTGGCCATCGTTGGCGACGTGCTTCACTCGCGCGTTGCACGCTCCGACATCCATGCATTGACTACCTTGGGCTGTGCCGAGGTGCGCGTGGTCGGCCCCAAGACCCTGGTGCCATCGGATCTGGCACAAATGGGCGTGCGGGTCTGCCACACACTGGAAGAGGGCATCAGAGACTGCGACGTCATCATCATGCTGCGCCTGCAAAACGAACGCATGAGTGGCGCGTTGCTGCCCTCGATGCACGAGTTCTTCAAGAGCTACGGCCTGACCCCAGAAAAGCTGCTGCTGGCCAAGCCGGACGCCATCGTCATGCACCCCGGTCCGATCAACCGCGGGGTCGAGATCGACTCCGCGGTAGTCGATGGCAAGCAAAGCGTAATCCTGCCGCAGGTAACCTTCGGCATCGCTGTGCGCATGGCCGTTATGAGCATAGTGTCCGGCAACGAGGCTGATTCCCGAGGCAGCAAATGATGACAAAGAAAACACTGATCAAAGGCGGCCAGGTCATCGACCCCGCCAGTGGCTATGACGAGAATGCCGATCTAGCCCTCGTCGGATCTGAGATTGTTGCTATCAAAAACATATCATCTGACTTCGCACCCGATACCACCATCGACGCCACCGGCTGCCTCGTGATGCCGGGCCTGGTCGATCTGGCGGTGCGCCTGCGCGAACCAGGCCAGGAGCACGCGGGCATGCTGGCTTCCGAAATGGAGGCCGCAGTGGCTGGTGGCGTGACAAGCGTGATCTGCCCACCCGATACCGAACCGGTGCTGGACGAAGCCGGTCTGGTCGAGATGCTGCGCCACCGCGCCGAGTTGCTGAAGCTGGCCCGTCTGTTCCCGCTGGGTGCGCTGACCCGCAACCTGGAGGGCGAGGTGCTCACCGAGATGCTGCACCTGACCCAAGCCGGCTGCATTGGTTTTAGCCAGGCTGAAGTTCCTTTGGCCAACACCCAGGTCATGCTGCGCGCCTTGCAATATGCCAGTACCTTTGGCTACACGGTGTGGCTGCGCCCGCAGGAACTGCACCTGGGCAAGGGGGTGGCGGCCAGCGGCCCATTGGCCACTCGGATGGGTTTGAGTGGCGTACCGGTGGCGGCCGAGACCATTGCACTGCACACTATTTTCGAGCTGGTGCGCGCTACGCAAGCACGCGTGCACCTGTGCCGCCTGAGCAGCGCGGCGGGCGTGGCGCTGGTGCGCCAGGCCAAGGCGGAGGGCCTACCGATAACCTGCGATGTGAGCATCAACTCCCTGCACCTGACCGATGTGGACATGGGCTACTTCGACAGCCGTATGCGCCTGAACCCGCCGCTGCGCCAGCAGCGCGACCGTGACGCCCTGCGCGCCGGTCTGGCCGACGGCACGATTGACGCGCTGGTATCGGACCACACGCCGGTGGACGAAGACGCCAAGGCGCTCCCATTTGCGGAGGCCGAGCCGGGTGCCACGGGCCTGGAATTGCTGCTCTGCCTGGCGTACAAGTGGGCACAGGACAGCGGAATACCCCTGCACCAAGCCTTGGGCGTGGTGACCCACCGGCCGGCGTCAGTGGCCGGGTTGGCGCTGGGGCCCTTGGCGGATAGCGCTGGGCGCCTGTTCGTGGGAGGGGTAGCGGATATCTGTGTCTTTGACCCGAATGCCGCCTGGACTGTCGAAGCCTCAGCCCTACGCAGCCAGGGCCACCATACGCCGTTTGGGGGTTACGAACTCCCCGGGCGAGTACGTACCACTTTGGTGGGCGGGCATGTTGCATACCGTGCCTGAGTCGGTGGCCAGGTTGGAACGCGCTCGGGATGGGGTACAGCGTTGAGCCGAATCGTTGCCTGCTGGCGCTTGGCCGCCGTAGCAATGCACATCCTGGGTGGTGTTTGGACCATACTCACGGTCTTTCCGCGCCTGGCGCCTGAGCAAAGGCATGCACGGGTTCAGGTCTGGGCCCTCGAAATGCTTGACTGTATTGCTATTAAATTAGTAGTTAAGGGTACGCCACCTGTGGCTGGCCCCATGCTGCTGGCGGCCAACCATATTTCCTGGATCGACATAGTCGTGGTGCACGCGACCCGCCATTGCCGCTTTGTCTCCAAGGACGAGATCGCCCGATGGCCTCTGGTGTCCACGCTGGCAAATGCCGCCGACACGCTGTACATCACCCGTGAATCCCGCCGCGATGCCATGCGCGTGGTCCATCAGATGGCGCAGTGCCTGCGTGACGGCGATGTATTGGCCATTTTTCCGGAAGGTACGACCGGCGATGGCTCAGCTCTGTTGCCGTTTCATGCCAACTTGCTACAGGCCGCCATCTCGGCCGATGCGCCGGTGCAGCCGGTGGCCTTGCAGTTCATGGACGGACAGACCGGTGCGATCAGTTTTGCCCCGTGCTATGTGGGCGATGACACCCTGTGGCAATCGCTGTGGCGCACGCTGCGCGCGCGCAACGTGCAGGCCGTGGTGCAGTTTGGGACGCCCGAGCGGGCGCAAGGACGCGACCGGCGCGCCTGGGCGGCGGACCTGCGAGAAACCATTGCCAGTCTTCGGGGTTAGCGGCCCCTCTGAAAATAACCTTTTGTCCATGGCTAGCTAAGGCGCGCGGCAGTGCGCAGACGTTTGACTGTCGGCTTGCACCTGCATCAACTGGTGATTTGGTTACCGGTCGCGCGAGTGATCACACGCGATTTGGTGCACTGTCGGCGCGGGTTTCGATCTGATCAAACGGATTTACGGGGTGCCAAGCCGATCAGAGCGAGCCCCTTGATCTACCGCAATGTTTTCTGGCCGCCAAATGGCTAAAAAGAAGAGGGACGCCGTCTGTTTGTGAGCGTTATCGAGGCAGACACCATGAAGAGATCTTCATTCATTGCTTTGCTGTTGCTACTGCCGCTTAGCCGGCTGGCATGGCCTCAAATAGACACTTTTCCCGAGGGTCTGGGGAAAAAAATCAGTACGCCCGAGGGCTTGCGGGACGTCATCGAAAGCAAGGACCCGCGCATTGTCATCGTCGATGTGCGGCCACCCGACGAGTATGCAGCGGGGCACATTCCCACAGCTATCAACATCCCTGGTGGTTTGACCGCAGACATCAAGGATCCACCTGCAAAAGACAAGTACCTTGTGCTCTATTGCCTAGGCGGCAGGCGATCACCCACAGCCGGCGAGAAGATGCTTGCCGACGGGTACAAGCATGTCTTCGTCTGGGGCGGCATTGTCAACTGGCCGTTCCCAAAGGAAATCTCGGCTAACTAATCGCAGCGCAAGGCGGCTGACGCGGCACTCTCGGGTCTTGCTCATCCAGGCGGTGGCGTTGCAGTTCAGGCGCGTCGCCACACCTGCCCACCGGGCGGAACGACAGGTTCTAGGGCGGAGACGGCTTTTCTGCCAGCAGCTGTTGCAAGCGCCGCGTTCTTTCGGCGCGCGGTAACTCTGCGAGTTGTCGCACCGCTGCATGAAGTGCCCGCCAGTCACCGGGCTGGCGGTTGAATAACGCCTCAAAGGCCGTCACCCAATCGTCATACGCCGCCAATGCGCCAAAGGCGGCGTTGTTGGCATTGGCGACCCATGCGTCATAGGGCCCTTGGCCACCCCAGTCTTGCTTGAGTTGCGCATAGGCCCGACGGAACTCGGCGTAGGCGGCCGCCTTTCTAGCTGCTTGCCCACCCGCTTCGGGTGGTTGGCCGCCGTCGCTGCCGCTGTTGTCGTGCTCCGCATAAATCTCCTTGAGCTGCTGGCGGGTGTTGGCCGTAAGAGCGCGAAAAGCCTGCCGCCTGGCGTCGAAGGTGGCATATTCAGCTTGCACGGCGGGGTTGGCCTGGCTGGCCAGCCAAGCCGCACTACCCAGGCGCTCCACCGCCGTTGCATACGACTCGTTGAATGCCGTGTCATCCTTGACATAGACCACTTGGTGCGCCAGCTCGTGAAAGATCATGCGCGCCAGTTCACCTTGCGGATACTGGATGAAGGTGCTGAGCAAAGGGTCGCCGCCCAGCCAGTTCATCCAGCCTAGTGTGGAATAGGCGGGCACGCCATAGACGCTGGCCTCCAGTCCTTGCGCGCGCAGGGCCTGTGCCTCCAGTTTCGCATCCTGCTCGTCAAAGTAGCCGCGGTAGCCCACACAACCCGCCACCGGAAAGCACCAGGTCTTGAGTGTCAGGGAATAGGCTGGGGCACCCACCACATTCCACACCACGGCACGCCGTGGTAGTTGAGCGTAGCGTTGGTAACTGGCGTTGTCGGGCAGTTGCAGGTTACTAACGGCAAAGCGTCGAATGTCCTGCGCCAGCAACAGGCGCTGCTTGAGTGCCGGGGGTGTGCTGTCTTCGGTCAGCCAGTAGTCCACCGGCTGCGCTGCCTTCAGTATCTTGAGATGGCCGGTGGCCGATCCAATAAGGTAGGCTGTGTCTGCGCAGCCCGTAGTCAGCAGGGCAACGGCCAGCAAATTGCAGACCTGAGCCAACTGCCTAATGTTCAGCCTTGACCGCCAAAATGGGGCAGGGGATCGTCAATAGCAACTCTTGGGCAACGCTGCCCATGATGAGCTTTCCAAGCGGTGAACGCTTGCGCAGGCCAATCACCAGCAACGAGACCGGCAAACTTGCCACCAGTGCCTCAATTTCTTCCACGGCGTTCTTGCCGCGACCAAATTGTTTGAATTCGGCGTTCAGGCCCGGTTCGTCCAGTAGGCGCTCAATGCGTTCGACATCCTGTGCGGTGGCCATGGCAGCGTCCTCGCCGCTGCCCGGTGTGGCATTGACCACCAGCAGGTGCTCATTGCGGCGCCTGGCTATCTCGATACCCTTGAACAAAGCGGTTTGCCCTTCGGGGCGGGGTGCGTAGGCTACGATGATTGTCATGCGGTTCTCCAGGTTTGTTCACTTCCGTAGCAATAAGGATATCCGACTGGCGCTCCTAACCCTCGCGCTTGAACGTCACCACATGATCCACTTGGGCGCGTATGCCAATCCACTCGCCCAGGCGGTGGTCGTGGTGGCTGGGCACATGGGCCTGCACCGTTTGCCCGCCGGCCAGGCGCAGCGTGTACAAGAATTCTGACCCACGAAACGCCTTGCGCAGAATTGCTGCTTTCACCGGCGCATCGTCGTCGTGCACGATGTCATCAGCCCGCAGCAGCACGTCGCACAGGCCGGACGCAAAGGCAGAGGGGAGCGGGCATTCGGCGACGTTGCTTAACTCCCCCAGGGGCGTTTGCACCACGGTCTGGCCGTCCACCTGCACCAGGGTCGCCGGTGCAAACACGCCGTGGCCAATGAACTCCGCCACGAAACGCGTGGCCGGGCGGTGGTATAGCGAGTAGGCATCGTCCCACTGGTGCAGCGCGCCTTCGTGCATGACGCCAATCATGTCGCCAATCGCAAACGCTTCGAGCTGGTCGTGGGTCACAAACAGCGCGGTGGCTCCAGCGGCTTTCAGAATGCTCCGCACTTCGTGGGCAAGTCGCTCGCGCAGGTCCACGTCCAGGTTGGAGAATGGCTCGTCCAGCAACAGCAATTGCGGCTTGGGTGCCAGCGCGCGTGCCAGGGCCACGCGTTGTTGCTGACCACCCGAGAGTTCGTGCGGATAGCGATGCTGGGTGTCGCTCAGGCCGACCCAATCCAGCACCTCGCTGACGCGGGCTGCGCGCTGTTCGCTGGGCCAGTCGTGGATGCCGAAGGCAACATTGCGCCGCACATCCAGATGGGGGAACAGTGCGTAATCCTGAAACACCATGCCGATGCGGCGCTTTTCGGCGGGCATGTGGGTACCGACGCCGCTGACGGTGTGACCGCCCAGCGCGATGTGCCCACCGCCGACGCGCTCCAGGCCGGCCACCGCACGCAGTAGCGTGGTCTTGCCGCAGCCCGAGGGCCCAATCAGTACGCCGATGTCACCGGCGCGCAGGCCAAAGCTGACGTCATGCACGGCAGCCCGGCTTCTGCCGGGGTATTGGACGTGCAATTGCGAGACTTTGAGGAACATGCGGCTGATTTTAGATGATTACAATTCTCATTTAGCCTGGGCCATTGGCCGCCATGCACCACTCTTTTACCCCCTCCATCCTGTCCCGTTGGGCTTTGCTGCTGCTGATCGCCGCCCTGATGCTGCCGGTGCTGGCGGTGCTGGCCGCATGGCTGCCGATGGGCGACGCGTCGGGCCAGGCCATGGCCATTCTGCGGGAAATGGCCTCCACGGTGCTGCCGGACTATGTGGGCACCACCCTGCTGCTGTGCGGGATGGTGACGGTGGGCGTGGCGCTGGTGGGGTTGTCGACGGCTGTGGCGGTGACGCTGTTTGAGTTTCCCGGGCGCCGATTCTTTGAATGGGCGCTGTTGCTGCCCTTGGCCATGCCCGCCTACGTGGTGGCCTATGCCTATACCGATTTCCTGCAATTCAGTGGCCCCTTGCAGACCCTGTTGCGCGGCGCGCTGGGCGTGCAGGGCCGCGTGTTTCCCGAAGTGCGCAACGTGGCGGGGGCGGCCTGGGTGTTCACCTTCGCACTCTACCCTTATGTCTATCTGCTGGCGCGCACGGCGCTGGGGGAGCGCACCGTGCACCTGATGGAGGCGGCACGCCTGATGGGCGCTCCCCTGCGCCGGCGCATGCGCGAGGTGGCCCTGCCCCTGGCGCGCCCGGCCGTGGCTGCCGGCATTGCGCTGGCGCTGATGGAGACGCTGGCCGACTACGGCGTGTCGAGCTACTTTGGCATCCAGACCTTTACAGCCGGCATCTACAAGGCCTGGTTGTCCATGGACAACCGCATCGCAGCTGCCCAACTGGCCACCATGCTGCTGGTGCTGGTGGCGCTGCTGCTGAAGTTGGAGCACCGGGCCCAGCACCGTATGCGTTTTGCCGTGATCAAGGGTGCGCGATCCGGGAGCGGTGACGCTCAAGCGGTGCCGCTGCAGGGGCGCCAGCGAGTGGCGGTTTGGTTCGTGTGCGCTACTCCTGTTCTGATGGGCTTTGTGCTGCCGGTGCTGTTCATGCTGCGGCCCCTGACCGCAGACTGGGCCGCGCTGCCGTGGTCGCGCTTTGGTGAATGGGCCTTCAACAGTGTGCGTCTGGGCGCCATTACCGCAGCGCTGGCCGTGGCGGTGGCCCTGGTGCTGGCGTTCAACGTGCGGCGCAGCAGCCACTGGGCGGTGCGTGCGGCGGCGCAACTGGCTAGCCTGGGCTACGCGATACCGGGTGCCGTGGTGGTGGTGGGCCTGCTATTGCCGGTCGGCTGGGTGCAAGCCTGGGCGCCGGACTGGCAAGTGGGCTACTGGGTCACCGCGACCGCCGTGGGGATTGTCTGGGCCTACCTGGTGCGCTTTTGCGCGGTGGCCCTGCAGGCGCTGCAAAGCGGCTATGCACGCCTGCCGAACAGTCTGGACGATTCGGCTCGCATGCTGGGCGCGTCTAGCCTGCAGACGCTGGCGCGCGTGCACTGGCCGCTGTTGCGTCGCTCGGTCGCAGCTGCGGCGTTACTGGTGTTCGTGGATGTCATGAAGGAGCTGCCCGCCACCCTGGTGCTGCGCCCCTTCAACAGCGATACGCTGGCCGTGGTGGCCTACCAGTTGGCGCGGGACGAGCGTTTGGGGGAGGCCGCACTGCCGTGTCTGGCCCTCGTACTGGTTGGGCTGTTGCCGGTGATGCTGCTCAGCCGGACCCTGCGGGTGGCCGGTCGATAGAAGTATGTGGCGCCCCGAGGGGGCCGCCTTTCACCTTGGGGCGGCCTTACCGAACCGGAAATTACTTGATGTAGCGCAACGAAGCTGTATAAACCGCGAGTTGGTATTAACCCTATGCTGCATTGCGGCGTACAGTTTCCGTATTTCAATAAGGAAATACCCATGATGGAAGCGACGGAAGTCAAAAAAGCCCCTTATGTCATTGAATGGCGCGATGGATTCAAGATCGGCGTGTCCCAGGTAGACCAAGAGCACCGCCACCTGTTCACTCTGGTGCGGGCGTTGAATCTGAATTCCGTGGACCAGACCGTGGAAGAGTTGTTGGACTATGTGGTCACGCACTTTTCCAATGAGCAGGAGCTGATGGAGAAGAGCGGTTACCCGGCCTTCGAGCAGCACCTGCGCCTGCATGAGGAGTTTGCGGCCCAGGTGGCGGATTTCCTGGGCAATGGTGAGGCCTGGACCGAGGATCGTATTCAGGAGTTGCGCCGTTTCCTGAACAAATGGCTGATCGGCCATATCATGACCCACGACCTGCGCTTCGGCAAATGGCATGCCAGCCACGCCACAGCCCACCCGCCCGCCCACGCGCCCGTGTTGCAAACGACCATTGCATCGCGCGGATTCTTTGCCCGTCTGTTTGGCGTCCGCTAGGATGTCATAAATACCCATTTTGGGTATTTACTGATGGGCATGCGGCAAAATATGCCACTAGCCCTCGTGGGATATGAATAGTTTGCTGCTATTTATATAGCATAGAAACGAGAAACCCGGCCTTAAGCCGGGTCAACCCCTGAGTACAGGGCACGCTTCACGTGAGGCAATCGCCTGATTGAACTATGCTTCTTTATCGGCATTTTTCTTTGTGCTAGATCAAAGGGTGATGGAGATACGGCTTCAAAAATGGCCCATGGCCAGTTCACTGGAAGCTGCTGCAAAGGATGTCTGTGCGAATCGATTGGAAAGAAAGCTACCGAACCGGCAACGCTCAGATGGACGCGCAGCATCTGCAATGGTTCAATCAGGTGAACGACTTTCTGAAAGCACCCGACAGGGACAGCCGTTCCATCGCAGCGAAAAACCTGTACCACTTCACACGGTTGCACTTTCGGGAAGAAGACCAGCTCATGCAGTTGACTCTGTACCCGGTTGCCCGGGAGCACACGCGACGCCACAACGACACGCTAGTCCACATGCGCCTTCTGTTGGAACAGATCGCACATGACACGGTCGACATGGAAAAGTGGAGGGCATTCCTCCTGGATCTGTTTTTACACCATATTACAGACGCGGACCTCAAACTCGCCGCCTTTGTGACCAGCCAGAAGAAGGCGGCAAAAAGTAGGGTTGGGGAGATGGACGCGCCCTGGTGGACGGCACTAACCAAGGGCTACGCCGACACAGCGCGGGATACTTCGCCAGGCCCGCTGTAACGGGCGCCTGTGCAGGCGCGCGTCATGCCGAGTCGTGCAGACGCTTGCGAGGGAAGAGTGCCGCCTGGGCCAATGCGCGCAGATTGACCTGGGCATTGAGCCGGATGGCCAGCAGGTACAGCCCACCGAATTTTCGCTCCAGCAACATGGCGTCCGTTGGGGGGACGGTCCAGAACTCCTTGTCCATTCCCAGCGCGATGACACCAGAGCGGATGCGTTCGGGCAAGTCGGATGTTCCAAAGTCGTAGCCGTCTTCTTTGCAGAAGGGCTCCAGCGCCTGCTCTCCAATATCCAGCACCGCCTGGACATGGCGGTCCTGCGTCGACTCTTCAAAGTAGCCGATCGCCAGACACGCAGCGCGCATCGCAGCGCGGTCTTGCAACATGGCACCCTTGATCAGTTGCTTGAAGTGGTTGACCATCGCGGCCTTGTAGACGCGCGTCGCACCGAAGTCCAGCAAAATGAGTTGGCCCGTGACGGGGTCATACTGGTAGTTGGCGAAATTCGGGTCGGTCTGAACCAGGCGGAACTCAAAGGCCTCGCGCAGCAACAAGTCAAACAGCAGATTCATCACGCGGTTGCGCACGGCCTGCGGTTCGTCAATCAAGGATTCAATGGGTACGCCAGCCATGTAGTCCATGGCCAAGACACTTTGGGTGGTCAGATCGGAGTGAAGCTTGGGCAGAGCAAACGCAGGCGCGTCGACCAACAGGTCACAATAACGTTGCAAGAAACCGCCTTCCTTCAGGTAATCAGACTCATCGTGCAACTGGCGCTTGGCGTCCCGCAACAGTGGCTTGATATCCATTTCCTTGGGCAAGAGTCCGGATAGGCGCAGCAAACCTGCGACGTTATCGACATCGCTATCGATGCTCTCACGCACCCCTGGGTACTGGATCTTGATGGCCAGGTCTCGGCCGTCGTGGGTCTGTGCACGGTGGACCTGTCCAATGGACGCAGCCGCCAATGGAGTAAAGGAAAAATGGTGAAATTGTGTTTCCCAGCCCTTGCCCCAATTGGCATCCAGCACGGCCTTGACTTGGGCTTTGGGCATGGCGCGGGCGTCCGATCTCAGTCGGGCCAGGATGTCCGATAGGACGGGCGGCAGCAAGTCACCCGACTCCATGGACAAAAGCTGACCGACCTTCATGGCCGCGCCACGTAACTTGGCGAGCTGGTCGGTCATTCGCCGCGCATTGGCAGGTGTCAGCAACAAGTCTTTTACTTTGGGGCGATTGCCCTGTGCCAGCTGACGGGCGCCTTCGGCCAGCATGCCACCGGCGATGCCCGTGGCCATCCATCCCAGTCGCACCAATCTAGAGCCGCGCCCACTGGGAACAGCCATCGCCGCAGCGCGGGATTCATCGCCTTCGTCATTGTTCAAGCGGACCGCCTTTCTGGGCATCTAGGGACTGAACAACACCGAAATTGGTCCCGCCAGTAGGAATCGAACCTACATCTAGCACTTAGGAGGCACTCGTTCTATCCATTGAACTATGGCGAGGGGGCAGGGGATTGTAAGGGTGCCCTCTGATCAGTTGAGGACAGAGCTGAAGGTCTGTCCCGCAAACACATTATTTAGTCAAATGCCGCATTGCCTCTTCCAGACCTTTGAGGGTCAGCGGGTACATGCGGTTGTGCACGATTTGTTGCACCACGCTGATGCTTTGGCGGTACTGCCACACGCCTTGTGGCTCGGGGTTTATCCACGCAAATTTGGGAAAAGCGTGGATCAGGCGTTGTAGCCACTCGGCACCGGCTTCCTCGTTGTTGTATTCCACGCTGCCACCAGGTTGCAGGATCTCATAGGGGCTCATCGTGGCGTCACCGACGAAGATCAGCCGGTAGTCGTTGTTGTACTTGCGGATCATGTCCCAGGTCGAGAAGCGCTCCGCGTGGCGCCGCTTGTTGTTCTTCCAGACATGGTCGTAGATTCAGTT